>CAZJUE010000023.1:6154-18615 GCA_964549025.1 uncultured Anaerolineaceae bacterium | reverse complement strand
TGGGCGAGAAGCCCAACATCGGCATCATCTTGGGCATCCTGCCCGGCACCGATGGCGTGATCCGCATGAGCAAATCGCTCGGCAACCACATCCCGCTCAACACCACCGCCGAAGACATGTATGGCAAGGTGATGAGCGTGCCGGACACGGCAATGCCCGACTACTTCCGGCTGGCCACCCGCTGGGGGCCGGACGAGATCGCCGCGCTGGAGACCGAGTTGGAAAGCGGAAAGGCGCATCCCAGGGACGTCAAAATGAAAGTCGCCCGGGAGATCGTCGAGATCTACTACGGCGAGCAGGGCGCAGCTGCCGCGGAGGCCGACTTCAAGCGGGTGTTCCAGGAGGGCAGTCTGCCGGAACAAATGGACGAATTTCCGGTAGGCGCGGGAGCCAGCGTGATCGATGTGCTGGTCGAGTCGGGTCTGGTCGAGAGCCGCAGCCAGGTGCGCAGGCTGGTAAAGCAGGGCGGGGTGCGGCTGGACGACCAACCGATTGACGATCCCAACCAGCCGCTGCAGATTGACGGCAGCGCGGTGCTGCAGGTCGGCAAGCGGCGGTTCCTGAAGCTGCTGCCCCACTAGCGGCCCGCCGGCAGGCAAGTTGCAGGCAGAAAGGTAGCGGAGGCCAGAGGGCCTCCGTTTTATGTTGCGATTCGATTCCGGTGGGGGATGCAGCCTGCCGGGCAGGCAACCCTCCTAGATCACGACTTCGCCCACGGTGCTAGTCGGCAGGGGCAGGCTCTGGGACCGGCGCCTGCGCGGTTTCCTCTTCGTGCTCCACCGGCTCCTCATCGTCGACCACGTCGGGCAGTTGCTGCTCGACCAGCCGCACTCCCGGGTAGGCGTAGGCTACGCCGGTGGCGATCAGCATGAGCAGCCCCGCCGCCACAAACATCAAGCCGATGCCCCGGCCGGCGCCAGTGCCGATTAGCTCGCCGACGGCGGCGAGTACCGGTGAACCGGGATCGCGCATCAATGGTTCGAATACTCGATCGGCCAGTGGCCCGGCGGTCAGGAAGGCCAACGGGATGATCGAGCGCGCCACCATGCCGCGCATGGCGAACACGCGTCCCTGCACGGCCGGCTCGACTTTGGAAAGGAAGATGGCCTGGCTGGTGCCGGAAGCCATCGGCACCATTAGCGCCAGCATCAGCAAGCCGCCGCCGATCACCCAAGGCGAGGCCTGCAAGCCCATTACCGCCAGGCCGACTCCTCCGATGCCGATGAAGCTGAGCAGCCCAAGGACCTTGCGGCTGGGCCCGCCCCAGGTGCTGATGGCGATGCTTCCCACCAGCATGCCGACGCCCATCACGGTTTGCAGCACGCCTAGCGTCGCGGCGGTGGTGAAGCTCAGAATCATTGGGCCCAGCAGCACGAACACGCCGTTGAGCATGTAGTTGACCAGCCCGAAATAGATCAGCAGGCCCAACAGCCCCGATCGAGCTCGCAGGTAATTCCAGCCGAATGCGATGTCTCCCCATACCGTGCGCTGCTCTTCCCGCTCCTCTTCGGTCGGCTCCGGATCGGGAATGCGCACGAATAGCAGCGCACCGATGGCAAAGAAGAAGGTGGCGAAGTCGATCAGCACGATCCCCTGCAAGCCGATGGAGACGAACAGGATGCCGGCCACCAGCGGAGCAACCAGGCTCTCGATCGCGCTGGCCATCTGAACCATTCCGCTGGCTCGGGCGAAGTGGCGCTTGGGCACCAGCATGGTGATCGAGGCCATGTAGGCCGGTTCCTGAAAGCCGCTGAAGATCGAGCCCACGCCGGCCACCGTGAAGATCTGCCAGATCTGCAGCTCGCCGCTGCGCAGCATCAAGAACACCGCCAGGGTGAGCAGCGCGTTGCCGGTGTCTGCCAGGATCATGATCGTGCGCCGGCTGACCCGGTCCACCACCGCCCCGGCCACCGGGGCGATCAGCACCCGCGGCAGGCTGGCGAACAGCGCGGTCAGCGCAAACGGGGTTGCCTCGCCGGTGCGCTGGAAGATCCACACTGCCAGCGCAAAGCCGGTCAACCCGGAGCCGACAATGGAAACGACCTGTCCGGCCCAGATGATGATGAAGGTCCGCATACTGCGCGGCCGTTGGTCGACAGTTTCAGGATTCATTTTCGCTCTCGTCCTCTGGGAAGTAGAAACTCGGATAGTAGGCGATCAGCAGTCCAAACGACTGCCCCTCCGGATCGCTTTCGGGTGCCTCGTCGAACTCGTCGGCCAAGGCGTTGAGCCGGCGGCGGAACTCATCGGCATCGCTTTCAGATAGGCGCTTGTGGTGGCGCACCACCAACGCCTTGCGCGGGTGCGGCGGTGCCCCATGCTCGGTTTCGAACTGCCGCGCCTCGAGGCTGCGCAGGATGTCGTCTTTGGTCGAATCGATGGCAGCGGTGATTGCGGTGTTTACCCCTCGGCGCCCTTCTTCGGTTGCGGTCGAGAGCAATTCGTGCTTGACGCGGTACTGCTTCGACACCGCGCGGTATTGCTTCTCGACGATGCCGGACACCATGCGGGTATCGACCACCTGGATCAACCCGTGCTCTTCCAGCTGGTTCACGTGGTAGTACAGCTTGCTGGGGGAGAGGCCCAAACGCTGGGCGATCTGCTTGACCGGCAGCGGCTCCGAAATCAGGATCTCGACGATGTGCACCCGCAGCGGATCGGCCATCACCCGCAGCGTGTCGAGGTCCTCGATCTGGTGGACGTCCCTTAGTTCATCAGATTTCATCATTGTAATTTATTTGAACGGTGAAGAGGATTCTATCGATAAACTGGATTTTGTCAAGGGTTTTTAGGGAGATTGAATTGGGGACTTCTTCCCGTGCGCTGCCTTATCCCTTGATAACCGCGACAGGCCTAAACCCCTTGGGGACTTCGGCCGGACTAGGGGCTCAACCTTTGATGACGGCTACCGGCCTCAGCCTGGCGACCTTCTTGGCGATGCCGGCTTTCGAGACCACCTCGACCACCGCGTCCACGTCCTTGTAGGCGGTGGGGGCCTCTTCGGCCAGTCCGGGCATCGAGCCGGCGCGCACGCTGATGCCCCGGCGTTCGAGCTCCTCGCGCAGGCGATCGCCGCGCACGGTCTTCTTGGCCTTGGTGCGGCTCATCGTCCGGCCGGCGCCGTGGCAGGTGGAGCCGAACGACTGCTGCATGCTGCCCTCGGTGCCCATCAGCACCCAGGAGGCGGTGCCCATGCTTCCCGGAACCAGCACCGGCTGGCCCAGCGGGCGGTACTCGTCCGGCAGGCCCTCGAAGCCCGGGCCGAAAGCCCGGGTGGCACCCTTGCGGTGCACGCACACCCGCACCCGGTCGCCGTTGAGCTGGTGCTCCTCGATCTTGCCCATGTTGTGGGCGATGTCGTAGACCTGGTGCAGGTCGAAGTCCTTGACCTGCCCGGCTAGCGCTTCTTCAAAGGAGCGGCGAACGTGCTGGGCCATGATCTGGCGGTTGGCGAAGGCATAGTTGGCGGCGCAAGCCATGGCCGCCAGGTAACGTTTGCCTTCCGGCGAATCCAAAGGGGCGCACACCAGCTCGCGATCGGGCAGCTTGATCCCGTAGCGTTGTACCGCCGGCTGGAACTCGCGCACATAGTCGGTGCAGATCTGGTGGCCGAGGCCGCGCGAGCCGCAGTGGATCTGCACCACCAGGCATCCTTCGCGCAAGCCCATCGCCTGCGCCGCCTCGGCGTCGAAGAGCTGGTCGACGATGTCGACCTCGACGAAGTGGTTGCCGGCGCCCAGGGTCCCGAGCTGCGGTCGGCCGCGCTGTTTGGCCCGCTGGCTGACCGCTTTCGGATCAGCGCCCGGAATCCGGCCGCCTTCCTCGGTGCGCTCCAGGTCCTGCTCTTGCGCATAGCCATTCCCAAGCGCCCACTGCGAGCCATCCCGGCACACCTGGTCCAGCTGTTTGGCGCTCAGCCGGACGCTGCCTTTGACGCCAACCCCGCTGGGGCAGTTGCGATACAGCGCGTCCGCTAGGTCGGGCAGCCGCTGCTCGGCCTCGCCGTATTCCACCCGGCTGGCCAGCAGCCGCACGCCGCAGTTGATGTCGTAGCCGATCGCGCCGGGCGAGATCACGCCGCTCGGCAGCTCGCTGGCCGCCACTCCGCCGATCGGGAAGCCGTAGCCCTGATGCACGTCCGGCATCACGGTGACGTGGCCGACCAGTCCCGGCAGCGTCGCAGCGTTGATGGCCTGCTGGAGCGATTTGTCGTCCAGCGCGGCCTCCAGCAGCCGGTCGTCGGCGAACAGCCGAACCGGGACCCGCATGTCATCGCGGGCCGAGGTCGGGATCTCCCATACGTAGGGGCCGCGGCGTTCGAAGTCTTGTTTGCGGATCACGGAATTATCCCCTTTCCGTGCAGCTACACGTCGAACACGATGGTGGCGGAGTAGCCGTCCGCGTCGTGTTCAACACTCAGTTCGCTGTAGGTCACTGCCTTGATCGGCTTGGCGATGTGGCGCAGCGGCGCCTCTCGCACGCTGCCGGTCAATCGCCGCCCATCCTCGATCTGCAGCTTGAGCTCGCGGAACCCCGAATTGCGCAGTTCCAGCGCCACCACCAGCTCGGTCAGGAAGTCGACCACCAGCGATTCGGGGTCGTGCGAGTCGAGCTCGACAGCCCGTTGGCGCCCCGGATCGTCTCCCAGCTCGGCGCCGGCGAGCTCCAGCATGCCGGCCACCGCGTTCCGCAGCAGCTCAGCCAGGTCGGAGCCCCGCACCCGAATCGCCCAGTCGGCGGTATGTTCGAGTTCCTCGTAGCTCACATTCCCAGTATATCCGGCTGATCCTGTGATGGGGGGAGTAGGAGCAGGGCTGTGGTTGCCTGCAACCGGCCGCGGAACCAGTGAGATTCCAGATCGGGTGGTTGGATCGGCTGAGCCGCACTAGGAGCAGGGCTTTGGTTGAAGCACGGTTCGGATTCTGTATAATGGCGCTGATGGAAGAGCAGCTCAAGCATCTGGAGGAGCAGCTCAACGGCTTTGTCGATGAGCTGATGGCCGCGCTTCCCAGGGGGGAATTCGAACGTGAAGCGATAGCAGCAATGTGGGCTCGTGAGATTCGGGCGGGTTCAAAGTCCTCGGAGGACGGGAAGCCGTACGCGCCCGATCAGTTCACGCTCAGCATGCACCCCAAAGTCTACGACGCGCTGACCAAGCTGGACACCACTCCGCAGACCCGGCTGACAGATGCCCTGCAGTCTTCGCTGGACGGCTCCGAATTCCGGCTGACTCGCGAACCGCACATCACCCTGGCGACCGATCCCACCTTGAAGCGTTCCCAGATTCGGGTGATCGCCTGGCGCAGCAGCGATCCGGTCAAGGAACCACACGCCGGCGAACAGGACGAACAAGCCGAAACGCCCCCGCCGGGTGCGTTCTTCATGATCGAAGGAAGCCAGCACTTTCCGCTCGATCGCACGTTGATCAACATCGGCCGCCGGCTCGACAACCACCTGGTGCTGGAAGACCCGCACATCTCCCGCCGGCACGCCCAGATGCGGGTTCGGGGCGGCCGGTTCGTGCTTTACGACCTCAACTCCGCTGCCGGCACCCGCATCAACGGCAAATTGGTGCAGGAAGGAGTGCTGCAGCCCGGCGACGTGGTCGCGCTGGCGACCGTTCAGCTGATCTACAACGAAGACGTCGAGGGCCCGCCGGACGTCACCCCGCCGTACAAGCCGCCGTTCAAGACGGGCACCGATCGGGACAAGGTCACTCCGCTCGACCTCTCGACGGTCGAGATGTCAAAACCGGACTAATCCACGCACCTTCCCGGCCAGGGGTCTTGCTCAGCTTGGCCGGCTCGGCCCGGCCCTCGCCGGACCCCCCGTCCAACTTCAAACCAAGCATCCATCACAACCCGGCAGCGCACGCGCCGATTCGGGAAAACCAGCGGTGGCGAGTTTGCGTTTATAATGCCGCTGATGCGCGAGCAGTTCTCTAAGCTCGAAGTCCAATTCGAAAAGCTCTTCGAAGGCTCGCTGGCCCGTTTGCTGGGAGATGAGATCTCGACCTCCAGCCTGGCGGCGCAGCTTGCTCGCACTATGTCGGACGGTGTGCGCCGCAACGACGCCGGCGCCGCATACGCTCCCAATGAGTTCGCGCTGACGCTGCATCCGGAGGACGCCGAAAACGTACTGCGCCAGGTGCCCGACATCCAGACCACGCTGTCCGAAGGGCTGGGCAAGGTTGCCGCTCAATGCGGCTACATGCTGGCACAGGAACCGAGCATCACCCTGGCCAGTGATCCGACCTTGTCCAGGCGTGAGATCCGGGTGATCTCCTGGCACAGCAGCAATCCGCTCGAGTTCACCCAATCCATGGTGCGCGAGCCACGCACCACGCCCGGCAAACTCCCCAAAGGTGCCTTCCTGATCCTGGACGATGGGCGCCACTTCTCGCTCGACCGACCGGTGATCAACGTCGGCCGCCGCATCGATAATCAGATCATTCTGGAAGAGCCGCACGTCTCACGCACCCACGCGCAGTTGCGGATCCGCGAAGGGCGGTTCGTACTCTTCGATCTGGGATCCACCGGCGGCACCCAAGTCAACGGCCGCAAAGTCAAACAGCATATCTTGCGTCCCGGCGATGTGATCACCATCGCCAAGCTGCGGCTGGTTTATGGCGAGGACCCCGGCGGGCCGCCCGATACGGCGACCGCCTACACGCCTCCGTTTCCCCCGCGCCCTGCCGGGGACCAACGCACGGTCACAGGCGGCTGGGATAAGAACAAGGGGCAATGAGCCCCGAGGCAGTGCTGCTGGCGCTGCGCCTGGCGCTGGCGGTGGTTCTGTACGCGTTCCTGGGCGCCACCCTGCTCTACCTGCGCCGTGACTCCGCCGGGGCAGCCACCGAGCAGATCTCCGCGCCGCCCTCCCACCTCACCCTGCTGACTGATCCCGATCCTGGGAGCAGCTTCGTGCTGGCGCCGCTCAATCTGTTGGGGCGGGCGGCCGACAACACCATTCGGCTGGACGAAACCACGGTCTCCTCACATCACGCCCGGCTCTCCTTCCAGGGCGGCCAATGGTGGTTGGAAGACCTGGGGTCGAAGAACGGTACCGGGGTGAACGATATGGAGCTGCTCGAACCGATGGTAGTCACCTACGGCGACCGGCTGCGCCTGGGTACCGTTACCCTCGAGCTCAAGAGTGGGCCGCCCACGATAGAAGTCGACGCCGAGCTGGCTGCCACCGAGCGGCCCCCTCAAGGGGACGGGTGAGTTCGCCCGCCGCCGGCGGCCGCAGATCGCACATGGAGCAGCTATTGTGAGCAGCGCACCACCCCTCGGCATCATCGGCGGTTCAGGGCTGTACGCCATGGAAGAACTGCAGGTCGAGGAGACCCGCCAGGTCAGCACGCCGTTTGGAGACCCGAGTTCACCGATCGTGCTGGGCGAGCTCGACGACACGCCGGTGGCCTTTCTGGCCCGTCACGGCATCGGCCACACGCTGTCGCCCACCGAAGTCAACTATCGGGCCAACATTTACGCCTTCAAAACCCTGGGAGTTGAGCGGGTGGTCTCGGTCAGCGCTTGCGGCTCGCTGCGCGAGGACTACGCGCCGGGTGAGATCGTGATCCCCGACCAGTTGATGGATCTCACCCGCGATCGGCCGCGCAGCTTCTTCGAGGGCGGCCTGGTGGCGCACCTCAGCGTGGCCAATCCGTTCTGCCCGGACGTTTCCGGCTGGTTGGTGGAGAGCGTCAAGGAAGCCGGTGGCGCCGTCCACAGCGGGGGCGATTACATCACTATCGAAGGCCCGCGCTTTTCGACCCGCGCCGAGTCAAACACCTTCCGCGCCTGGGGCATGTCGATCATCGGTATGACCACCTCACCGGAGGCCTTCCTGGCCCGCGAGGCCGAGCTGTGCTATGGGGTGATGGCCCACGTGACCGACTACGACGTCTGGCACCGGTCCGAGGCGCCGGTCACGGTCGAGATGGTGGTGCGTACACTGCAGGCCAACAGCAGGCTGGCCCAGGACGCGCTGCGCGCGCTGCTGCCGCGGCTGTCGGCCGAGCGGGATTGCGAGTGCAAGGACGCCTTGCACGATGCACTGATCACGAAGCCGGAGTACATCCCCCCTGAAACCCTCCAGAGGCTGAAACCGCTTGTTCGGCGATATCTCGGCTGAGGCTGGCGGAGTGGCCGAGGGCTGAAACCGCTTGTTCGGCGATATCTCGACTGAAGTCCGGGCCGAGCTCGAGCAGCGCGAATTGCGGCTGCTCCAGCTGGCGATGGGCTTCTTGTTGTTGCTGGCGCTGACGCTCACGCTGGCCCGCCTCTCCGATGGGCAACCGCTGCAGGACAGCCTGGCGCACTGGCTGGCGCTGCCCGGCTGGGCGGTTGCCGCCTGGCTGCTGCGCCGCGGACTGTCACGCGCCAACCCGGGACGCGACCCGATGCTGCTGCCGCTGATCCTGCTGCTCTCCGGCTGGGGATTGTTGGTGATCTGGCGGCTGGCTCCTGGTCTGGGAGCTCGTCAGACGGCCTGGTTCCTGGTCGGTACGCTGGCGCTGGTCGAGCTGCTGCGCAGCCCGCGCCACCTGGGCTGGCTGCGGCGCTACCGCTATCTGTGGTTGGCCGGCGGGTTGCTGCTCACCGCCCTGACCTTGGTATTCGGCACCAACCCGGCCGGGGGCGAACCGCGCCTGTGGCTGGGCTGCTGCGGCATTTACCTGCAGCCGTCGGAGCCGCTGCGGCTGCTGCTGATCGTGTTCGTCGCCGCCTACCTTTCCGACAAGATGCTGGTGCGCATGCCAGTGAACTGGGCGCGCGATTTGCTGCCGCTGGTGTTGGCGGCGGCCATCTCCGGCCTGCTGTTGCTGGCCCAGCGGGATCTGGGCACCGCGCTGTTGTTCCTTGCCGTGCTGGCCACTATGGTCTATTTCGCCTATGGGCATTTTGCCGTGCTGGCGGCGGCCGGCAGCCTGGCGGTGGCCGGTGGGGTGGTCGGCTATCTGACGCTGGACCTGGTGCACGCGCGGTTGGACGCTTGGTTGGATCCGTGGTCGGATCCGAGCGGCGCCGGCTATCAGATTGTGCAATCGGTGATCGCCATCGCCAGTGGAGGCGTGCTCGGCTCCGGCCCCGGGCTGGGGGCCCCGAACGCCGTGCCGGTGGTGCAGTCTGATTTCGTGTTCTCCGCCATAGCCGAGGAGTGGGGCCTGGTCGGCGCGGTGGCGCTGCTCAGCCTGTTCGCCCTGCTGGTGGGCCGCGGGTTGCGGATCGCGGTGCGGGCCCGCGAACCGTTCGTGGTGCTGTTGGCCGGCGGCGTGTCGGCTGCGCTGGCATTGCAGGTACTGCTGATCGTGGCCGGCGTCACCCGCCTGCTGCCGATCACCGGGGTGACGCTGCCGCTGATTTCCTACGGTGGCTCATCGCTGGTCACCAGCATGATCGGGTTGGGCTTCCTGCTGCTGCTCTCCCGCCAGCGGATGGGGCCGGTGGGTCGGTTCGCTCCGCCGATATTGCGTACCCAGAACCTGCTCAACCTGGGGTGGGTGGCCTGCGCCTTGGCGGTCGGCTGGTGGGGGATCGTTCGGGTGGACAACCTGACCGGGCGCACCGATAACCCGCGTCGGGTGCTCGACAGCCTGGACTCGCGGCGAGGTGAAATCCTCGATCGCAACGGCGAGCTGCTGGTCACCACCGTAGGAGCGCTGGGCGAGTACCAACGCAGCTATTTGGTGCCGGAGACCGCCCCGGTTACCGGCTATGACTCGCCGCTGTACGGCCAGTCTGGCCTGGAGAGCAGTATGGATGGCTACTTGCGGGGCGTGGCCGGACCGGATCCGCTGGGAGCCTGGTGGCATCAGCTGCTATATGGCGTGCCGCCCGACGGATCCAGCCTGCGTCTGACCATCGACACTGACTTGCAGCGAACCGCAGCGGCGGAATTGGAGGGCCGGTTGGGCGCGGCGGTAGCCTTGGATCCGGTATCCGGCGAAGTGCTGGCGATGGCTTCGGCGCCGAGCTTCGACCCCAATCGGCTGGCCGAGCAGTGGTCTGAACTGGTGCAGCGGCAGGACGCGCCGCTGGTCAATCGTGCCACCCAGGGCTACTACCAGCCGGGGATGTCGTTGGCGCCGCTGCTGTTCGCCTGGGGAGTGTCCGAAGGCGCAGTGGATTCAAGTGTTGCGCCGAACGATCTCACCGCCGAGATCGAGCTGTTCGGACGGCGCTTTGGCTGCCAGCAGCCGCTGGCGCCCGGAGCCGAGCCGAGCTGGAGCGCGGCGCTGCGTAACGCGTGCGCCGGACCATTTGCTGCGCTGGGCGAGCAAATGGGCATCGCGGCGCTGGAGCAGGCGCTGGCCAGCTTCGGCCTGTCGGAGGCGCCTGAGATCCGTCTGGAACTGGGGGAGGCCCCGCAGCGGCAGCCCATGCCGGCTGAATTCGAGCAGCTGCAGCAGGCCGGGATTGCCATCGGTCAGGGACAGCTGGTGATCACCCCGCTGCAGCTGGCGCGCGCCTACTCAGCGCTGGCCGGCGCAGGAGTGCGCCCGTCGCTGAGCGTGGTGCAGGAAATCATGGCGCCGGGAGGCAGCTGGCAGGCGTTGCCCCGCTTGGGCGACGAGCAGGTGGTCGTTTCCCCGACCGCCGCGCAGGTGACCATCGATGCGCTGGAACCGGTCGATCCCGACCGGGTAGGCTACCTGGCGACCGCGGTCAGCGGCGCTGGTTCGGCCACCTGGTTTATCGGCATCGAGCGCGCCCGACGGGTGGTGGTGGTCGTGCTGGAAGACGCCAGCTTGGTGACCGCGCGTGAGATTGGCCTGGCACTGCTGAGCCCCTGAGGCGAAGTGCCTGTGGTACTGAGCCCCTAAGGCGAAGTGCCTCTGGTATTGATCCTCCCCTCACCACCTTGACCTGCCCCGGTACGGCGGCTAGAATGGTGCCCGCCAACAAACCGCCGGCCCAGACTTGCAGGTCGTGCGGTACACTGTAAGCGTAGCGAGAACGGACCTCCGAGGAGGAACCAGCCTCGGAGGTTTGCGTGAGGAATAACATATGGTCCGCATCCGCATGCGCCGGGTAGGCGCACGCAATCAACCGAGTTTCCGCATCGTAGCGGCCGACAGGGAGAGCCCGCGCGACGGGCGATTCCTGGAAGCGATCGGCTTCTACAACCCGCGCACCCAGCCGTCGACCATCCAGATCGACGAGGCACGGCTGTTCCACTGGATGCAGCATGGCGCGCAGCCTTCCGAATCGGTGGTCCAGACGCTGACCGCGCTGGGCACCTGGGATCGCTGGGAGCGCTTCAAGGCCGGCGAGCCGATCGAGAAGCTGGTGGAGGAGGCGGGCGCCGCCGTTCCGGAAGTCGACCCGCGCACCCGCCGCGATGACCTGATCGGTCAGCCTTCCAAGAAGCGGAAGCGCAAGGAGAAGCAAGCCGCCGAAGCAGCGCAGCCGGCGGCCGCAGCTGAAGCCGCGGAGCCCGAGGCAGAAGCGCCCGAAGCCGAAGCGGAACCGGAAGCTGAAGCGCAGGCGGAAGAAGCACCCGAGGCAGAGGCCGAAGCGGAAGCGGAAACCGAAGCGCAGGCGGAAGAAGCGCCTGAGGCAGAGGCCGAAGCGGAAGCGGCAGCTGAAGAGCAAGAGGCGCCTGAGGCAGAAGCCGAACAGCCGGAGGCCGAGGCAGAGGCCGACGAGCCGGAAGCCGAGACCGAGGAAGGCGCGGCTGACGATACCGATGAGCAAGCCGACGCCGACTCTGGGGACGACACCGAACAAGAATGAAAGAGCTGATCGAATACATCGCCAAGTCGATGGTCGACGACCCGACCGAGGTCGACGTGCGCGAGCGCCGCACCGCCCGCGAGCTCCGCATCGAGCTGCGGGTTGCCGAAGAAGACATGGGGCGGGTGATCGGACGCAACGGCCGGGTGGCCAATGCCATGCGTACGCTGCTGCGGGTGCCGGCCTCCAAGCACAATCTGCGTAGCTACCTCGATATCAAGTAAGTACACCGATGGCTGACCGCTCCCGCCGGTCACGGCCAGAACCACCCCCAGACACCCAGCGATCTTCCAATCCGGCTTTGCCCGACTTCTTGGTCGTCGGCCAGGTCATCCGCCCGCACGGTGTGCGCGGTGATCTGTTGGTCGAGGCCTCATCCGAGACTTTTCGTGCGATCCAGCCCGGCGGCGAGCTGTACCTCGGCACGGCTGAACGGCCGGAGTTGGTGATCTCGCTGCGAGCCCACCGTGGACGTCACATCCTGCACCTGGAGGGCTATGAAGACCGCGACGCCGCCGAGTCCCTCCGGGGGCGTCCGATCCGCATCGCGCTGGAGCACGCCGAACCGCTGCCGGAAGGCACCTACTACCGCTGGCAGATCCTGGGTTTGGCGGTGCTCGACCAGGGTGGGGTGCAGCTCGGGTCGATCTCCGAGATCATTGAGACTGGCGCCAATGACGTGTACGTGGTGCAGCGGGAAGGCGCGGCCGACCTGCT
>CAZJUE010000023.1:4907-6054 GCA_964549025.1 uncultured Anaerolineaceae bacterium | reverse complement strand
CGGCCCTACCCCCCATGGTAGACTGTGCCGGTTATCGCCGGGTGAGCAATGGCAGAAAAGACGCGGACCGATCACATGGTCGATCGTCTGCGGGATTTGCAGGGCCGAACCCCAGACATCGAAGCTTCGGCAGTAGTCAGTGTGGACGGCCTGATCATGGCCTCCTCGCTGCCCGCCGGCGTCGAGGAGGATCGGGTTTCCGCCATGTCGGCCGCCATGCTCAGCCTGGGCGAACGGATCGCCACCGAGCTTGGACGCGGCTTTCTGGATGAGGTGTACATTCACGGCGAGACCGGTTACGTGCTGCTGATGGCCTCTGGCCACGAGGCGGTGCTCACCGTGCTGGCCCGGCAGCAGGCCAAATTGGGCCTGGTCTTACTGGAAATGCGACGTGCAGTAGGCGATCTCGAGGAGCTCGTCGGATGAGGGTTGGGCAACCAAGATCCGATGCTGAGTGACCGCGGGGAGGCACCTGGGAAGGGGCCTCCCCGCCGCCCTTTTTGGGGAGGATTCGATGGGTGAGGGAACCAAATACATCTTCGTGACCGGCGGCGTGGTCAGCACGGTCGGCAAGGGCGTGACCACCGGGGCGATCGGCAAACTGCTCAAGGAGCGCGGGCTCAAGGTTTCGATCCAGAAGCTCGATCCGTATATCAACGTCGATCCGGGCACCATGAGCCCGTACCAGCATGGGGAGGTGTTCGTGCTGGACGACGGCTCGGAGACCGACCTAGACCTGGGTCACTACGAGCGCTTCATCGACGCCAGCCTCAGCCGGGTGTGCAACCTGACCACCGGGCAGATCTACTCCAACGTGATCTCGAAGGAGCGCCGGGGCGACTTCCTGGGCGGCACCATCCAGGTCATTCCCCACATCACCAACGAGATCAAGAGCAGCATCCGCGAGGTGCATGGCGAGACCGGAGCCGAGGTGGTGCTGGTGGAGGTCGGCGGAACGGTTGGCGACATCGAATCGCTGCCGTTCCTGGAGGCGCTGCGCCAGATGCGCGGCGACATCGGCCGCCAGAACGTGATGTTCGTGCACCTGACCTGGCTGCCGCACATCGGCGCCACCGGGGAGCTCAAGACCAAGCCCACCCAGCACTCGGTGCGCGAGCTGCGTTCCATCGGTATCTCGCCGGATGTG
>CAZJUE010000023.1:0-4897 GCA_964549025.1 uncultured Anaerolineaceae bacterium | reverse complement strand
GCTCCGACCACCCGGTCGGGGAGAGCATCCGCGAGAAGATCGCGCTGTTTTGTGACGTCGAACCCAAGGCGGTCATTCCGGTCACCACCACCGACAGCCTGTACGAGGTCCCACTGCTGCTGGAGGCTGAGAGTTTGGGCGACCTGATCGTGCGCCGGTTAGAGCTCGAGACCGCGCAGCCGCCGGATTGGTCCGAGTGGGAGCGGCTGGTGGCCCGCGAGCGCGAGTCGCGTCCCAAGGTTCTCCTGGCGCTGGTCGGCAAATACGTCGAGCTGCAGGACGCCTACATGAGCGTGCGTGAGGCGGTGCGGCACGCCTCACTGGTCGGTGGGGTGGAGAGCGAGATCTTATGGCTGCACTCGGCCGAGCTCGAGAAGGGCCGCGGTTGGGAGGATCTCCAGCGGGCCGACTGCATCATCGTGCCGGGCGGGTTCGGTTCGCGCGGCATCGAGGGCAAGATCGCCGCTGCCCGCTACGCGCGGGAGAACCGGGTGCCCTACCTGGGGCTGTGCCTAGGGATGCAGGTGATGGTGATCGAGTTCGGGCGCCACGTGCTCGGCAGCGAAGATGCCAACTCGACCGAATTCGACCGCAGCACGCCGCACCCGGTGATCGACCTGCTGCCGGAGCAGCGCGGCATCGGAGAGATGGGCGGCACCATGCGGCTCGGCCTCTACCCCTGCGAACTGGTGGAGGGCACCCGGGCGCGGGCGGCCTACGGCACCGAGTCGATCGACGAGCGGCACCGCCACCGCTTCGAATTCAACAACACCTACCGTGAGATCCTGAATGAGCACGGATTGGTGTACTCGGGCATGTCGCCGGATGGACGGCTGGTCGAGATCGCCGAGCTGCGGGACCACTCCTTCATGCTCGGCAGCCAGTTCCACCCCGAGTTCCTCTCGCGGCCGAACCGGCCGCACCCGCTGTTCCGCGGCTTCATCGAGGCGGTCATCGAGCGTCGCGGCATCGACTTTGGTCAGTCAGCCGAGGCGGGAGCTGAAGCGGAAGCCGAGCTGCGTTCGGGGTAGGGCGCACAGACTTTCGGCGAACGGGCGCTGTCCGGGGCTCATTGACCGAGCGCCACGCAGCGGCCCATAACTCACCTGCGACGTAAATGAAAATCGCGCCCGTCAGGGCGCGATTCGAATTCTTGGGGTTTTGCGCTTCAGCCTTCGGTTACTGGCTGCGGGGGCTGCTTGGGCTGCTCGGGAGCTTGCTGCGGGGCCTGCTCCACCATGGCGCGCTGCCGCTCGACGTTCAGCTTGGCGATTCCGTTGCGGGCCTGGTTCAGCAACCGGGTGAGCTCGTCTTCCAGGCTGGCCAGCGCGTCGATCACATACTCGTCGGCCTCCACCCGCATCGCCTCCACTTCGGCTCGCGCCTGATCGAGGATCTGTTCGGCCCGCTCGTGGGCAGCCTGCACGATCGAGTCCTTAGCCAGCGACTGCTCGCCCTGCTTCTTGGCGATCGAGAGCGTCCGGTTGGCCTCTTCCTGCGCCTGGGCCATGACCCGGTCGCGCTGCGCCAAGACCTGCTGGGCCTTCTTTACTTCATCGGGGATCGAGATGCGCATCTGGTCGATGATCTCCAGCACGCGGTCCTCGTCCACGATCACGCTGTGGGTCAATGGAATGGGCCGGCTCTCGTTAAACAACTCTTCGAGTCGGTCCACCAGGTGCAGTATGTCCATAACGGGTCCTCCGGCCTGGGCCACGCAGTGGTCCCTGTCCCGTAGTGTTTATACCCGTCGGGGCGTGCCAGGTGGGGCCTCACCCGCCTGGCGGGGCGCTCCCGCCGGAACGGCAATCAGCGCGAAAGACTACACCACAGTTGAAATCTGGTCAAATGGGGATGGGGCGCTGCGTTCCGGCAGGGTCTCGGGCCGCTTGCGTTGACTGGGGCAGGCGGCTGGCCGGCTCAATCCCGCAACGAAGTCATCCCGTCGAAGCCATCGCCCAGTTCCTCAAAGCGGGCGTCCAGCGCGGCCGAAACGAAATCCGGCACCATGCTGCTGACGTCGCCCTGCAGCGAGGCGATCTCGCGCACCGTCGATCCAGTGAGGAAGCTGTGCTGCTCCTGGGTGATGAAGGCCACCACCTCAATGTCCGGCGCCAGCCGGTGGTTGGCCAGCGCCATGCGGAATTCGTGCTCGAAATCTGAGAACACCCGCAGGCCGCGCACGATCACCTGGGCATCGATCTCCTTGCAGAACTCGACGATCAGCCCACTGAACATCGTCACTCGCACGCCGGCTTCACCCTCGAAGGCCTGCTGGACCAGCTGCAGCCGCTGCGCGGGACTGAATAGCAGCGATTTCAGTGGCCGGTCGTATACCGCCACCACCAGCTCGTCGAACAGCCTCGTGGCCCGGTTGGCGATGTCGATGTGCCCGTAATGGATCGGATCAAAGGTGCCTGGGAACACGGCCCGTATCATCAGCTGATCTCTCCCTTTCCATTGGCGCTGGCCCAGAAGCGGTCAAGCGCTTGTCCCAACGGCGCGTGCTCGGAGGCCTGCAGGCCGGGGTCCTGTTCGAACAGCTTGGCAGCGGCCCCACGGGCTTTCTCGATCAGGCGCACGTCGGTGAGCCGCGCCGCCCGCAGCTCGTTGAATCCGGATTGGCGGGTGCCCAGGAAGTCTCCCGGCCCGCGCTGCTCCAGGTCGATCTCGGCCAGCTTGAATCCGTCCGAGATCGCTTCCATCGCTTTCAACCGCTCGTTCTCGGCCTCGTCGGCTCGATCGGGGATCAACAAACAGTACGATTGGTGTTCGCTGCGGCCCACCCGGCCTCGGAACTGGTGCAGCTGCGACAGGCCGAAGCGGTTGGCGCCTTCGATCAGCATCACCGTAGCGTTGGGCACATCCACCCCGACCTCAACCACCGAAGTCGACACCAGCAGATCGTACTCGCCGGCCCGGAAATCCTCCATCACCTGATCTTTCTTGTCGGCCTTAAGCCGGCCGTGCAGCAAACCCAGGCGGAAGTTGGGGAAGGCATTTACCTGTAGGCGCTTGTGCTCGTCGACTGCCGCCTTGGCCTGCACCTTATCGGAGCCTTCCACAAGGGGGTAGATAATGAAACCCTGGTGCCCTTGCTCGAGCTGGTTGCGGATGAAGTTGTGGGCGCGGGCGCGTTCGACCGGCCGCATCACCTGGGTTTCGACCGGCTGACGGTTGGGCGGCAGCTCGTCGATTACGCTGAGATCGAGATCGCCGTAAAGCGTCAGCGACAGCGAGCGCGGGATCGGCGTGGCGGTCATCACCATCAGGTTTGGGTTGGTGCCCTTTTCGCGCAGCGTGGCGCGCTGGTTGACGCCGAAGCGGTGCTGCTCGTCAATGATCGCCAGCCCGAGCTGCTGGAAGGCAACCGGCTCCTGCAGCAACGCGTGGGTGCCGACCGTCACCTGCAGCTCGCCGCGCTCGAGCGCTTCCCGGATTTCCTGCTTCTCGCTTTGCGGGGTGGAGCCTAACAGCAGCCGGATCTGTCCGGCCTCGACCCCGGCCGCTGGCAGCAACTCGCTCAAGGTGCGGTAGTGCTGTTCGGCCAGGATGCTGGTGGGCGCCATGATCGCCGACTGCACGCCGTTGGCGGCGGCGATGCCGATGGCCGCCGCGGCGACCACCGTCTTGCCCGATCCAACGTCGCCCTGCAGCAGCCGGTTCATTGGGTGCGGATCGGCCAGGTCGTGGCGCACCGCTTCCAGCGCCCGCAGCTGCGCGCCGGTCAATTCATAGGGCAGGCTGGACTTGAATTCGTCGACCCAGCCGTCGTCCACCGCCAGCGGCTCGGTGGGCAGCTCCTGCCAGCCCTGCTTCTGGCGCAGCACCCCGAGCTGCAGCAGGAACATTTCGTTGAAGGCCAGCCGCTCCTGGGCCCGTTTGAGCTGGTCCCATCCGTCAGGGAAGTGCACCTGCTGCAGCGCGGCGCCGTAGGGCATCAGGTTCTGCTCGCGCCGGATCGCTTCCGGCAGCGGATCGGGCACCCGGCCGGCGTGGCTGACGATCACCGAATTGACCACCCGGCGCAGCCACTTGGCGGTGATGCCGGAGGTCAGCGGGTAGACCGGCACGATGCGGTTGGTGTGCACTTGCTCTCGCTCCAATGGCTCCCACTCCGGGTTGCTCATCGTCAGTCGGCCGCGGTACAGCTCGGTCTTGCCCGAGAGCACCACCGCCTTGCCGGGCTTGAGCCGAGTGGCGATCCAGGCCTGATTGAACCAGGTGACATTGAGCGTGCCGGTGCCGTCGCCGATCACCGCCTCGACCAGCCGCAGCTTGCCATTGCGCACCTTGCGGGTCGAGATCTCATCGACGGTGCCGATCACCGTGATCTCTTCGTCGGGCTCCAGCCGGTTGATGGTCTTGAGTTCCGAGTAGTCGTCGTAGCGCCGCGGCAGGTGCCACAGCAGGTCGCCCAGGGTTTCGAGGTCGAGCTTGCCCAGCGTGCGGGCCGACTTGGGACCGATGCCCGGCAGCGAGGTCAGCGGGGCCTCGAGCGAGGCCGGCAGTTCTGCTTCCGGCACCTCTGCGTCCTCGGCCGGGCGCTGCGCCGGCTTGGCAAGCCCTTTGGCCTGCTCCTGCTCGGTTGGCTCGTCGGCCTGCACCGATGCGGCCGCTTCCGGTTCGGGCTCTGCGGTCGCTTCCTCGCCCCCAACGTGTTCCGGCTCGATCGCCTCCGGCTCAGGTTCTGCTCCGGCGGCTTCGGCTGCGGCGTGCGGCTCGCCCGCACTCTCAGCTGCGGTCTCGCCTTCGGCCTCCTCCGCCGCTACCGTCCCGGCCTCATACTCCGCCCGCTCTTCCTCCTCAGCCGCTCCCTCCGCGCGTTCCTCGCGCAGCGACGGGTAGTCGGCGTACAGCCGGTTCCACAGCCCGCTGAGCGCCTCGGCGCGCGATC
>CAZJUE010000022.1:1816-18959 GCA_964549025.1 uncultured Anaerolineaceae bacterium | reverse complement strand
CCTGACGGTGGGAGCCGGGGTCATCACCGAGATCATCGAGTAGCAGGCGAATGGCCAAGCAGAAGATCCGCATCCGGTTGAAGGCCTACGACCATCGTGTCCTGGATCAGTCCGCCCAGCGGATCGTCGAGACCGCCGAGCGCACCGGCGCCAAGGTCGTGGGTCCGGTACCGTTGCCGACCAAGATCGAGAAGTTCACCGTGCGGCGTTCGACCTTCATTGATAAGGATTCGCACGAGCATTTCGAGATCCGCACCCACAATCGCTTGATCGACGTGCTGGAACCGGATACCAAAACCATCGACACCTTGATGCGACTGAATCTACCCGCCGGCGTAGATATTGAGATCAAGATTTAGTACGAGAGCTTAACTGTGGCAGACGAGAAGAACGAGCAGCTCCAAGCGCAGCCGCCCTCTGAGCCGGAAACGCCGGAGCAAGCGATCGAAGGGGCCCAGGTCGAAGCCCAGGCCGAAACCGAAGCCGACGAGACCGTATCCGACGAGCCTGAGGCGGAGGCGGAACCGGCCTCGGCTGAGGCCGAAGCTGTGCCGGAATCTGAGACGGACGTCGAGGCAGAAGCTGTGCCGGAGTCCGTGGCTGAGCCGGACGTCGAGGCGGAAGGCGCTAGCGAGGCCGAAGCTGCTTCGGAAATGGAGCCAGAAGTTGCGGAAGAGCCGGAGCCCGATTCCGAGCCCGAGCGGCAGCCGCAGCTGAAGCGTTTGATCGGCCGAAAGGTCGGCATGACCCAGATCTTTGACGATACCGGAGCGGCCGTTCCAGTGACGCTGATTGAAGCCGGGCCGTGCTATGTCACCCAAATCCGGCGGCGAGCGACCGATGGCTACTCGGCGGTCCAGCTCGGCTTCGGTGCAATCAAAGCCAATCGTTTGACTGGCGGCCAATTGGGCCATCTCAAGCGCAGCGGCTTGCCGGAACTGCGGCATCTACGAGAGTTCCGCCTGAAGAAAGTGGGCGACTTGCAGGAGGGCGACATGCTGACCGTCTCAGTATTCGCCATCGGCGACCGGGTAGATGTGGTCGGAACCAGCAAGGGACGCGGTTTTGCTGGCGCCATCAAGCGGCACGGTTTCCACCGCGGCCCAAAGACCCACGGCCAATCTGATCGAGAGCGGGCGCCCGGTTCACGCGGTGCGACCTCTACTCCTGGCCGGGTATTCCCCGGATCGCGCGGTCCGGGGCACATGGGATCGGTGCGGGTGAGCTCGCAGAACCTGCAGGTTGACCTGGTCGATCCCGAACACAATTTGCTCGGGGTGCGAGGCAGCGTTCCGGGGCGAAACGGCGGTTTGGTAATGGTGAAGGAAGGCCGCAAGCAGCGGCGAAAGTGAGCCGAGGCCTGCGCAATGATTGCGCCGCTAGCTGCGCCCCGTGCGGAGCCAATGGCGTGAACGCCCGGCTTATCGAGATGTAAGCGAGAGATGAAAGTCGACGTATTGAACACCCAGGGCGAGAAGGTGAGCAGCACCGAGCTGCCGAAGGCAGTATTCGAGGCGCCGGTCAAGCCCGATTTGATGCACCAGGCGCTGACCCGTCAGCTGGCCAACGCGCGCGCCGGCACGCACAAGACCAAGTCCCGTTCCGAGGTGGCCGGAGGCGGCCGCAAGCCGTGGCGCCAGAAAGGGACCGGACGGGCGCGCCATGGTTCGATTCGCTCGCCGATTTGGGTCGGTGGCGGCAAGGTCCACACGCCGCGCCCGCGCAGCTATGTGGTTCGGATGCCGCGCAAGATGCGGCGAGCCGCGCTGCGCTCGGCGCTGTCGGCCAAAGCCAGCGATCAGCAGATCACCATCGTCGACCAGCTGCAGCTCGACCAGCCGAAGACCGCCGCCATGGCCGAGATCCTGACCCGGCTGGAGGCCGGCTCAAGTGTGGTGATTGTGTTGCCCAGCGAAAATCATACGGTCGAACGGGCGGTGCGCAATTTGCCGCAGGTCACCACTTTGCGGGCTAACTACCTGAATGTGCGCGATCTTCTGCAGCACGAGCGGGTGATCATTCCGCTGGAATCGATTGAAGCGATTGTGGCCTACCTTGATCCGGAGAACGGCGAATGACCACGCTGTACGACGTCCTGCGGCGTCCGATCGTGACCGAGAAGACTGCCTATCAAAGCTCGAAACTCGGGCAATACGTGTTCGAGGTCGACCAAGAGGCGACCAAGTCCCAGATCAAGGAAGCGGTCGAGGCGCTGTTTGACGTAACGGTGACGCGGGTGAACGTGATCGTGAACCCGGCCAAACGCAGCCGTCGGGCCCAGAGCCGGCGAGTATTGATTCGACGGCCCAGCTATAAGAAGGCCATCGTTACGCTGGCGGCCGGTGACACCATCGACATCTTCGAAGGAGTGCAGTAGATGCCGGTAAAGAAATACAAACCCACCTCCCCGGGGCGGCGAGGTATGACCGGCGAATCCTTCGAGGAAATTACCAAGACCAAGCCGGAGCGCTCGCTGACCAAGCGCCACAAGCGCCGATCCGGGCGCAACCGGGCCGGCCGGATCACCGTCCGGCATCGCGGCGGCGGGCACCGGCGCATGGTGCGTAGCGTGGACTTCAAGCGCGATAAACACGGCATCCCGGCGGTGGTGGCTGCCATCGAGTACGACCCGACCCGATCGGCGCGGTTGGCGTTGCTCAATTACGCCGACGGCGAGAAACGCTACATCCTTGCCCCGCTGGGGTTGGAGGTCGGCAGCCGGGTGATGTCCGGCCCGGAGGCCGAGATCCGCGAGGGAAACAGCCTGCCGCTGGCCAACATACCGCTGGGCACCATGGTGCATAACATCGAATTGACCGAGGGGCGGGGTGGCCAAATGGCCCGCTCGGCCGGTTCCGCGGCCCAGCTGCTGGGCAAAGAGGGCCCCTATGCCGCGCTGCGGCTGCCTTCGGGTGAGGTGCGGCGGGTGCGCCAGGCTTGCTACGCCACCGTCGGAGAGGTGGGGAACGCCGAGCACGGCAACATCAAGCTTGGCAAGGCGGGACGCAAGCGGCACCGGGGCTTTCGTCCGACCGTGCGCGGCTCGGCGATGTCCCCTCGCGATCACCCGCACGGAGGCGGCGAGGGCCGGCAGCCGATCGGCATGCCGTCGCCGAAGAGCCCGTGGGGGCAGCCGACGTTGGGCAAAAAGACCCGGCGCAACAAGAAGACTGAGAAGCACATCATTCGCCGGCGGAGCAAGCGACGGCGGTAGGAGCACAGCATGTCACGATCGCTTAAGAAGGGCCCCTACATCCAACCCAAGCTATTGAAGCGGGTGGAGGAGATGAATCAGAGCGGACAGAAGAAGGTGATCCGCACCTGGAGTCGGGCCAGCACGATTTTTCCCCAAATGGTGGGGCATACCATTGCGGTGCATGACGGTCGGAGGCACATCCCGATCTACGTCACCGAGAATATGGTCGGCCACAAATTGGGAGAGTTTGCGCCGACCCGCACCTTCCGGGGCCATATCCTGCGCGATCGGACCACCCGCACGAGCACCGAGCGATGACCGATGGCTTTGACGTCCGCGCCACCCGCCGCTACTTGCCGATGTCGCCGCAGAAAGTGCGGCTGGTGCTGGATCTAATCCGCGGTGCGGACGTGCTGGAGGCGATGCACACGCTGAGCTTCACCCAGAAGGCGGCAGCTCAGCCGGTAGCCAAGCTGCTGAATTCGGCGGTCGCCAACGCGGAGCAGAACTACGGAATGAATCGTGACGAGCTGTACGTACACCGAGCCTATGCCGACGATGGTCCCACCCGCCGCTGGCGGCGCTTTGGGGCGCGGCTGCGCTTCAAGCCGATCCTCAAGCGCCAGTCGCACGTCACGTTGATCCTGCGCGAGCGCGAAGGCGCCTCGGAAGTGGTAGGGGAGTAGCTAGAGGAGCAATTATGGGACGCAAGGTTCACCCGGTCGGATTTCGCCTGGGCGTAAACCGCAGCTGGGATTCCCGCTGGTTTGCCACCGGGAAGGAATACACCGAGCAGCTGCACGAGGATCGGATTATCCGCAAGATGGTGTATGAAAACACGCCGCGAGCCGGGATCTCGCAGGTCGAAATCGAGCGGTTCCCGAACAGTTTGCACATCACTGTGCACACTTCCAAACCGGGGATCGTGATCGGGCGCAAAGGCGCCAACGTTAAGGAGCTGCGCAGCAAACTGCAGGGGCTTACCGGCACCAATATCAAGCTCGACATCTCCGAGATCAAGGATCCGGATTTGGATGCCAAGCTGGTGGCCGAGAACGTTGCCAATCAGCTCGAGCGCCGCATCAGCCACCGGCGAGCCATGCAGCGGGCGCTGGACAGCTCCATGCGCGCCGGCGCGGAGGGCATCAAAGTGATGTGTGCCGGCCGGCTTTCAGGCGCCGAAATGGCCCGGCGTGACTGGGCCCGCGAGGGGCGGGTGCCGGCGCAAACGCTGCGCGCCGACCTGGACTTCGCTCGAGCGGAAGCGCTCACAACCTACGGTCGGATCGGAGTCAAGGTCTGGATCTACAAGGGCGATATCCTCAGAGAGGGCGAGGGTCGCGGTGAGAGCATGGACGTTTACGTCAGCGAGTAAGCCATGTTGATGCCGAAACGAATGAAGTGGCGCAAGCAGATGCGGGGCCGCATGCGCGGCCGTGCCAGCCGTGGGGTGGACATCCAGTTCGGCGACTACGGTCTGCAAGCGCTGGAGCCAGGCTGGGTGACCGCACGCCAAATCGAAGCGGCTCGACGGGCGCTGGTGCGCTTCATGCGCCGCCGGGGCAAGGTGTGGATCCGCATCTTTCCCGACAAGCCGGTTACCAAGCGGGCGGCCGAGACGCGCATGGGCAAGGGGAAAGGCGCGGTCGACCATTACGTGGCAGTGGTGCGGCCGGGGCGGGTGATGTTCGAGTTGTCTGGATTGGATGAGGACGCGGCGCGCGATGCGATGCGGCTGGCCGCGCACAAATTGCCGATCAAGACCAAATTCATGGAGCGCGACACGACCGAGTGAGGTCGGAAGCAACCGATGAGAGCCAGCGAACTGCGGACGCTCAGCGTGGATGAAGTCGAGCTGCGGCTGGAGGAAGCGCGCGAGGAGTATTTCAAACTGCGCTTCCAGTATGCAACCGGTGGTTTGCCGGACACTTCCAAGCTGCGCACCGCTCGCCGCGAGATCGCTCGAATTGCCACCGTGTTGGGTGAGCTCAAGTCCGCTCAAAGCGAAGGATCGCAAGCATGACCAACAACCGCAAACGCTTGACCGGCAAGGTGGTGCGTCTGTCTTCGACCAACACCGTTATGGTCCGGGTCGATCGGACCTTCCGGCATCAGCTGTACCAGAAAGTGCTGCGCAGCAACAAGAAATATATGGTGCACGACGAGCAGGGTGTATCGGTGGGCGACCAAGTACGGATCGTGGAAAGCCGGCCGATTTCCAAGCGAAAGCGCTGGGTAATTGAAGAGGTCATTCAGAAGGCGAAGTGATTCAGCAAGAAAGTCAGATCAAGATTGCCGACAATACCGGTGGGCGGGAGCTGCTGGTGATCCGGGTATTGGGTGGATCAAAACGGCGCTACGGCCGGGTGGGTGACCTGGTAGTGGGCAGCGTGAAATCGGCGGTACCGCACAGCTCGGTCAGCAAGAGCGAGATCGTCCGGGCGGTCATTGTGCGCACCGCTAAGGAATACCGGCGCGATGACGGCTCGTACATTCGATTTGACGACAATGCTGCCGTCGTGCTGGACACCGATGGCGTCAATCCCAGAGGCACCCGCATCTTCGGTCCGGTGGCCCGCGAGCTGCGCGAGCGCGGCTTCACCAAGATCGTGTCGCTTGCCCCGGAGGTGATCTAGCGATGCGGCCAACTCGAGCAAGCCGCACTCTGGGGCTTGCCCCGGAGGTGATCTAGCGATGGCGTACCGAATCAGGCGCGGCGATACGGTTGAGGTGATCCAGGGGCGCGAGAAGGGCCTGCGGGGCGAAGTGCTGCGGGTACTGCCCAAGGACGGCCGAATCGTGGTCCAGGGCGTCAACCTGCGCAAGAAGCATCAGCGCCAGATCCAGGCCGGCGGGCGCACCATGTCACCGGGTATCATCCAATTCGAGGCGCCGGTCGACATTTCAAATGTGATGTTCGTGTGCCCCAGCTGCAATCAGAAAAGCCGGCTGTCGGTGCAGCGCGAGGACGGCACCCGCCACCGGATCTGCAAGAATTGCGACAAACAGGTCGATTGATGGAGCACTACCTGAGCAAGCGCTACCGAGAGGAAATCGTCCCGGCCCTGATGGTGGATTTCGGATTCGAGAACCGCATGCAGGTGCCAAGGCTGGTCAAGATTGTGGTGAACGTCGGCGTTGGCGAAGCGCTGGAAGACGCTAAGTCATTGGACGCCACGCTGGAAGACCTGGCGATCATCACCGGTCAGCGGCCGGTGGTGACCCGCGCCCGCAAGAGCATCGCCAATTTCAAGCTGCGTGAGGGACGCTCGATTGGCGCCAAGGTCACGTTGCGCGGCGGCCGGATGTGGGCGTTTTTCGACCGGCTGGTCAACGTGGCGCTGCCCCGCACCCGCGACTTTCGCGGGCTGTCGCCCAACAGCTTTGACGGGCGCGGCAACTACACTTTGGGAATCCGGGAGCAACTGATTTTTCCGGAGATCGACTACGACAAGATCGATAAGATACGCGGTTTTGAGGTAACCATCGTGACCTCAGCGCCGACCGACGAAGAAGGCAGGCAATTGCTGCTGCACTTGGGAATGCCGTTCAGGAAAAGTGAGGCTTATGTCTAAAACCTGCATGCCATATCGCGAGAAGCGACGCAAGTACGAGGTCCGGGTTCGGAACCGCTGTCGCATTTGCGGTCGGCCGCGCGGCTACTACCGCCGCTTTGAGCTGTGCCGGATCTGTCTGCGCGAGTTGGCGTTGGAGGGCAAGATCCCGGGACTGGTGAAGTCTTCCTGGTGATCGGCTGAGGACCAACCCATGACCACTTCCGATCCGATTGCCGACATGCTGACCCGATTGCGGAATGCTTTGATCGCCGGGCATCAATTGGTTTCGTTGCCGAGCTCCAAACTCAAAGTGGAGATCGCCAAGATCCTTCAAACCGAGGGCTACATCGACAGCTACGAAGAGGTGCAGGAGAACGGACACAAGGTGATGCGGCTCAAGCTCAAGTACGTTGGTGAGCGCCGCAAGCGCAAACCGGTAATTACTGGCATGAAACGGGTTAGCCGGCCAGGGCGCCGTACCTACGTGGGCAAGGGCGACATACCCTGGGTGCGCTCGGGGCTGGGGATCGCCATCCTCACCACCCCCAAAGGTGTGATGACCGGAGTGCGGGCTCGCCAGCTCGGCGTTGGCGGCGAGCTGCTATGCGAAGTGTGGTAGGCGGGAGCGATTAGATGTCCAGAGTCGGCCAGATGCCGATCCCTCTGCCGGAGGGCGTGACCGTGAAGATCGACGGCCAGCGGGTGGTGGTCAAAGGCCCAAAAGGCGAACTCGAGCAGCAGCTGCGGCCGGAGATCGCCATCAGCGAGAACGACGGCACGTTGGAGCTAAGCCGCGAGTCGGACGAGCCGAACGTGCGCGCGCTGCACGGATTGTCGCGGTCGCTGGTCAACAACATGGTGATCGGAACCAGCCGCGGCTTTGAGAAGGTGCTGGAGGTTCACGGAGTCGGCTATCGAGCGGAGATGCGCGGCAAGACGTTGGTGCTGAACCTCGGATTTTCCCATCCGGTGGAGGTTGAGCCGCGTCCGGGTATTCAATTCGAGGTCGAGCAGCGGGCAGGAACCATCGCGGTGCAGGGCATCGACAAGCAGCTGGTAGGGCAGGTGGCAGCCGACATTCGGAAGATCCGGCCTCCCGAGCCGTATAAGGGCAAGGGCATCCGCTACCAGGGCGAGTACGTGCGCCGCAAGGCGGGCAAGGCCGGCAAGGTGGTGGCTTGATCATGGCCGGTAAGTCTCGAAATCTGATGCGACAGCGTCGACATCGTCGGGTGCGGATCAAGATCCAGGGCAGCCAGGACCGCCCGCGCCTGAATGTCTTCCGCAGCTTGAATCAAATCTACGCGCAGCTGATCGACGACGATGCGGGCCAAACGCTGGTCTCGGCCTCCACGCTCGATCCGGAGCTGCGCGCCAATCTGGGCGAGCTGAGCAAGGTCGAGCAAGCCAAACTGGTCGGCGAAGCGCTGGCCGATCGGGCCAAGCAGCAAGGTATTGAGGAAGTGGTTTTCGATCGCGGCGGTTACCGCTACCAGGGACGGGTCAAGGCATTGGCCGAGTCGGCCCGCGGAGCGGGATTGAAGTTTTAGGAGAGAGCCGGTGAGGCGCAATTTCAGAGATCGTGAAGAGCGGGAAGAGCTCGACGAGCGGGTAATCGACATCGCCCGGGTGGCCAAGGTGGTCAAGGGGGGCCGACAATTTCATTTCCGGGTGGTGGTGGTGGTCGGCGACAATCGCGGCCGGGTTGGCTTGGGAGTGGGCAAGGCACGCGGAGTGCCAGACGCAATCCACAAGGCGGCCGATCGGGCCAAGAAGGACATGCAGCGAGTACCGCTGGTAGGCACCACGATCCCGCATGAGATCACCGTCAAACACTCCGGCGCCAACGTGCTGTTGAAGCCGGCCTCTCCGGGCACCGGGGTGATCGCCGGGGGCGCGGTGCGGGCGGTGCTGTCGGCCGCTGGCGTGCGAGATGTGTTGACCAAGTCGCTTGGCAGCGACAACGTCTTGAATATCGCTACCGCTACCCTGGAGGGTCTCAGACAACTCAAGAGCGCCCAGTCGGTGGCGTCTGAACGGGGCAAGTCGGCCTCCGACCTTGCGCCGTTCTGGGAGCGCAAAGCCGATGGCTAAACGATCCAGCAAAGGCAAGACCGTGCAAATCAAGCTGGTGAAGAGCCCGATCGGCTACTCGCAGCGACAGAAGCGCACCGTGCGTGCGTTGGGCTTGCACAAAATACAGCAAACCGTCGAGCACCCGGACACGCCGGCAATCCGGGGTATGGTCGCCAAGCTTCCGCACCTGCTAGAGGTGGTGGAGGGATGAAGTTGCACGAACTCAAACCGCGCCGGGGTTCAAAGCGCGGCCGCAAGCGGGTCGGTCGGGGGATCGCGGCGGGCCAAGGTAAGACCGCCGGCCGCGGCACCAAAGGCCAGGGTGCTCGCGCTGGCACCGGCGGCAACCTGTACCGCCAGGGCGGCAACCTGCCGTTCTTCCGACGGCTGCCGTTCAAACGCGGCTTCACCAACGTCAACCGGCGCCAATGGCATGAGGTCAATCTGGATCGATTGGGCGGGTTCGCCGCTGAAGCTGAGGTGACACCGGAGGCCATGGCGCAGGCTGGCTTGATTCGCGACACCGACCACCCGGTGGTGGTCTTGGGGCGAGGCGAACTGAAGCAGCCGCTCACCATTCACGCACACCGCGTGAGCGCGGCGGCGCGTCAAGCGATCGAAAAGGCCGGCGGCACGATCAAGCTGTTGGAGATCGAGTCAGCCGAATGATCGGGCGGGTACTCGATCGGGAGCGTGATGCTGCGATGAGCAAGGTCCGGCAGAAAAGCGGAAACCTGAAATGAAGCGCTTGCGTTTCCTGTGGATCTCGCCCGATATCCGCAACCGGCTGCTGATCTCGCTGGGTTTGCTCAGTCTGTATCGTCTGGCGGCCCATGTGCCGGTCCCCGGCGTCGATCGGCTGGCGTTGGCGCAGTTGTTTTCCGGCCAGCAAGGCGGCGGCGGTCAGACGCTGATCGGCCTGCTGGACTTGCTTTCCGGGGGCACCGTGTCGAACTTCTCGGTGCTGGCGATGGGGGTCTACCCCTACATCACCGCCCAGATCATCTTGCAGGTGATCACGCCGATCATTCCGGCGTTGCAGGCTCGCATGGAGGAGGATCCGCGCGAAGGCCGCAAATGGATGGAGAAGTGGACCTATTACCTGGCGATCCCGATGGCGGCCTTGCAGGCGATCGGCCAGATTCGGATTTTTCAGCAGTTCGCCGGCACCAACATTTTAACTTTCAATTTGGGGGCCAACCTGCCAACCGCTACGATCCTGGTCACCATGACCGCCGGGACCATGTTCGCCATCTGGCTGGGCGAGCTAATTTCGGAGCACGGTATCCGCAACCAGGGGTTGTCGCTGATCATTTTTGCCGGCATTGTTTCGCGCATTCCCACTAACCTTGGACAGCTGCTAACCAACCAAACCCAGCGGCTGCCATTGATCCTTTTCCTGATATTCCTGACCACCATCACCATTTTCGTGATTGTGTACGTGCAGGAGGGCCGACGCCACGTCCCGGTGATGTATCCCGGCCGCCGGGTAGGCAACCGCATGTCGATGCCGGTCAAGGGCACCCTGCCGCTGCAGGTCAATATGGCGGGCATGATCCCGATCATCTTCGCCCAATCGCTCCTGACCTTCCCGGCGGTGATCGCTCAATTCTTCATCGATTCATCCAGTGAGTTCCTTGCGACCGCGGCCAACTGGCTGCAGACTAACTTCGGCGGCTTCAACAGCACCTACTGGATTTTGTACTTCTTCATGGTGGTCGCCTTCACCTTCTTCTACACAGACATCCTGTTTCAGCAGCAGAACTATGGCGCCAACCTGAAGCGATCCGGCGCCCAGGTTCCAGGGGTCACCAAAGGGCCACCCACGCAGAGCTACTTGAGCCGGGTGGTGCGGCGGATCACGCTACCTGGAGCACTGTTCTTGGGCATCGTGGCGATCATGCCGTTCCTGGTGGGCCTGATCTATCCCATCGGTGGGGGCAACACCGGCTTGCTGTTGGTTTCGTCGGCTGGTTTGTTGATCGTGGTGGGCGTGATCCGGGATACCTATCGCAATATCGAAGCCGAGCTCAAGCTGCGCGGCTACGACTCGGCGCTGTTGGTGCGCTAGCGGATGATGATGAGACTGTTGGTGGTGCTCGGCGCGCCGGGGGCCGGAAAAGGAACCCAAGCCAAACGCTTGAGCGCAACCATGTCGCTGCCGCACATCTCGAGCGGCGATCTGTTTCGCGAGCACATACAGCGTCAAACCGATTTGGGACGTGAGGCCGAGGATTACATTTCGCGCGGCGAGTTGGTGCCGGACGAGGTCACCATTGGAATGATCCGAGAGCGTCTGGAACAGCCTGACGTCAAAGAAGGCGGCATTCTGGACGGCTTCCCGCGCACCGTAGCGCAGGCCGAGGCGCTGGAGCGGATCGCCCAGGAGCTGGACGGGCAGGTGCAATCGACGATTCACATCCGGGTGCCCGAGTCGCGCCTAATTGAGCGGCTGTCGGGACGGCGGGTCTGCCGCCAGTCGGGTCATGTCTATCATCTGGAATATAACCCGCCCAAACAAGAGGGAATCTGCGACCTGGACGGCTCGGAGCTCTACCAGCGGGAGGACGACCAGGCCGAAACGGTGCAAAACCGTGTGCGGGTCTACCAGCGCGAAACCGAACCGCTCATCGAGTACTACCGCGATCGGGGTTTGCTGCTGGAAATCGATGGTGACCAGCCGATCGAACAGGTTACCGGCGAGATCATCGAAGCGCTGGACGTGGGAGTTTCGGAATGAATTGGCGCCGAGGGGTGGTGCTGAAGAGTGAGCGCGAGCTGGAGAGCATGCAGCGTGCCGGCAGGATCAATGCCCTGGCGTTGGCCGCCGCGGTGGCGGTGGTTGAGCCTGGTGTGACGACCGCCGAAATCGATCAGGCCGCCGCCGCGGTGCTCAAATCCCACGGCGCCGACGGAGCCTTTTTAGGCGTCCCTGGGGCGTTTCCGTACCCGGCCATCACCACCGTGTGTGTGAACGATGAGTTGGTGCACGCCATTCCAGGAGACCGTAAGCTGCGGGACGGTGACATCGTCAGTATCGATTGCGGCTCGGTCGTGGAAGGTTTCGTGGGCGATTCGGCCATTACCGTGCCGGTCGGATCGGTTTCGGACGAGGCCGCGCAGCTCATGCAGGTGACCGAACAAGCGCTGTTCGAGGGAATCGAGCAGATGCAGGTTGGCAAACGTACCGGCGACGTGTCCGCCGCCATCCAGCAGCACGTCGAGTCGCATGGCTTCAATGTGGTGCGTGAGTACACCGGCCACGGCGTCGGTCGCAACATGCACGAGGATCCACAGGTTCCCAATTACGGCACGCCAGGGCGAGGGATCCCGCTGCAGGCCGGCATGACCATCGCGCTGGAGCCGATGGTGCTGGCCGGTAGCCCCGAAACCAGAGTGCTGTCCGATGGTTGGGCGGTAAGCTCGGCCGACGGCCGTCTGACGGCCCATTTCGAGCACACCGTGGCGGTGACTGCTTCCGGGCCGCGCATCCTGACCCAATTGGATGCCCCACCACAGGGAATTGGGTATAATCGCTACTTTGCCAACCTGCCGGTTGGCGAGAGGAGTTAGTTGTTGTGAAGGTATCTGCATCGGTTAGAAAACGATGCCCGAAGTGCAAAATCGTGCGTCGGCGCGGCAAGGTGTACGTAATCTGCGAGAATCCGCGCCATAAGCAGCGACAGGGTTAGCGATGGCCCGTATCGAAGGCGTCGATCTCCAGCGCGACAAACGAGCTGTGATCGGGCTCACCTACATTCACGGCATTGGACGCTCGCGGGCGGAGCAGATGTTGCAGGTTACAGGAATCGACCCCAGCACGCGCATTCGTGACCTTACCGAGGGTGAAGTCAGTCAGCTGCGCGATTACATCGCGCAAAACCTGATGGTGGAAGGCGATTTGCGGCGTGAGGTGCAAATGAATATCAAGCGCCTGGTCGACATCGGCTCCTACCGCGGGCTGCGCCATCGTCGCAACCTGCCGGTGCGCGGCCAGCGTACACGCACAAATGCTCGCACCCGCAAAGGCCCCAAGAAGACTGTGGCCGGACGCGGCCGGCGTCGCGGCACGAAGAAGAAGTAAAGCTGATGGCGAAAAGAGAAGGCAAAGCCCGCAAAGCAAAGCGCACTTTATCCCACGGTCAGGCACACATTCAGGCCACCTTCAACAACACCATTCTGACCATTACCGATCCGCAGGGCAACGCGGTGGTGTGGGGCAGCGCAGGGGCGTCGGGCTTCAAGGGTTCGCGCAAAAGCACACCCTTTGCCGCCCGTACCGCGGCCGAAATGACCGTCAGGGCGGCCAAGGACCTTGGGCTGCAGGAAGTCGATGTATTCGTGAAAGGACCCGGACCGGGCCGGGAAGCCGCCATCCGCGCCATACAAGCCTCCGGCGTGAAGGTTCGATCGATCAGCGATGTGACGCCGATTCCGCATAACGGTTGTCGGCCACCCAAGAAGAGGAGAGTTTAGCGGGACCCACGCGCAGTATGCGCAGCCCGCAATGGGCTGCCAGGCGCGAGCGCCCGCAGTAGCCTATGGCGAAGTACAACGGTCCAGTCTGCAAGCTGTGCCGCCGGGAAGGCGAGAAGCTGTTCCTCAAGGGACAGCGCTGCTACTCACCGAAGTGCGCCTTCGAGCGACGCGGCTACCCACCTGGCGAGCACGGCCGCCAGGCGCTTTGGCGCCGGCGTCGCGTCTCCGAATACTGGAAGCAGCTGCGAGAGAAGCAGAAAACCCGCCGGGTCTATAACGTTACCGAGCGCCAGTTCCGTCGCTATTACCGCACGGCTCTGCAACGCCGTGGCCTGACGGGTGAGGCGCTGCTGCAAATGCTGGAGCGGCGGCTGGACAACGTGGTCTATCGATTGAATTTCGCCGAGAGCCGCGCTCAGGGCCGGCAGCTGGTGACCCACGGGCACTTCACCGTCAATGGTCGGCGCACCGACATCCCCTCAATGCTGGTGGAACCCGGGGACGTTATCGCCGTGCGCCAGGGCTCGAAAAAGCGCGAATACTTCAAGGGATTGCCGGAGCTGGCCGAGACCCGCGCGGCGCCCAAGTGGTTGGAGCGCAATTCCAGCGATCTCACCGCCAAGGTGGTGCAGGATCCCGAGCGCGGCGACATTGACGCCAATTTCAATGAGCAATTGATCGTCGAATTCTATTCCCGCTAAGCGGGGAAATGGAAAGCTACCGAATGACAAGGGGAGAGGGCTAATGGCGCTAACTACCAATATGGTCATGCCGAAGATCGAGCGCGACGCCGTAGCCCGCAACTATGGCAACTTCGTGATCAGTCCGCTCGAGAGCGGCTATGGGATCACGATCGGCAACGCATTGCGCCGGGTGCTGCTTTCATCACTGGAAGGCGTGGCAGTGACCTCGATCCGCATCTCGGACGTCTCTCACGAGTTCTCCGAGATCCCGGGGGTACGCGAAGACGTGCTGCAGCTGATGCTGAACCTCAAACAGCTGCGGCTGATCCTGCACGAAGGTGATTCAGCGCGGTTGCGCCTGGAGGTAGAGGGCGAGGGGGTGGTGACCGCCGCCGACATCATCGCGCCGGCCGAAGTCGAGATCGTCAATCCCGAGCTGTACTTGCTCACGGTGGACGATGACAAAGCTCGGCTGGAGGTCGAATTGAACGTCGAGCGCGGACGCGGCTACTCGCCGTCCGATGAGCGCGGCAGGCTGCCGATCGGAGAGCTGCCTACCGACGCGATCTTCAGCCCGGTGCGACGGGTGAAGTACGAGGTCGGTCAGGCCCGGGTTGGTCAGGACACCAGCTACGATCGGCTGATGATGGAAATCTGGACCGACGGCACCATGAAGCCCGAGGAGGCGCTCAGCAGCAGCGCCGCCATTTTGATGGCGCACCTGAGCGATCTGTCCGGAGTAACCGAAGAGAGTCTGATGGAAGCCGCGGCCCGCGAAGAAGAGCCGAAGATGGCCAGCGAAGTCTACGAGATTCCGATCGAGAACCTGGACCTCTCGGTGCGGGTGTTCAATGCCCTGAAGCGAACCGGGATCGCCAGCGTCGGCGAGGTGCTGGACACGATGGAGAAAGGTCCCGACGCCATGCTCTCGATCCGCAATTTCGGAGAAAAGAGCCTCGACGAGCTCAAGGACCGTTTGCACGAGAAAGGCTACCTTGAGGACGGCGCTGAAGGCGAGCCTGAACTGGCGGAAGCCGAATCTTGAGGCATCGTGTCGCCGGCAGCCGGCTGGGTCGCTCCAGCGGCCACCGCAAAGCACTGCGCCGCAATCTGATTACCGAGCTGTTTCGGCATGAACGGATTCGCACGACCAAAGCCAAAGCCAGCGCGGTGCGAGGCGCCTCGGAGAAGCTGATCACGCTGGCCAAGCGTGGCGTGCAGGCCGATGAAGTGCACGCTCGTCGGCTGGCGGCCAAACGGCTGAGCGATCCGCAGATCGTGCAGAAGCTGTTTGACGACCTGGCACCGCGCTACATGGAGCGGCCAGGCGGCTACACTCGAATTCTGAAGCTTGGGCCCCGCGAAAGCGACGGGGCGGAAATGGTGCTGCTCGAGCTCGTTGAAGAGTAAGGTCGAGCCCGAACTTTACAAATCAGTCGTCGCATACGACGGCACTGACTTCCGGGGATTCCAGCGTCAAGCTGAATCAGTACGCACCGTTCAGGCAGTGCTGGAGGACGCGTTGCGTACAGTCGGCTGGGAGGGGCGCTCGATAAGAGCCGCCGGACGCACCGATGCCGGAGTGCACGCCCACGGCCAGGTGATCTCCTACCAGTTGGATTGGCGCCACCCGCCGGAGCGACTCAGCGCTGCCCTCAACTCGCTATTGCCCCGCGACGTGGCGGTGCGCCAAACGGAGCCGACGTCGACAGATTTCGATCCGCGGTTCTCGGCCAGCGGTCGGCGCTACAGCTACCGGGTGCTCAGCGAGCCGGCCCCCGATCCATTTGCTGAACGCTATGCCTGGCGGATCTGGCCGGGGCTGGACGAACCCTGCCTGGCAGAGCTGGCGCAGCTGTTCATCGGTCGGCGGGACTTTGGCGCTTTTGGTCAGGCGCCGATTCCCGGTGGGCACTCAATCCGCGAGATCCGCCAAGCCGGATGGCTGCGGCAGGATGGCCAGCTGGTTTTCCGCATAACCGCCGACGCGTTTTTACACCGAATGGTGCGGCGCATTGTGGGATCCATGATCGAGATCTGCGCTGGAGGCGCCGACCGACGACGGCTGGAGAGCGCGCTGGATGATCCGGCGCAATTCTGGAATGGACGCGTGGCACCGGCCCGCGGGCTGTTCCTCGAGAAGGTTGAATACAAAGAGCGAAGAGACGAAGTTGCAAAAAACCTACTATCCGAAACATGACGAGATCGATCGTCAGTGGCAGCTCATCGACGCCGACGGCCAGACACTGGGTAGGCTGGCGACTGAAGTGGCGCGCCGCTTGCTGGGCAAGGACAAGCCCATCTATACCCCTGGAGTGGACGTTGGCGATTTCGTCATCATAGTGAACGCGTCCAAAGTACAGGTCACCGGCGAACGATTGGACGACAAGACCTACTATCGACATTCCGGCTACCCAAGCGGGTTGAAGCGGATTTCGATGCGGGATTTGATGGCCAAATCGCCAGAGCGGGTGATCGAGTTGGCGGTATGGGGCATGCTGCCACACAATCGCTTCGGCCGGAAGCTGATCAAGAAGCTGCGGGTTTACCGCGGCCCAGATCATCCCCATCGGGCGCAGCAGCCGGCACGCATAACGCTGGAGAGCAAGGATTGATGGCAGACCAATATTACGAAGGCATAGGCCGACGCAAGGAAAGCTCCGCCCGGGTGCGGATCAGCACCGGCAACGGGGCATTTGTGGTCAATGAGAAGCAGGCCGCCGAATACTTCCCGCGTTTTGGCGATGTCGATCGCATCCTGGAGCCGCTCCGGCTGGTCGAGATGGATGGCAAGTTGGACATCTCGGTGTTGGTCGCTGGAGGTGGGATCTCTGGGCAGGTGGGGGCGGTGCGTCACGGGTTATCGCGCGCGCTGCTGGAGATGGACGAGGAGCTGCGGCCGGCGCTGCGCAAGGCCGGCATGCTCACCCGCGACGCCCGTATCAAGGAACGCAAGAAGCCGGGTTTGAAGGGCGCGCGCAAGGCGCCCACCTACACCAAACGCTGATCCCGATTGGCAACCATTGGGCCGAGGCTGAAACATCGCCTCGGCCTTTGCATTTCAGGGAGGGCCGCATGACCGAATCAGTTGGACTGGACCGGATCCTGAGCTCGTTCGAGGTTGCACCCGGCCCTGGCCTGCTCATCGTCGA
>CAZJUE010000022.1:0-1716 GCA_964549025.1 uncultured Anaerolineaceae bacterium | reverse complement strand
TCCACATCCTCCTTTGAAGCCCTGCAGGAAACCGTGGCCCATTTGCGGGCTCCGGATGGTTGTCCCTGGGATCGGGAGCAGACCCATCGCTCGCTGCGCAAGCACCTGCTCGAAGAAACCTACGAAGCCCTGGAGGCGCTGGACAGCGAGGAGCCGGAGGCGCTGAAGGAAGAGCTGGGCGATTTGCTGCTTCAGGTGCTGTTGCAGGCTCAGATCGCCTATGAAGCCGGTTCGTTTCGAGCCGCCGAGGTGGTGGCCGGCATTCAAGCCAAGTTGATCCGGCGCCATCCACACGTCTTCGGCGAGCTCGAGCTATCGGACGTCGATGAGGTGCTGAAGCACTGGGAGCATTTCAAGGAGGCCGAAAAGGGGAACGGAGCGTTGGACGGAGTGCCGGTCGACCTGCCCGCGCTGGCCCAGGCCGATGAACTGCAAGGTCGCGCCGCCCGGGTGGGCTTTGATTGGCCGCAGATCGACGGGGTGCTGGAAAAGATCGCCGAGGAAGCCGGCGAGCTGCGAGCCGCCGCCGATCCGCTCGAGCAAGAGCGCGAGCTCGGGGATCTGCTATTTGCGGTCGTGAACTACGCTCGCTGGTTGAAAGTCGATCCGGAAGCCGCCCTGCGGCAGACCAACCGTCGGTTTCGGGCGCGCTTCGCCCGGATGAGCGACGCTGCGCGGCAGGCCGGCCAACGATTGGACCAGCTGGGGATTGAGGAATTGGATCGGCTCTGGGAGGCTGCCAAGCGGGAGTTGCATTGAGCGGGCCAATTCCGAGTATCCTGCGCATAGCCATAGTAGTGGCCACCGCCGGCTGCGTGCCGACAGCCTCCGAGGCCACGCCTACGCCGCCACCAACGACGTCGACGCCGAGCGCCACCGCTCGCCCGGTTCAGCTTCCAGCGACCGACGGTCCAACTGACATCCCATCTTCCGCCACCGCCCAGCCAACCACGACGCCATGGCCTACGCTCGCCTCGAGTGGGTTGGCGCTCAGCGAGCGGCTGGCACAGGTCGGCTATCGGATCCCGCTTACCATTCGCAGTCTCAGCCCGATCTCGGCCACAGTCAGTTTCGAGCTTGATCAGCCGCACGCGGGGTATCTGCTGTACCGTCCCGAGACAGCGGAGGCTGGCGGATGGTTCGGGTTGCCGCTTGAGGTCGAGCGCGCCGCCCAGCTGCTTACGCTTTCCGATTTGAGTCCTGATCAGAGCTATTCAGTCCAGGTCGGCCTGGGCGACGACCCCCTCAATCTGCAGCCGGTGGGCTTGCAGGGGATGGGGTGGGGGCCGATGCGACTTCGCACGCCGGCGGCGGATCAAAGCAAGCTGCGAATTGGGGTGATCGGCGATTCGGGCTTCGGGGATACGATTACCACAAGCCTGGTCGAGCTGATGGCTGACCAGTCGCTGGACTTCGTGCTGCACACCGGAGACGTGGTCTACAACGTCGATGAACAAGACAGCCACGAATCCGCCTGGGCGCTGAAATACTATTGGCAGTTCTCCCCGCTGCTGACCGCCATGCCGATTTTCACAGTGCCGGGAAACCACGAATACGACCGGGAGGCGCTGTTGGATGGCCGACCGTTCTACTTCAGCGCCTTTCCCGCTTTCAGCGACGGTTCGGTAAGCCACAGCCCCGGTGAACACGCCTACGCATTTGCACAGGCTGCTATTCAATTCCTGATGCTGGACTCCCAGCTATTCCATCGGGCGG
>CAZJUE010000021.1:15720-20357 GCA_964549025.1 uncultured Anaerolineaceae bacterium | reverse complement strand
TTGCAGCGGCCGGGCACCTCCGGCTCGATAGTAACGGACCTCAACTGGCCGCCTGTTGGTAGCGGCTGGACACCGCCGGCACCAAGTACTCGGCGAAGGCGGCATGCAAGTCGTATTCGGGTTGCCAGCCCCAATCGCGACGGGCAGCTCCATCGTTCAGCTCGGCCGGCCAGCTGTCGACGATCGCCTGCCGCTCGGGGTTCGGCTCGAACGCGATGTCCGCATGTGGAAAGAATTCCAGGATGAGCTGGCGGATCTCGGCGGCAGTGGGGCTGAAGCTAGTCACGTTGTAGACCCGACGGGGGACCGTCCCGGCATCGATCAGTTCCAGTGCCGCCTTGATGGCGTCGGGCATTGCCATGAACGGCAGCCGCGTATCTGGGCGCACGAAGCATCGGTACGTCTGACCGGCGGCGGCGGCATGCAGCATTTCCGGACCGTAGTCGCTGGTTCCACCAGTCGGAACCGTATCGGCCGAAATCAAGCCCGGGTAACGAAGGGCACGGAAGTCCAAACCCGGGTTGCGATTGGAGAAATAGTTGCCGAGCTGCTCGCAATAGCGCTTGTTGATGCCGTAGATGGTGGAGGGGGTGGAGGGCATGTCTTCGTCGACTGCCCCGGCGTCCTGCTTGGCCTTCCGGCCATCGAAGCAATACACCGCGATACTGCTGGGGAACATAAAAACAAGTGGCCCAGCGTTTCGCTCGATCTGGGCCAGTCCGAAATCCAGCAGGTTCAACGTCCCCTCGACGTTCACCCGGTGGGCGGTAGTTGGATTGCGTTCGGCGCGAGTCGAAAGGATCGAAGCCAGATGGTAGATCCGGTCGAATTGGTAGCGCTGTCCGAGGTCTTCCAGCAGCTCACGATCCAACACATCTCCTTGCACGAACTCGCGGCAGCGTGCGCCTAGCTCCGGATCGGGAGGGCGCAGGTCCAGCGCAACCAAACGCTCCGGCTCGTGCTCGCCCAAGGCGTTCAACAACGCATGTCCGATCTCGCCACATGCACCGGTGATCAGGGTGAGCTTGTTGGCCATGAGCAGTTCTGCCGGATCGCGGTCGACCAGCGCCGGAGTACCCAGAATAATATCAAGGAAGCTGATCGACGAAGCTCCTGACTGTGGGTGACTTTGCTTGACTTTGCGTTTTGGCGTCCATAGAATGAGCAAAAGCACAGGCGGGGAAGAGACCCAGCGCGGGCACCGAAGGGGCAAGTGCGACCGAGGGTGGATTGGTCGGGCGAAACTCTCAGGTAAAAGGACCCCCCTGGCCGTACCTCTGGAAAGCTTGCAAGGCACCGACGGGGCAAACCCCGCTGCGGCGGGGCGAATCTCTCAGGTTATCGACAGAGGGCACACACCGAAACGGTTGTGTGCCCTTTTCTCATCTTTCCGTCCGTGAGGAGGTCGCAATGGAGTTTCCGGCCAATCTGAAGTACAGCGAGACCGACGAATGGGTGAGTTGGGAGGGTGCTATAGGGGTCACCGACTACGCTCAAGATCAGCTCTCCGACATCGTGTATTTCGAAGTCACTGTGGAGGTCGGCGACAGCGTCGCCAAGGGCGAACCGATCGCTATCCTGGAGTCGGTGAAAGCCGCCGCCGACATCTACGCGCCGGTCTCCGGCGAGGTCACTGAGGTCAACCAGGCACTGGCCGAGCAACCTGAGCAGGTCAACAGTGACCCCTATGGCTCGGCCTGGATGGTCAAGTTGTCACTTAGCGATCCGTCCGAAATGGAGGCGTTGCTCGACAGCGCCGCCTATGGAAAGCACGTTGCAGAGCGGAGTCAATAGTGGCCTACATACCGCACACCGACGCTGAACGCGAGCAAATGCTGGCCGAGATCGGCGTCGCTTCCATCAAAGAGCTGTATTACGACGTCCCCAAGGAGTTTCGCTTTCCGGAGCTCGATCTGCCGGACCAAGTGGCCGAAATGGAGGTGGCGGAAGAGCTGATGCTTCTGTCGGAGGCCAACCTGAACACCCAGCAGGCCACCTGCTTCCTGGGTGCCGGGGCCTACAACCATTACGTGCCGGCGGTGGTCGATCACATCCTGCGCCGCAACGAGTTCTATACCGCTTACACCCCCTATCAGCCGGAGATCTCCCAGGGCACGTTGCAGGCGATCTTCGAATACCAGAGTCTGATGAGCTACCTGACCGGCATGGAGGTGTCCAACGCATCGCACTACGACGGGGCAACCGCCCTGGCAGAAGCGGTGATCCTGGCGCTGGTTCACCATCGAGAGGCGCGCAATAGGATCGTGCTGTCGCCCGGAATTCACCCGCACTACCGCCAGGTGGTGCGCACCTATCTGCGGGGTCAGGAACTCGAGATCGTGGGCGATGAGGCGCTGGATGTTCGTCCGGAGGATCAGATCGATGAGCAGACGGCCCTGGTGGCCGTGCAGTACCCGGACTTCTTCGGACGCGTGGACGATCTGACCGGGTTGAGCGAAGCCGCTCACGCAGCCGGAGCGCTACTGTGTGTGGTTGCCAACCCGATCGCCCTGGGACTGCTGAGGGCGCCCGGGGAGTACGGCGCCGACGTGGTGGTCGGAGAAGGACAGCCGCTCGGCATCCCGCTATCGTACGGCGGGCCCTACATCGGCTTCTTCACTACGCTGGAGAAGTACGTGCGCAAGATGTCGGGCCGGCTGGTGGGCGAAACCGTCGACAGCCGCGGCCAGCGCGGTTACGTTTTGACCTTGACGCCTCGTGAGCAGCACATCCGGCGCGATAGGGCCACCTCCAACATCTGCACCAATCAGGGATTGATGGCGCTGGCGGTCGCCGCCTACCTGTCGGTGGTCGGAAAATCCGGACTACGTTCGGTGGCCGAGTTGTGTTACCACAAGGCGCATTACGCCGCCGGCGAAATTGCCGAACTGCCGGGATACCAGTTGTGGAACACGGGCCCGTTCTTCCACGAGTTCGTAATCCGCTGCCCCGAGCCGGTCAGCGAAATTAACGAAGCGCTGCTGGACTTTGACATCATCGGTGGCTACGACCTGGGGCAGGACTACCCCGAGCTCGAACGCCACATGTTGCTGGCGGTCACGGAACAGATCCATAGGGAAGACATCGATGACCTGGTTGCCGCGCTGAAGGAGGCTGCCAATGACTGACGATCGGAACAACGGATCGGCCGCCTCAGCCGGCGCGCCTGCCGTGATGGAGCCGTTGATCTACGACCTCTCGGTTCCGGGCCGTCCGACGCATCAGTTCGCCGAGCTGGACGTACCCGCCTCAGCGCTGCCTGCCGAGCTCGAACGGCGGGAGCTGCTGCTGCCTGAGCTGTCTGAGCTGGAGGTGGTGCGCCATTTCGTGAGGCTTTCGCAGTTCAATCACGCAGTGGACACCGGCTTCTATCCGCTGGGCTCCTGCACCATGAAGTACAACCCCAAGATCAACGAGGACGCCGCTCGCTTGCCGGGTTTCGCACTGACCCACCCGCTGCAGGATCCCGACACGCTGCAAGGGAACCTGGCGCTGATGTACACCCTGCAGGAGTGGCTGGCGGAGATCGGCGGGTTTGAGGCGGTCAGCCTGCAGCCGGCGGCCGGCGCCCACGGTGAGCTGACCGGGATCCTGATCATCCGCGCCTACCATCGCGACCGCGAGGATCACCAGCGGGTAAAGATCCTGGTTCCGGACTCAGCCCACGGCACCAACCCGGCTACCACCACCATGGGCGGGTTGAAAGTGGTCGAGCTGCCGTCCGACAAGCGAGGCAACGTCGATTTGGCCGCGCTGGAGGCCGAGTGCGACGAGACGGTGGCCGGGCTGATGCTCACCAACCCCAACACGCTGGGGCTGTTCGAAGAGCACGTTCTGGAAGTGATCGAGCGGATCCACGCCTGCGGCGGATTGGTCTATGGGGATGGCGCCAATATGAACGCCCTGTTGGGCGTCGTGCGGCCGGGCGACCTGGGCTTCGACATCCTGCACTACAACCTGCACAAGACCTTCTCCACCCCGCACGGCGGCGGCGGCCCGGGCTCTGGTCCGGTGGGCGTCTCCGAGCGGCTGGCCGAGTACCTGCCGGGACCGGTAGTCGGAGTGGTCGATGAGGGGGATGAAGACCTGCCTCCGCTGTACGGCCTAGTGATGCCGGAGCGCACGATCGGCCGGGTAAAGGCTTTCCACGGCCACTTCGGCATGCACGTGCGGGCTTTCACCTACATCCGCTCCAACGGGCGGGACGGCCTGCGGGACATCGCCGACCACGCGGTGCTCAACGCCAACTATCTGCTGGCCAAGCTGCGCGACACTTATCACGTGCCGTTCGACCGGAGCTGCATGCACGAGTTCGTCGTAGAAGGGCGCTTTTCCGATGCCCCAGAGGTGCACGCGCTCGATATCTCCAAGCGCTTGATGGACTTCGGATTCCATCCGCCGACCAACTATTTCCCGTTGATCGTGCGGGAGGCGCTGATGATCGAGCCGACCGAATCGGAGAGCAAGCGCACGCTGGACGCCTTCGTGGAAGCTATGCGGCAGATCGCCGAAGAGGCCCGCAGCGAGCCGGAAACGCTGCACGAGGCGCCGCATAAAACCCCGTTTGGCCGTTTGGACGAGGTACAGGCCGCCAAGCAACTGGTGTTGTGCTGCCGGCCACCAGAGTTGGAGCCAGC
>CAZJUE010000021.1:11375-15620 GCA_964549025.1 uncultured Anaerolineaceae bacterium | reverse complement strand
GGCGCTGCGTGTCCTACCGGCATCCTCCCAGCGGGTCATTGGCCGGATTGCCGCTTGCGGTAGAATCCGGTCCCCAATGGCAGAACACATCGCCGAACGACAGGTCGATGAGGCGCGTGCTCGGCCGTCGGTGCAGATCCACTTGCCCGACGGCCGCGTGCTCGAGGGCGAGCGCGGTCTGCCGCTAGAGGCTTTCCTGAAAGGCGAAGCTTCCGAGGCGCCGATCGTCGGCGCGATCGTCAACGGCGAGCTACGCGAACTGACCTACTGCATCGAAATGGAGTCGCAGGTACGCCCGGTGACGATGGCAGACGAAGATGGGATGCGCATCTATCGTCGCTCGCTGACCTTCCTGCTGGCAGCCGCCTTCGAGAAGCTGCACCCGGACGCCCGCTTGGACGTGGAACACTCAGTGGCTTCGGGCGGCTACCACTGCCACGTCAGCGGCAACGCGCCGATCGATCAGCGCGAACTCGCCGAGCTCGAAGCCCATATGTGGTCATTGGTCGACCAAGATTTGCCATTCACCAAGACCAAAGTCCAGCTTTCCGAGGCGGTAGCCTACTTCGAAGCCAAGGGCATGACCGACAAAGTGCGGCTGCTGGCTTGGCGCCGCAAACCATACCTGATCATTTACAAAATGGGGGACCATCGCGACTACCACCACGGCTACATGGTGCCCAGCACCGGGTACTTGAAATGGTTCAGCCTGGCTGCCACCGAGGACGGGTTCACGTTGCAGTTCCCCAAGCGCCGCGAGCCGACCGAGTTGCTGCCGCCGCCGCAATACCCCAAGCTGCTGCTGACTTTCGGTCAGTACGAGGACTGGATCCAAACCCTCGGGGTGGCCAACGTCGGTGCGCTGAACGAGGCCATATCCGAGAGCCGTATCCGCGAGATCATCCTGGTCTCCGAGGCGCTGCACGAGCGCCGCATTGCTGAGATCGCCCGCCAGATCTACGATCGCCGCGACGACGCCCGCCTGGTGCTGGTCGCTGGACCCTCGGCTTCTGGCAAGACCACCTTCTCGAAGCGGCTATCCATCCAACTGCTGGCGCTCGGCATCTCGCCCTTGCCGATCGGCCTGGATAACTTCTTTGTCGACCGTGAGAAAAGCCCGCGTGATGAGTACGGCGACTATGACTACGAGCGGCTGGACGCGCTCGACCTGGATCGGCTCAATCACGACATGAAGGCATTGATCGCCGGCGTGCAGGTACAGCTGCCGGTCTACGACTTCATCGATGGGAAACAGACCGACGGGGAAGTGGTCCAGATCGCCCCCGATCAGATCATCATTCTGGAAGGCATCCACGGGCTGAACCCCGACTTGCTGCCCAACGTGCCAGAGCAATCGTCTTTCCGGATCTACGCTTCGGCGCTGACTCAGCTCAACTTGGATCGTTACAACCGGGTGTCGACCACCGATACCCGCCTGATCCGCCGGCTGGTACGCGACGCCAGGCACCGGGGCAAGTCGGCCATGGACACCATCGCCCGCTGGGAGTCGGTGCGCCGCGGTGAAACGCTGTACATCTTCCCCTTTCAGGAAAACGCGGATGTGATGTTCAATTCCGCGCTGGTTTACGAAGGCGCCGCCTTGGCGCCGCTGGCGGAGCCGCTGCTGCGCCAGGTGACCTTTGGCACTCCCGAGCACGTGGAGGCCAAGCGATTGCTGTCCTTCCTGGAGTGGTTTTCGCCCTTGCAGGAAAGCTCCATTCCCGACAACTCGATCCTGCGTGAGTTCATCGGCGGTTCGATCCTGCGGGACTTCAAGCTATGGAGCTCCCCGATCGCTCCTCACTAGCGATGCAGCATAATCCGTAGTCGATGGCTGGCGAGGCGGCACCGTCGCTGGGGGTGCTGGGAGCTGGCACCATGGGGGCTGGCATCGCATTGACTGCGCTGCGCGCTGAACGTCAGGTGGTGCTCACCGACGTCGCCCCGGCTGCGCTCGACCGAGCGCAGCAATACATCCTCAAGCACCTCGAGCGCAAGGGACAGCAGCAGCTTGCAGACCGCTTGACGCTGGCCGACGAGATCGAGTCGCTGGCCAACTGCGAGGTCGTGATCGAGGCCGCGCTTGAGCAGCTGGAGCTCAAGCGGAGGCTGTTCGGCCAATTGGATCGCATCTGCCGGCCGGCGGCTATCCTGGCCAGCAACACCAGCAACCTCTCGATCACCGCGCTGGCGGCGGCTACCGAGCGTCCGGAGCGGGTAGCAGGTATGCACTTCTTCAATCCGGCACCGGTGATGCAGTTGGTAGAGGTGGTGCGCGGGGCGGCGACTGCCGACGATACGGTCGCGGCACTGGTTCAGCTGAGCGAAGCGCTGGGCAAGATCCCGGTGGTGGTCGAGGATCGGCCGGGCTTCATCGTCAATCGAGTGGCGCGACCCTTCTACGGCGAGGCACTACGCCTGGTAGGCGAGAACGTGTCCGACCACCAGCAAATCGACATCATTCTGAAGCTGGGCGGCGGTTTCAAGATGGGACCGTTCGAGCTGATGGATTTGATCGGGATCGACGTCAACCTGGCGGCCGCCGAATCGATCTACCAGGCCAGTTTCCTGGAACCGCGTTTTCGCCCGCATTGGATTCAGCAGCAAAAGGTCAGCCAGGGGGAGTTGGGCCGCAAAACCGGGCGCGGCTTCTACGCCTATCCGGATGGCAAGCCGCTGGAGAACAAGTTGGAACCGCCGGCTTCAGAGCGGGCAAGCGGCAAGCTGCTGCTGGCGGAGGGCAGTTGGGCTCCCGGGTTGGCGGAGCAGCTCAAGGACGCCGGCTATCAGCTCCTTCGCGCCGGAGGCGGAACTGAGACCATTGCGGGGGGCGCGGAGGGGGTGGCGGTTGCGCTGGTTGCCTCAGGCGGCGACGAGTGGATGGATATCGATCTCCAGCAGATTGAGCGATCGCTGGCGGCCGATGTCCCGATCCTGTGCCAAACGGTAGACCGTGCGTACAGTGAGCTGGCCGGTTCGCTCGCTAGACCGGACCGCCTGGTGGGCTTCGATGGGCTGTTTGCCGCCAGCGGGCGAGTGATCACACTGACCGGCGCCGCCGCTGTGACCCAAGCGGTGCGTCAGCAAGTTGACCAGCTGGCACGCTCGCTCGGAAAGCTGCCCATCTGGATCGGCGAATCGCCAGCGATGGTCGTGCCGCGGGTGGTGTGCAGTCTGGCCAACGAGGCCGCATTCTCGGCCATGGAGCGGATCGCGGAGCCGGAGCAGATCGACCGTGCGGTAGTGCTGGGATTGAATTACCCCCATGGACCATTGGCCTGGGCCGAACAGCTAGGGTTCTCGAAGGTGGTTGCGGTGCTTGATCACCTCCGCCGCGAGTTCGGAGAAGAGCGCTACCGGGCCGCACCGCTGCTGCGGCGCTGGGCCAGAACTCACTCTCACGCATGATCAATATCGATCTCCGCCGGGATCGGTGCTGCGCGGCGGGCGGGTGCATCAGCGGACGATTCACGAGAGGAGCGACACATGACGGAGCGTAGATACGTCGGCCAGGACCCGGAGCATTTTGATTTCTCGGCTATCGAGTACGCCAAGGCCGGTGGGCGAGCAACGATCACCCTCAACCGCCCGCAAGTGCTCAATGCGGTCAACTTCAGCATGCTGCGTGAGCTACAGCAGGCGCTGAAGGACGCCAGCTGGGATGACACGGTGGCGGTGCTGGTGCTGACCGGAGCTGGCGATCGAGCTTTTTGCAGCGGGGCCGACCTGGGCGAGCAACGCGAGTTCCAGCAGCGGCCGCGCGACTACTGGAAGTGGATGGGGGAGTTCATTGAGGTGCACGAGCGGCTGCGCAATTTAGGCAAGCCGACCGTGGCGCGGCTCAACGGCGTTGTGGTCGGTGGGGGCAACGAATTCAACATGAGCTGCGATTTGGCGATCGCCGCCGACGACATCTACATCCGTCAGGTGGGTACCAGCCATGGCAGCGTGGCGCTGGCAGGCGCCACCCAATTTCTGCCGTTGATCGTTGGCGAGCGGCGGGCGCGCGAGATTTTGCTCTTGAACGAGGAAATTCCGGCCCAGAAGGCGTTGCAGTGGGGCCTGGTCAACCAGGTGGTGCCGCGGTCGGAGCTGGATGCGGCAGTCGATGCGCTGGTGGACAAGCTGACGGATAAGCTGCCGGAGAAGACCCGCTACACCAAACAGCAGCTGAACTTCTGGCGCGACTTAAGCTGGCATCTGACGATTGGCCACGGGCGCGATTGGCTGGCGATACACACCACC
>CAZJUE010000021.1:0-11365 GCA_964549025.1 uncultured Anaerolineaceae bacterium | reverse complement strand
CAGCCCGGAGACCCGCGAGGCAGTACAAGCTTTCAATGCTAAGCGCCAGCCCGACTACTCTGAGATCCGCCGCCGCTGGGCAGAGGACGACTCCCCCGAATGGATTGGTGGAAAGCCCCCAGCTGAAGAGGATTAGCCTTCGATGTGGTGTGCGTCGGCCGAGCTACAATGTACCGCCCTTGTAGGAACGATCTCTTGTCCGGCGGGCGGGCCCGATTTGTATAATTGGGGCTGAGATGGCAACGGTAGAGAAGCCAGCAGTGCAGGACGACCGGCGCGAAGTGGCCTTCGTTGAACGTATCCAACGCGGGGAAAAGATCGAGCCCGGTGATTGGATGCCGGAGCGATATCGGCAGCAGCTCATTCGCATGATTTCGCAGCATGCCCACAGCGAGTACGTGGGTATGCTTCCTGAGGGTGAGTGGATCTCCCGCGCGCCCAACCTACGGCGCAAGATGGTCCTGATCGCCAAGGTGCAAGATGAGGGTGGCCATGCCGAGTACCTGTACCATGCCGCCGAGACTCTGGGGGTTTCCCGCGAAGAGATGATATCGGGCCTGCTTTCCGGGGCGGCCAAGTATTCCAGTGTGTTCAACTACCCATCGGAATCGTGGGCTGACATGGGTGTGATCGGCTGGCTGGTGGATGGAGCGGCGATCCTCAATCAAACCATGCTGGCGCGCTGTTCGTACGGTCCGTACTCTCGGGCCATGATTCGCATCAGCGCCGAAGAAAGCTTCCATATGAAGCAGGGTAAGGAGCAGGTGATCCTGCTCTCGCAGGGCACCTCCGAGCAGCGGCAGATGGTGCAGGAGGCCATCAACCGCTGGTGGTGGCCGTCGATGATGATGTTTGGCCCGCACGATGACGAATCGCCAAACAGCCCTGAGCTGATCCGCTGGGGAATCAAAACCCGCACCAATGACGAACTGCGTCAGGACTTTGTCAACCAGTTGGTACCCGAACTGATGGAACTTGGCCTGACCGTGCCCGATCCCGAGCTGAAGTACGACGAAGCCTCCGGAAACTGGATCCACGGCCCGATCGATTGGGATGAGTTCTGGCAGGTGGTGCGCGGCAACGGACCGTGCAACGCTGAGCGCATGGCTGCCCGCCGCACAGCGCACGACGATGGCCTTTGGGTGCGCCAGGCTTTGGCGGCGTATGCTGAACGAGCCGCCGGCGAAAGGGCCGCGTAAGCGTCAGCGGACGACCAACCCTCCTTCCAAAAAGCGAATGAATCCCGCCCCAGACGATCAGTGGCCCCGTTACCAGGTCTTTCACCAGCAGCGGCCCGACCGGCCGCACGTCAACGCCGGCAGCGTGCATGCGCCGGACAGTGAGCTGGCATTGCAGAACGCTCGCGATGTATTCGTACGGCGGCCGGAATGCTCCGGCCTGTGGGTGGCGCGGGCGGACCATATCAGCTCGATGACCAGGGAGCAGTTCGAACGGCACGGATCTCCCGATCCGGCCAATGAAATCGATGCGCCGGAACCGTATCTGGTGTTCGAGAAGCGGGCGCACATCGGCTCGCACGAGCACCAGGGCGAGGTTCAGGCCCGCTCGGCTGCCGAAGCGCTTGGCCTGGCAGCGGAACGCGATCCGGAGCAGCCGGCGCTGGTGTGGTGGGTGGTTCCGAAACGATTGGTGGCATCCAGCGAGCAAGATCAGAGCGACAGTTGGTTCGAACCCGCCCGCAGCAAGGATTTCCGCGGTCAGACCGCTTTTCCGACCACCACCATGATGCGCAAGCTGCGACAGCAGACGGGTGAATGAATGAGCTTGACCCAGTTGATCTGCAATACCGCACAACGCAAGACCCTGAGGGGATCTATTCCATCGAGCATTTCTGGGACGCGCTGGCGTGAGTGACGAACTGCTGGCCCGTCATCTGATCGCGTTGGGCGACGACGAGCTTGTGCTAGCACATCGTGATTCCGAGTGGACCGGTCACGCCCCCATCCTCGAAGAGGACATCGCCTTCGGGAACATTGCTCTGGATGAACTCGGCCATGCCGCCGGTTGGTATCGGACCGCCTCCGAGCTGCTGGGGGAGGATCCGGCTAGCTATCCGGACCAGCTCATCTACTGGCGATCGGCTGACGAATTTCGCAACGTGCAGCTGGTGGAACTGCCGAAAGGCGATTGGGCCTTTACCGTCGTCCGGCAGTACCTGTTCGACGCAAGCGAGCAGGTGCGGCTGGCGGGGCTGGCAGACAGCACAAACGACCGGGTTGCCGAACTGGCGGGTAAACTACGGACCGAGGAGCTGTATCATCTGCGACACTTGCGAGCATGGGTTAAGCGGCTGGGATTGGGCACCGAAGAGAGCCGGCGCCGCATGCAACAGGCGATCGATGAGCTGTTTGCCTATGCATTGCAGTTGTTCGGTCCCGAGCCGTCCGAGGCCGAGCTGGTGGAGCAGGGTGCGCTGCCGGACCCCGAGCAGTTGAAGGCGGCCTGGATGTCTGAGGTAAAGGGGCAGTTCGATCTTTCCGCCCTGGAGCTTCCAGCGACCGATTCGCCGCGGAGCACCAAGCGCAGTGAACACAGCCGACACCTGGCTGAACTGGTCGATGAGCTGCAGGCGGTTGCCAGGCAGCACGCGGGTGCGCAATGGTAGCCGGGAAGAATCAGCCGTCAGACATGCGAGAATCAACCGCACTGTCGGCAGTCTGGGAAGCGTTGCAGCAGGTCAAGGACCCCGAGATTCCGGTGGTGTCGGTGGTCGAGCTCGGCCTGATCCGCCAGATCGGCCTGGACGCTGAGCGTTTGGTCGTCACCATGACGCCCTCCTTCATCGGCTGCCCGGCGCTGGACGTCATGCAGCGGGAGATCGAGATGGCTGTGCAGGCGGTGGGCTATCCTCAGTTCGAGGTGCGAGTGGTCTACCAGCCGCCCTGGAGTTCCGATTGGATTACCAGCGACGGCCGAGAGAAGCTGCGGCAATTTGGGCTGTCGCCGCCGCCGCACCACGGCGGAGACCTGCCGGCGGCCCTGGAGGCGGCTGCGCTCTGTCCGTACTGCGAGTCGGACGATACCGAATTGAAGAACAGCTTTGGGCCCACCCTTTGCCGGGCGATTTACTACTGCAATGCCTGCCATCAGCCGTTCGAGCAGTTCAAACCGCTCTAGTCCTCTACCGGACGAATCTCCTTCTATCAACTTGTTGGCCAATAGGATATAGTCGCGGTTTGCAGGGCTCCTGCGGCGGGTGCTTGGATTCATGCTGCTTTTTGGCCGATCGGCCTGCCGAGGCAAGAGCCAAGATCACAAGATGAGCGAACCTGAGCCGACGACGATTGGGCGCTACGAATTGCTGGAGGAAATCGGCCATGGTGGGATGTCGGTCGTCTACCGGGGGACCGACCTGGATACCGGCGACCGCGTGGCGATCAAAGTGCTCTCGCCCTACATCGCTCAAGAACCGCGCTTCAAGGCTCGCTTCGATCGCGAGGTCGGGCTGCTGAGCCAGATGAATCACCCCAATATCGTGCCGATCCTGAATTACGGCGAAGAACAAGGCAAGAACTACATCGTGATGCCCTATTACAGCGGCGGAACGCTGCAGGACTTGATCGACCGCGATTACATGGACCTGCGCGAGGTCGGCCGAGTGCTGTCCGACGTCGCAGCCGGGCTTGACTACGCCCATCGAATGGGGATCGTGCACCGCGACATTAAGCCGTCCAACATCGTGCTCAACCAGGATGGGCGCGCGCTGTTATCAGACTTCGGCTTCGCCTACGTCAGCGAGAGTTCCCACAGCCTGACCGGATCGGTGCTGATCGGCACACCGGCCTTTATGTCTCCCGAGCAGTGCGCCGGCCATCAGGTCGACACGCGCTCCGATCAGTATTCGCTGGGCGCGGTGCTGTATCAAGCGACCACCGGCCAGCTGCCGTACCAGGCGGAGACCCCGATGGGAGTGGTGCTCAAGCATGTTAGCGAGCCGCTGACTCGCCCGCGCTACATCAATCCGCTGTTGCCCGATGCGGTGGAAGCGGTCATCCAACGCTCCATGGCCAAGGACCCCGGCCTGCGCTATCCATCGGTGGGTGAGCTCAGTGAGGCATTTGAGGCTGCGCTGGCCGAATCGCTTGATCCGCAATCCGGCCTGCCCAAGCCCGATGCGGTCGGACCAACTCCGGTGACACAGATCCTGGAAGCGGATCGGGAGCCGGTTTGGGGCCCGCGTCGAACGCTGGTGGCGATCGCCCTGCTGCTGATGGTGGCTTTCCCGGCTGCCGCCTGGGGTTTCAGCGGCGGCTCCTCTGGGGACTCGGGGGTCGTTATGGATACAGCTACGCCCTCAACGTTCTTGCTGGCCACCATCGATGCCTTGTCTACCGTCAACGCCGAGCAGCTCGTCGGCTCGCAGGAGCCCGGAGCGGTAGAGACCGCGGTTGCGGCGACCATCGATGCGATGGGTCTATTCGACACGTCAACGCCGACGCCGACGTTGAGCGCCACCCCGACTGCCACGCCGACGACCACTGGTTTGCCGGGCGGAGAAGCTACCAGCACCCCAACCAGCACGCTGCCGTCGGGCCCGCCACCCCCAGGCCCATCGCCGACGCCTACCCCCACCCCAACAGCATCCCCGACATCGCCGCCGGTGACCAATACCCCTGTAGGACCGACCAGCACGCCGTCGTCCACCAGCACTCCGATTCCACCCACTGGCACCCCCGAGCCGACTGTCGAGCCGACGATCAATCCCAACGCCTGCAACTCGACCCCCTCTCATCGGAACTACTGCACACCCACACCGTAGGCGCGAACCGGCCGCCGCAAGCCTGCCAACCGATCTCCCGTTGCCTCATCCCGAGTCTGGGGTTATGGTATGCGGGAGACGGAGGCCATATGCCCGAACCGTGGGAAAGCGTTGACCGCGATCAAATCCAGGAGCTGTTGGTCGCAACCTCGCGCACCTTCGCGCTGTGTATTCCGATGATGCCTGGCATGCTGCGGGATGCGCTAGGTATCGGCTACTTGTTGCTGAGGAATGCGGACACGATCGAGGACGCGTACCGCTGGCCCAAACAGAAGCGCATTCGCGAGTTGGAGCAGTTCAAGCAGCTGCTGCTGGCGCCCAGCGCGGAGGCGGCGCGTGCTTTCGCCGCTAAGTACTCCGGCGATGTCGACCTCGATAATCCAGATCACCTCGAGCTGCTGCGCGCCACGCCCTATCTGCTGGAGCAGATCTCCATGCTCCCCAAGCCGTACGTCGATGCGATCATCGAGCACATCGCCCGGGTCATCGAGCGAATGCAGAGCTGGGTCGCAACTCACGATGAGGGGAATCGATTGCGCCTGCTTAGGCTCAAGCAGTTGGACGACTACTGCTACGCGGTGGCCGGGATCGTCGGCGAGTTGATCACCAGCCTGATCAGCCTGTATCGACCAACCTTGGCCAAGACCCGCCTGCTGGTGCTGCGGACTCTAGAGACCGCTTGCGGGGCTGGCTTGCAGCTTACCAACATCATCAAGGACGTCTTTCGTGACCATCAGGAGGGCCGCTATTACATCCCGCAGGATTACTTGCCGTTTCATAACGGCGGGGAGCGGGAGGGGGTAAAGCCGATCCTGGCTCACGCTTACCGCAATCTGTGCCTGGGCCGAGATTACGTGCGGGTGGTACCGGAAGACGAGTTCGACATCCGCAAAGCGATCCTGGTGCCGCTCTTCCTGGCGGTTGCCACCTTACGCCACCTGATGGAAAACCTGGACGGTCTATTCGAAGGTGCTGACGTCAAGATCTCGCGCGAGACGGTGGTCGAAATTCTGATGCTGGCCGACCAGGTGGCAGGCGAAAATCGGGCGGTACAGCAAGCCTGGAAAGACCTCTCCGGCCCGCTGCTCGAGCTGGATGGCCTGGAGATGCTGGAGGCCGCACCCGCCTAGAGCCTTCCACCCTGAAATCGATCTTCCTCGCCGACGTTTCCATTGATTAACTGAGGGTCAACCACCAGAGCACCAGCATCCCGATTGCGATGGTCAGCCAGGTGTTCTTAAAGCGCCAGGCCACCAGCGCTGCCGCGATGCCAGCCAGCAGTCGCTGGTTATCCAGCGAGAGGTCGATCGCGCCATCGGTCAGCACCAGCTCTGGCAGCAGGATGGCGGCCAGCACCGCTGAGGGGATGTAGCTCAACCCCCTGCGAAAGGACGGCGGTAGCCGCTCCTGCGGGACCAATGCCACGAATGACAGCCGGATCAGGTAGGTTGTCACCATCCCGCCCAGCACGATCAGCCACTGCTGCGGCTCAGGCATCATCGCTCCGGGCAGCCACCAGCATGCCCACCGAAACGCCGACCAGCGCGCTGATTAACAGACCCAGGCGAAACGGCAGCCCGTGCAGTGCGATCGCCAGTACGCCGGCGATGGCGGCGGCGGCCAGGTTAGGTCGACGGTTGAGTGTCGGCATCAGCAGCGCCAGAAAGGTCAGCGGGGCGGCGAATTCAAGTAAAAGACCTTGAGGCGCCTGAGCACCGAGGGCGATCCCGATTGCGGTGCTGATCTGCCAGGCGGACCACATCGCCATGCCGCCTCCCAGCATATACCAGTGCGCGTGCTCGAGCTCGCCCCGTCGATAGCGGCCAATTGCCACCGCATAGGCCTCGTCGGTGAGCAGCCAACCAAGCGTCAGCTTCCAGCGAACCGGCAGCTTAGCCAGGTAGGGCGCCATGCTGGCGCTGTAGAGGGCGTGGCGCAGGTTGACGATCACGATGGTGGTGACCACCACCAACGGCGGGGCCAGCTGGCCCACCAGCCCGGCAGCTACAAACTGCGCACTGCCGGCAAAGACGAAGAGTGAAAAGCCCTGCGCGGCAAGTGGAGTAATCCCCACCGACAGCGCTAACGCGCCGAAGATCAAGCCGAACGGAATCCCGGCCACCAGCAGCGGTAGCTGGTCGCGCACTCCGGCAATGAACTCCGCCGCGGGACTACTTGGTTGCGGAGGCTGCAATTGAGACTATGATCTGTGCGGAGTTGGGCAATGATACCCTCTGTTCAACTTCGGTCGCGGAGCGCGGTAAGCGGTGCCGATCAATCAGAATCGGTTCGATAGTGGAGGGGAGTCCATGAAGCCCAGGTTTGGCGTCTGCATCATGCTCGTGGGTGCGCTCAGCCTGATGGGCTGTGCACGCCAATCGGACGGAACGATCTCACCAGGCGACGTGCGGCCCGGCACGCCAGCCGACTTCCGCATCGAAAACGCCCAACTACTGCAGGCCGAATCCTGGCCGGTACAGGTTCGACTGGAGGTCAGCGGTATCTTGACCTCTCCCTGCCACGAAGTCGAGACCCAGGTTACGGTTTCGGAAGAGAACGGAACGGTCGAGGTGGAAGTCACCGAAGAGCCGATTGAAGGCGAGGACTGCCCGCCTTCGGCCGAAGCCTTCCGGGAAAGCATTCCAATTGGCAGCTTCACTTCCGGTGATTATCAGGTGCTGATGAATGGCGTACCAGTCGGGGAACTCCGTTTTGGGGCGACGCCGGTGGCGGAAGATGAGCAGCTCGAGCCCGGCCCAGTGTACGTCGACGAGGCGCAGCTTGAATTCGAGGGCAAATTCCCGGTGCAGGTCACGCTGATCGTACGCGGATCGCTGCCCACGCCGTGCGATACGCTGTACTGGGCCTCCGAGCCTCCCAACGCGCAGGGCCAGATCCACGTTGAGGTGTACTCGCTGCGGGCTCCGGGAATCAACTGCATACAGGTCCTGGAGCCGATGGAGGCCGGCATCCCGGTCGGCGCATTCTCCGAAGGCGACTACTCGGTCTGGCTGAACGGCGAGCTGGTAGGCGAGTTCCGGTCGGGCGAGATCGAAGGCTAGCTTCAGACACAAACGACCCGGTCCGAATGGCCCGGGTCGCTGCGCGCTTCAGGTCGAGCTAGTGGCTAAGGATTTGTGACAGGAACAGTTTGGTCCGGTCCTGTTTGGGGCGGTCGAAGATATCCTCCGGGGTCCCGCTTTCGACCACCAGTCCCTCATCGAAGAAATACATGCGATCGGCGACAGCGCGGGCGAAGCCCATCTCGTGCGTGACCACCAGCATGGTCATGCCCATCTTGGCTAGCTCGATCATCGAGTCCAATACTTCTTTGATCATCTCCGGATCCAACGCGGAGGTCGGCTCATCGAACAACATGATCTTCGGCTGCATGGCCAAGGCTCTGGCGATCGCCACCCGCTGTTGCTGACCACCCGATAGCTGGGCGGGATACTTGTTTGCCTGTTCTGGGATCCCGACTCGCTCCAGCAAGTCCATGGCCCACTCCTCGGCCTGATCTTTGGGGTGCTTTCGTACGTGGATCGGCGCCAGCGTCACGTTGCCCATCACCGTGAGGTGCGGAAACAGGTTGAAGGACTGAAACACCATGCCGATCTCGCTGCGAACGGCGGCGATGTTGCGTACGTCGTGGGTGAGCTCAATGCCGTCCACAATGATGGTGCCCTGTTGATGCTCCTCCAGCCGGTTGATGGTGCGGATGAAGGTGGATTTGCCAGAACCGGATGGACCGAAAATCACGATGACCTCGCCGGTATTGACCTCCATGTCGACGCCCCGCAGCGCCTCAAAATCGCCGAACCACTTGTGGACGTCAATGCACTGAATAATCGGATCAGTCATTGCAGAAAGCTCCTCCCTATCGCTCACCAACCCCCAGCGCAGTTTCCAGCTGACGGCTGGCGTAGGACATTACCGAACTGAACACCCAGAAGACCGCGGCGATGAAGATATAGACCTCAGCTTGCAGCTGAATGAACTCCGGATCCGACTGGATAATCGATCTGCCGATGTTCAGCAATTCAATGATACCGACGATCACGGCGAGCGTGGTGTCCTTGAACAGACTGATGAACTGTCCGACGATGGCCGGGATCACCGCCCGCAACGCCTGCGGCAGGATGATCAGCACTGTGGTTTGAACTGCGCTCAACCCCACCGCCTTGGCGGCTTCGTACTGGCCCTTCGGTATCGCCTGTAAGCCACCGCGCACGTTCTCGGCGGTGTAAGCCGCACTGAACATCGTCATCCCGATCAGCGCCCGGACCAGCCGGTCGATGCGCAACTCGGGCGGCAGGAACAGCGCCAGGATGATGGACGACATGAACAGGATGCTGACCAACGGGACCCCACGCACCAGCTCAATAACGCCGGTGCAGAACAAGCGCACCACCGGCAAAGACGAGCGGCGGCCCAGCGCCAACAGCACTCCGATCGGAAACGATAGCGTGATACCCCCAACCGCCAGGATCAGCGTAACCAACAGGCCGCCCCATGAGCTGGTCTCCACCGATGGCAGCAGCGCACCAGCCTCCGTGCCGCGCAATAGAATTGGGACGGCGGCGACGAGCGCCACCCAGCCGAATACCACCGGTCTGCTACTCAGGCCGGTCCTCCGGCCCAGCACGAAGCCGCCGAACACCAACAGCGGATTGGCCAGCAGCGCCAGCCGGAAAGCCAGCGGGTCGATCACTTGCGGAACCGGCAGGAATACCCCAGCCGCCAGGATGGCGGCCAGGGCGATGGCGAACGACCGCATGATCCCTCGCCACACCCCCCAGCTCACGCCAGATATGGCTGAAACCAGCATCAGGCAGACCCCCACTCGCCACAGCTGCTCGCGTGGATACTGGCCTACCAGGTAGAGCAACGGGCTGCGGGTGATTGGCCGCCAGTCGGCAGTAACCAACACCCACTGCAGAACCCCGCGCACCACCAGATAGCCGATGGCGATCGCGGCCACGGTCAGAATGGAGTTTGGTAGGGAATTGAATAGATTCCGGCGCAGCCAGCGGAGCAGGCCGGACGGTTCAGGGGGACGCAAGCGCTCGTCGGCGGTGGCCACGCTCATTGATGCGCCCGTCCAATCCGTCGGTTGTAGATATTGAGAATGATCGAGGTGATGAGGCTCATGGACAGGTAGGCGGCCATGATCATGACGAACACCGGCACCGCTCGTCCGGCCTGATTGATCATGATTCGGCCCACGGTGAACAGCTCCGGATAGCCGATCGCCAGGGCCAAGCTGGAGTTCTTGGTGAGGTTCAGGTACTGGCTGATCAGGGGAGGAATGATGACCCGCAACGCCTGGGGAATAATCACCAGTATCAGGACCTGGGTGGAGCCGAGCCCAACCGAGCGGGCGGCCTCCCGTTGCCCTTTGTCCACGGCTTGGATCCCGGCGCGCACGATCTCGGCGATAAACGCTGCGGTGTAGGTAACCAGCCCGACCAGCAGCGCGGCGTACTCCGGCGTCAGCGCCAGCCCTCCTCTGAAGTTGAAGCCTTCCAGGACCGGGGCATCAAAGACCAGCGGTTCGCTGCCCGAGAGCAGCCAACCCAGCCCGCTGGCTCCGACCAACACAGCGATCGCCACCAGCCTATGGTGCATGTCTTTGCCGGTGCGCAGGCGGATGTTGCGCAGCACAATCCAGCTGGCGACGGAGACGCCTAGCCCGATGACTACAGCAATCGCGAAGGCCGCCCCGGTATCGGAGAGGTGTGGCCAGGTGAGATACAGTCCGCGCTGGTTAAGGTAGATCGGGCCAGGAAGCTGAATGCTGTCCCGCACCCGGGGCAGCTGGGTGAAGACCGCGAAATACCAGATGAACAGCAGCACCAGCACCGGCACATTGCGGTGCAGTTCGATGTATACCAATGCCAGTCGGCTGATCATCCAGTTGGTCGATATGCGAGCCAGCCCGACCAGCGTGCCCAGCCCGGTGGTCAGCAAGATGCCAATCACCGCCACTTTGATGGTGTTAAGTATCCCAACCCAGAAGGCGTACAGGAACGAGTCGGCCGGCTCGTAGGGGACTACGCCCTCACCGATTGGAAAACCGGCGGCCTGGTCCAGGAAATCGAAGCCCAATCCCAGCCCGCGCTGATCGGCAGCTTCCAGCACATTGCTGACTATCCAAATCAGCAGCCCAATGATCAGCGCAGCCGAGATCACCTGAGCCGCGGCGCGCAAGAACCGCTCATCGCGCCAGAGGGGGGTGGCGCCGAAGCTAGATTGCGCGCTGGATTGGCTGCTCATTGGGTTGGGTAAGCCAAAGAGGTGCAGCCTGGAAAGTTCAGGCTGCACCCCTTGGTTGTTGGACGATTGAAACTACCGAAGCGGCGGAGCGTAGAGCACGCCGCCGTTGGTCCACAGCTCGTTGCGGCCGCGGTCCAGCGTGAACGCGTCCCCGTTCGGACCGAGGTAACGATTGTAGATGTCCTCGTAGTTGCCAACTGCGGCGATCACGTCCTGCATGTAGGTGGCGCTCAGGCCGACGTCTGCCTGTCCGAACTCGCCCTCCAGGCCGAGCATGCGCCGGATCGGGATTTCGTCTGAGCCCATCAT
>CAZJUE010000020.1:7352-20369 GCA_964549025.1 uncultured Anaerolineaceae bacterium | reverse complement strand
TCAGCCTGCTGGCCGACTTCCCTCCGGTGCTGGAGATGCTGCTGGAGGCGCGCGGCGAGGCAAGCTGGGAAAGCCTGCGGGCGGTGGTCGGACTGGACACGCCACAGATCATCCGGCGGCTGCAGAGCGAGACCGGCGCCAAGTTCTGGACCGGGTTCGGCCAATCCGAGACCAGCGGGGCGGTCACCATGGGCCGCGCCGATGAGCGACCGGGCTCGACCGGCAAGCCGCTTCCCCAGATTGAGATTCGGCTGGTTGACGATCTGGAACGCGAAGTACCGGTCGGTGAGTCAGGCGAAATCGTCGTGCGCGGGCCGCTGGTGTTCCACGGTTACTGGCGTGATCCAGCGGCCACAGAGTTCGCGGCACGCGGCGGCTGGCACCATACCGGCGACCTCGGCCGCTTCGACGAAGATGGCTACCTGTACTATGTCGGCCGCAAGCCGGAAAAAGCGCTGATCAAGACCGGCGGTGAAAACGTATATCCAGCCGAGGTCGAACAGGTGCTGATCGAGCTGCCGCAGGTAGCGGCGGTGGCGGTGATCGGCGTACCGGATGAGAAGTGGGGTGAGGCGGTCAAGGCGGTAATCGAGCTTGCGAAGGGTGCACAGCTAACCGGCGACGAAGCCATCCAGGCGGTCGCCGACCGGATCGCCTCCTTTAAGAAGCCGCGTGCGGTGGAGTTCGTAGAGCAACTGCCCCGTACCGACGACGGTCAGGTGGACCGAGTGCGGGTGCAGGCGGAGTACGGGTAGCTTCGAGCCGACTTGTGGCGCTGCGCAGCCCTGTGCCCGCCCTGTGACGGCACACGCATCAACCGCGCCGGAGGCGCCGCAAACGCCTCAGTCTGGGCGTTCTCCCAGCACCACGCGTACCCGATGCGTTTCCGTCCCTCGCTCAAGCGGGATCCGCGCACCAGGCAACCTCCGGCCATCCAGCTCCACCGACGACACGCCAGCCCCGGCGCCCTCCGGATTCAGCAGCTCGATGCTGTAGATCGCCTCGCCGTGCCGGTATCGGACGCCGACTTGCTTCCAACCGCGCGGCAACACCGGATCAAACTCCAGCACTGAGCCGCGGACTTTCATGCCCAGCAACTCCTCCACCACCGCGCGATACATCCATCCGGCTGAACCGGTATACCAGGTCCAGCCTCCGCGCCCGACCTGACCTTCCAGATTGTAGATGTCGGCTGCCACCACGTACGGCTCCACCTGGTAGCGCGCGGTCGCCACGGAGTGGCGGATCGGATTGAGCAGCTGCAGCAGCTGCAGGGCGCGATCGCCGTCCCCTAGGCGAAACCAAGCGATCGCCTGCCAAATGGCTGCGTGAGTGTACTGGCCGCCGTTTTCGCGCACCCCCGGAGGATAGCCGGCGATGTAGCCCGGATCCGGTCCGGCGCCATCGAAGGGCGGGTCAAATAGCAACGACAAACCTGGATCTTCGAGCACCAGCCGCTCCCAGGCCGAGTGCAGAGCCTGCCGGGCGCGATCGGGATCGCCTCCACCGGCAATCACCGCCCAGGACTGCGGTAGCGAATCGATCTGGGCCTCGGCGTTGTGGTGCGACCCTATCAGGTTGCCGTCATCGTGAAAGGCCCGCAGATACCAGTCACCGTCCCAGGCATGGCGGTCGATCGCCTCGACGATAGCTCGGCTGCGAGTTCGGTATTGCTCGGCCAGCTCGGCCCGACCGTGGCGCTCCGAAAGCTCGGCAAAGCGGATCAGCACTTCGGCAAAGAACCAGGCCAGCCACACGCTCTCGCCGCGTCCCTCGGCCCCCACGCGGTTCATGCCATCGTTCCAATCGCCGGCGCCCATCAACGGCAGCCCGTGCTCGCCGAAACGGTCGGCCCGCTCGATTGCCCTGCGGCAATGCTCATACAGGCTGGCGCGCTGATCAGAGTCTCGCGCCTCGACAAAGGCCTCCTGCTCGTCGTCCTCCAGTTCCCGGGCCTCCAAGAAACCGACTGGCTCTTGCAGAATCGCCTGGTCGCCAGTGACCTGCACGTAGCAGCTGACCGCGTAGGGCAGCCACAGTAGATCATCGGAGATCCGGGTACGTACCCCAATCCCGCTGGGCGGGTGCCACCAATGCTGCACGTCGCCTTCGACGAACTGACGACCGGCGGCTCGTAGGAGATGCTCGCGGGTGAGCCGCGGCTGGGCGTAGACCACCGCCAGCATGTCCTGCAGCTGATCGCGGAAACCGTAAGCCCCGCCGGATTGGTGGAAGCCGGAACGGCCCCAGATGCGGCAGCTCAGGGTCTGGTAGTTCAGCCAGCGATTGACCAGTACATTCAGCGATGGTTCCGGCGTGGTGATCTGCAGCGTGCCCAATGACCGATCCCACCAGGCGCGGGTTTCGGCCAGACTTTGCTCGATCAGCGAGTGCTCGCGGTAGCGGTTCACCAGCTCTTGGGCTTGCTGGGCACCTTCCGCCACCCCCAGCAATCCCAGCAGCTCGACCTGTTCGCCGGGCGGCAGCTCCAGTTCAAGCTGCAAGGCGCCGCACGGGTCAAGGCCTGCTCCCACCTGTCCCGCCAATCCTTTCCGCTCCAATGCGGCGGGCTGGCGCAGGCTGCGGTTGCGACCGATGAACTCGGCCCGGTCGGCGGTGAACTGCTCCGCGGGCGGATCCAGCGCCATGAAAGCGGTGAGCTGATCGCCGTCCGGATGGTAGGGATTGCGGGCGGTCAGGACGCCGGTATCGCCGTCCCAGCCGGTTACCACATGCATCTGAGTGTCCTCACGGTGCTCGCCAAGCACCCATTCGGCGTACCAGATCAATGAGAGCTTGCGGTCCCTATTCGAAACGTTTCGCAAGCGCAGCCGCTGGATCCGCAGCGGGCGTCCGCCCTGGTCGTCCATCGGCACGAAGGTGAGCAGTTCCTGATCGATGCCGTGGCTGTGGTGCTCGGTGAGGCTGTAGCCCGCCCCATGGCGAATCCGGTACGGCGCCGGCTCACGGATCGGCTGCGGGGTAGGCGACCAGACCTCCCCGCTGTGTAAGTCGCGCAGGTAGAACGCCTCCGATGGCGGGTCGAGCACCGGGTCGTTTGACCAACCGGTCAAGCGAAAGCGCTGGCTGTTTCGGTACCAGGTAAATCCAGAACCGGACTCGGTGAGCAGCGTGCCAAACTCCGGATTGGCGATCACGTTTGACCAAGGCTGCGGAGTGTTGTGCTCGCCATCCAATTCGATCACATACTCGCTGCCGTCTTCGCTGAAGCCGCCCAGCGGATTGGATTGCGCTAGATCCAACGGCTCCAGAGCGGCCACCGGCTCGCGCTCACCGGGCCCGCCGAGCTCGATTGGCTCGGGGAACTCCTCTTCGGGTAGCGTACCCGCCAACTGCTGCGCCAGCGAACCGCGGGCCGCATTGAACGCCACCCTGGCTGCCGCACCCAACAGCCGTCGGTCGTCCTCCGGCAGCTGATCGGCCATCAGCAAATACACCCCGCCGGGTTGGTCTACGCCGGTATAAGTGGAGTGGGCCTGCACCAGACGGGTCAGCTGTTCGCTCAAGGCGCCGTCGTAGCTGGTGGCCTCTTCGTTCAGTATCACCAGATCGGCCATTAGCCCATGACGCCGCAGGTAGTTGTGCGCCTGCAGCAGCTCTCGCACGAAATTGGCCTCGCGCAGCTCGCTTACGCTCACCAGCAGAATGGGGTAATCGCCCGAGATCCCATACGGCCACAGGCCGACCTGGCCCTTTACGTTAGCTGCCAGCCGTTCCGGAGCCGGCCGGAAACGCCGGCTGGGATAGAGTAGATAGCTGGCCAGCTTTTGCATCCGGCGGGCGTCGTCGGGTTGAATGCGCAGCATGCGCAGCTCCAGCTGAGCCCGGGTCCAGGCCAAGTTCAATGCCCTTTCGACGACCATCGACTCGGAGTATTTCTCCAGCAATTCGCCCACCCGCTGCTGGCTTTCACCCGCCGCGAGCAGCAGCGTGAGGTGAGTACGCTCGCCGGCCTCCAGCTCCACCTGGGCGCGGGTGCTGAAGATCGGATCCAAGACGAAGCCGGCCCGATTGCCCAAAGGGGCCTCCAGCGCTCGAGGATCGGCCAACGTGCGGCCGCGACCGATAAATGCCATTCGATCGGTTTCGAATTCCCAGCCGGTCTCGGCGGGCTGATCGGCGATCAGGCGCTGGCCGAAATGCACAGGGGGATCCTCTGGGCTACGTGACCTGCGGTGGGCGAAGAGCATCTGGCGCGTCGGATCGGCCTCGGTTTCCACAAACAGCTTGTTGAAGGCTGGATGTCCTTGATCAGCCAGATGCGGCGCCAGGGCTAGCTCAGCATAGGAGGTCAGCATCAGTCGGCGGGTACGGCCGCTGCGGTTGAACAGTGCAATCCGGCGAATCTCGACATCATCGTCGGGAGAGACGATCACGCTGGTCTGTGATTCGATCCCGTGTTCGACCCGGCGGTATTCCACACGATCCAGCGCCAGATGGGTCAGGTAGTCCTCGTATTCGCCGCCGACCGGATGGTAGGCGCTCGACCAGCGTTGGCCGCCGTCGCGGTCCTGCAGGTAAATGAAAGTTCCCCAGCCATCAGCAGTGGCGTCCGCCCTCCAGCGGGTGAGCTCGATGTCCTGCCAGCGGCTGAAGCCCCCACCCGCGCCGGTGAGCACCACGGTGTAGCGTCCGTTGGAGAGCAGCTGGGCGGTGGGCGAGCGAGTATGGGGCGTATCGAAGCGGCTGACCGATCGGCGTACGGCCTGAACCGGCGCCAGTTCTGTCTCGATGCGAGCAGTCGGCACCCGGTCCAGCGGCACCGACACTGGGATCCGCTCGTACAGCAGCGGTTCGGCGGCGCGGATCTTGGGGTCGGCGTGAAAACGCCGTCGCACCACGCCGTCCTGCAGGAAGTTCTCTAACGCGAGCAACCCCATCGCCTGATGGTGAGCCATATAGGCCCGCACCAGCACGCCGCGCTCTCCTTCCGGCGTTCGCTGACGACTGAAGTCGATGGCCTCAAAAAAGCCGTACTCGCTTTCCAGACCATAAACCTCCAGGTGCTTGAGGTTGGTCAGCGTGCGCTCTGGGCTGACCTCCAGCGCCAGCAGCGAGGCGTAGGGCGCCACCACCATGTCCTGATCAAGCCCGTGTTTGAGGCCCAAGCCGGGAACTCCGAAGGCCCGGTACTGGTAGGTTCGATTGGTGTCCAGGTCGGCGTAGGCCGACTCAGAGATTCCCCAGGGCACCCCGCGCCGCTGACCATATCGGATCTGGACCTGCACTGCATCGTGCATGGCCGACTGCAGCAGTGAATTATCGAAGTCACGCTGGAAAATCCAGGGCATCAGGTACTCGAACATGGTGCCGCCCCAGCTGCTGAGCACCCTCCGTCCGTTCACGGCGCTGTAGGGACGGCCGAGCGCCAGCCAGTGTTCCGGGGGAACCTGGCCACCGGCGATCGCCACGTAGCTGGCCAGGCGCGCCTCGCTGGCCAGCAGATCATAGTAGGAATTATCTCGGCGCATCTCGGATACGTTGAACCCGATAGTGAAGATCCGCCGCACCGGGTCGTAGAGGAAATCAAACTCCACCGCGCCCGCCAGCCGTTCTGCGGTGGCCACCAGCTTTTCGATGCGCTTGAGCGCCATCGACGCCCGCTCAGCCAGCCCTTGATCGCCGTTCCGTTCATCTACCCCGACCAGATCCGTCAGCGAAGGCCAGCTCGCAGCTCCCGTCTCGGGCGAGCGAGGTACCTCTTCGACGCGGTAGCGAGCCTGGTGTTCCAGCCAAGCGTCCAGCTCGCGCTGCAGCGCAGCGCTCCAGACTGCCGGGGAACCGGACTCAGCGCCCAGTCGGTCGGCCAGTCGAGCGATCGGTTGGCGCAGCTGACCCAGCCGCTCCGGCAGTCGATGGGTCTGATCGGCCTCGGCCAGCGTCGAGCCGATGCGTTCGATTGCGATGGTGACCTCGCTGCCGACCTGGTACAGCTCGAGCGAATCCACCAACGCGTTGTAGCTGTCGCGCAGGCCGTTGAGCGTCCAGGGTCCCAACAGCGGCCGCCGCCGCAGCTCGCGCAGCCCGGCTGCCAGAGTCCACAGGCAGGCAACCAGGTTGCCGCTGTCCACCGTGGACACGTAGCGTGGCTCGAGCGGTTCCAGAGGGTCTAGCTGATACCAATTGAAAAAGTGACCACGGAATCGCTCGAGTCCGGTCAAGGTATCCATCGTTCCGGAGAGCCGATCCAGCAATTGATCGAGCGTCAGGTACCCGAAGTCATGCGCCGCCAGGGCGCTCAGCATCCACAAGCCCATGTTGGTTGGGCTGGTCCGTGAGGCCAGCAGATCCTGGTGCGACACCTGGTAATTATCGGGGGGCAGCCAATGGGTGTCGGCGCTGACGAACTCGTCGAAGTAGCGCCAGGTCTTGCGCGCGATCCGGCGCAGCAACAGCAAATCCGAAGGCGCCAGCCGTTCACGCGGTCGGCGCCGACGGGGCCGCCGGTTGAGGCGCCAGATCACCAGCGGACTGATCAACCAAGCCAGCAGGAAGGGCAATGCCGGCGCCCAGTTCTCCTGCAGCCGGCTGCGGATCAGCCAAGCTGCAGCTGCGGCGAGCGCGCTGCCAGCGGCAGCATTCAGCCAGTAGCCCAGCCACGAGCCGCCGTGCTGCCAGGCAGCCATCTGAGCGGTGGTCCACTCAAGCAGATTGCGTTTGCTGATCCAGCGCCGGTAGGCCACCCGGCCGATAGCGTCCAGCACCAACAGCGCCTGATGGGGCAGCAGCGCGCCTTCCACCACCGAGCGCGCCAAGCTGTTGGTGAGGTCCAGCCGGCTGAGCCTGCGCTGCGCCGGGATGCGGCCAGCCCAGGTGGTCAGCCTGAGGAAAGGCTGGAAGAACAACAGGAACGCCACGGCGCCGCCGGCGATCGCCGCCAGCGTCGGGGCCAGCGCCCAAGAAGCCAGCAGATAGGCCAGCATCCCGATTGGCACCAGGCTGCGCCGCAGGTTATCGAACACCTTCCAACGGTTGAGCGCCGAGATCGGATTGGGCATCCGCTTGCCGTTCGGACCAGGCACCCAAGGCAGGCACCAGTCAGCGATCTGCCAATCTCCCCGGATCCAACGATGCTCGCGCCTGGCGTAGGTGCGGTAGTCCGCCGGGAAGTCCTCGAAGAGCTCAATATCGGTGGCCAACCCGGTGCGCACGTGCGCGCCTTCCAGCAGGTCGTGGCTGAGAATGCGCCCCTCCGGGAAACGGTTGGACAGGATCTCGTGAAAAACCCGCGGGTCGTAAATGCCTTTGCCGTGATAGGAGGCCTCGCCGGCCAGGTCCTGGTACACATCGGACACCGCGGTGGTGTATGGATCGCTGCCCACCGGATCGTTGAACAGGCGCGCAAATAGGCTGGCGGTGGCACTCGGCAGCGAGGTACTGACCCGTGGCTGAATGATCCCGTAGCCTCGCTGCACTCGCCCGTCCGGACCAACCAACGGGCGGTTGAGCGGGTGGGCCATGGTCTCGACCATGCGCCGGGCGCTATCGCTGGCCAGCATCGTGTCGCTGTCCAGCGTGATCACGTAATGCACCTTCTGCAGCTCCCGGGCGTTCCCGACCTTCACAAAGTTGTCGTCGGTGCGCGGTGGGGCTCCGGCGATCAATCGGTTGAGGTCTTCCAACTTGCCGCGCTTGCGCTCCCAGCCGATGTGAAGCTGCTCGGTGTCGGCCCATTCGCGCTGACGCACGAACAAGCAAAAACCGCGGGTCTGGTGGCGCTGGTTGAGCGCCGTGATCCGCTCGATAGCGTAGTCCAGCAACTCCTGATCGTGCTCGAGCCGCGGCTCGACGGAATCTGCGAAATCGCCAAACAGACTGAATAGCAGGTTCGGATCGTTGTACGCCAGGTAGCGGATCTCGAGTTTCTCGATCTCTTCGTCGATCGTGCGGCGCCCATCGATCACCATCGGAACCACCACCAGCGTGCGGTGTGCCTCGCCCAGGCCGCGCTTGGCAAAAGCCATCTTGGGCAGCGTCCAGGGCGGAACCAGCCGAGTGATTGCGAAATTTATCAGCTGGAGCGCCAGCTGGCTGGCTGGAAGCGCACTGGCCAGCCCGAGCAACGCCAAACCCAGGCCGTTCAATTCGGATTGCCTCCCGACCCACAGCACGCCGACCAACGGCAGCAGGCTGACCACCAGCAGGCCGCCCAGATAGACCGGCAGATGGTGCTTGCGAGCCCAGCCAAGCGCTCGCAGCCGAGGAATCTCCCGCACCCCAAATCGGGAAAGCAGCATATCCCGCCCCTGGTCGATCAGGTAATAGCCGACGTGGCGCACCGCGGACTGTGGGACCGAGTCGCCCGCAGCCTCCAACGCCAGCCGCAACACCTCCTCGGCGATTTCCAGCTCGGGAATCTTCCAAGCCTTGGCGAGCTCCTCCATGGCACTGCGGTAGCGGTCGCGAGTCTGGAAATCCATCTGCCCGTACACCCCATCCGGATCGCGCCGCATCACCTGCTCGATGACGCTCTGGCGCTCAAAGACCTCTCGCCAGTCCAACCGCGAGAGGTTTCTAAGGCTGGTGATGGCGTTGCTGAGATATAGCTGCAGGGCGGCCTGGCGGGTCTGTTCGTTCTGGGTGAGCTCAGCAAGCCCGCGGTCCAGCGTGCGCTGCAACCAACCCTGCACCTCCATCAGCGCCAACTCCGCATCGTGGAGATGCCCCAACAGGTAGAAGCCGAAATTGGCGGAAGGTGCTGGAATGCTGCGGGTCAGTTCAGCCATCGCCAGGTAGAGCTGATCCGGGTCGCCCCGGGCGACCACCTGTAGTCGATAGGCCCAAAATTCAGCGAGCTCGGCCTCCAGCATGCGCCGTCGCACCTCGATCGCCCGCCGACTGATGCTGGCGGTCAGCACAAGGCGCAGCATCAGCGGCATCGCCCACAACTCGCCGGTGGACAATTGCGATCGGGTCTGAAAGGCCTCCAGGAAGGCGTTAATTTCCGGCTCCCCGATCAGTGCCTCTGAGTGACGCACCAACTCTTTGGCCAGTCGATACACCCGCGGCTCGATTTCGGTTTCCCTGCCAAATCGTTCGTGGGCCACCTGGGGCAGCTCGTGATAGAAGCTCTTGCTCAAGCCGCGCTGCACTTCGGCGATATGACCTTCGACCAGGTAAGCGTTGTCAAGAATCCACTCGCCGCCCGGGTAGAGTGCCTGTTCCGCGCGCTGGGCGGCCGCCAGATCGCGGCGCACCTCCAGAACCGCGTGCTTGTGGGAACGCAATTCGTCAAGCAATGGCTGACCTTTGGCGTTGCTCAGCCGCAGTTGGTGGGAATCGGCGAGCTGTTCGGCGTGGGCAGCCATCTCGGCCGCGGTCAGCGGCCCACCTCGCAGCCAGGTCAACTCCGGCTCCGCATCGGTTGTCATTGGGAGCAGGAAGACCGCAGGGTGCGGATCACCGATGTCTTGCAGGCGCGGAATTGCCCGACTCAATTGGGCACGGTCTGCCTGCAGAAGCAACAGCGCTTCGTCGGGAGCCAGCCACTCGGAGTGGGCTTCGACCAGGCGCTTGAACCGGCTGCGGTGCAACCACCAACCGAGCAAGCGCCCCGGAATGGCGCCGGCCAGCAGGCCGACCACGCTCAATTCGCCGGGCAACGCAGTTGAACGAAGTAATAACTGCACAGCGGCGAGACCGAGCAGCGCGCCGGCGACCGCCCAAAGCAGTGAGCGACGCCAGAAGACTGCTGTCAGGCGCGGCGCATTGGTGGTCGAACGCTCAACCACAACCCCGCGATCGAAGCCGCGCTGACCAAGCTCCCGCAGCGCGGCGGCGGCTTCGTCTCTGGAAGTGAAATAGCTTAACAGGAAGGGTGGAGCGCTCAACCGGGATCTAAGTGGGATCTGATCTGGTTCCACAGCGGTACGATCGACTGCCGAGCAATTTCCCGCTCGATTGGGTCGTCGGAATCCAGCCTGCGGAATAAGTCCCGGTAGCGTTCGCGCTGCTCGCTCAGCAAATCGATTTTGCGCTCAAGCTGTCGTACGACCCAGTCCGAGTGGGGCACCATTGGGGTAGTCATTTCCACGGAAGCCGCTTGCGCGCTTCGCCAGGCTTGTAGGTGCGCAGTGCGAAGGCCGACCAGGTATCATCCACCGATACCAGCGTGACATACCGGCGGTCGACCCCTTTCAGAGAATCCCAGCCCTTGTCGCGGGTCAGATCGGTCTGCATGTTGGAGCTACCTTTCGGGAACGAGATCCACAACATGCTGTCCGGTCGCATGGCGGCGATGGCGCTGGCCCGAATCGCCTCAAATTCGGCCCGATTAGCAGCGAATAATTGGATCCAATCGAAATCGCCCTTGAGCTCAGTGAGGATCTCAACCCCTTCCGGCAGCGGTGACAAGTGCTCGATGTATCCCTCCGGCGCATTCACAATCGCTACCCGCGCGTTTGAGGGAAGCTTCAGCTTCTTGGCCAAGGCGCTCACCGTCATCCCGAACTCCTCTCTTCTATTGGTCCTTGCCAGCTCACAGCGCCCAGCAGCAATCGCAATTGACCGGCCTTTCGTTATGTGATAAAAATATCACATGTCCGCGGATGAGCTGGCACCGGTCTGGTCGGCACTGGCCAACCCCCACCGGCGAAAGTTGTTGGACCAGCTGACCGAGGGCCCGCGCACCACCGGCGAGCTGGCCGATGAGTTCCCGCAGCTCAGCCGCTATGCGGTGATGCAGCACCTTGGGGTGCTGGAACAAGCCGGACTGGTGGTCCCCCAGCACGAAGGGCGTTACCGACACAATCATCTCAATCCGGTACCGATCCGACAGATCTACCAGCGCTGGATCCGCCCATTCACCGAACAGGTCGCTGAGCAGGTGCTGGCGCTGCAGACACACATTTTAACTTCACAGGAGATGCCCATGGGAAGCAGTGCAGATCGAGTGATCAAGATTGAAGCTGAGGTTCACATCGCCGCAAAGCCGGGGGTGATCTTTGAGGCCTTCACCACCGGCCTGGATAGCTGGTGGCCACACCGCACCCGCCAGGAAGCCAATATCGTTTACGAGCCTGAAGTTGGGGGCCGGGTTTTCGAGGATTGGGGCGATGGCTGCGGCCTACTGTACGGCCAGGTCAGTGTGTACGATCCTCCCCACCGCCACGAGCTAGTCCGGTCCGGCATGGGCGCCGCGCCGTTCATGACCCAGAGCGCCGAAGCTCTGGAGCCAGATGGCGATGGCACTCGATACCGCAAGACGCTGGTGATCTGGGGCGATGTCGCTGAAGATACCGAGCAGATGTACCGCCAGGGCGTGCCATCGCTGACCGAGCTGCTAAAGGCCCACGTCGAGCAGCTGGTGATGCCCGGAACTACTTAATCCAGCTCACGAACTGCTCGCGCCGGGGTGGATTGGTCATCCAGCTGGTATCCGGTTCGGGGATGTCGAAGCACTCGTGCACGGTGAGCAGCTGCGGCACCGGGATGCTCTGCGGCGATCCCCGGCGGCTGATCCACTCCAACCGCTGCCGCCGCTCCACGGTCTCGGCTAACCGAAGCGTCTGAGTCACGTCCTGACTCAGATACGCCAAGACCGCCTGGTACTCCCCGTCCGCCCACAACTCCGGCGCTCGTGAACCGTCCATGTCATGGATTTTGGTGCCATCCGACAGCTGCACCTGATGCAGCTTTCCCGCCAGACCAGCGCCCCGCAGCGCGGTCTGCAGTCCCAGGTACCAGCCTTTGGTGAAGGTCACCAGCAGCATCAAGTCAGTGTGATTGAGCGCCAACTTGCCGCACTCACTGCGCATCCCCGACTCTTCGGCCAGCACGCGAAAGTCAAACCCGCATCCGTTCCAGCTGATCAATCGATAGCCGCCGGTCTCCAGGGCAATCAAGTCCTGAACTAGTTGGCGACACTCCTGCCGGCTGAGGCGCGGCCGTCCATCCCATACCTGCAGTTCATCACCGTCGCTTAGCGCCGCAGCCGCGCAGCTAACGCCCAGTCCTTCGAGCTGTGCCCAGTCCTCAACGGTGTCCGGCACAACTGCAGCGATTTCCAGATCGAAGGCAGCGAGTTTCATCAGCAATGTATAGGCTATGGCCAGCTTCCTGGCCGTGTGGTGACGTGCGCACCGCAATCATACCGGTTGCCCGGCGGGCTGCGTTGCCAAACGATCAGCGATGTGACGACGGTTGGGCTAATTGACCCGTTCAGAAAGTACCGGGAGCGAGAAGAACAGGGTGCTGCCCACTCCCAACTGGGAGCGGACTCCCATTCTCCCGCCATGAGCCTCAATGATCTTGCGCGAGAGGTAGAGCTCGAGGTCTCCGGAGTCATCGCCGAGCTCGCCGGGGAGCAAACCGGGGGCGCGCTTGGCGAATACCTGCGGCACGGCCGAGCTGGGGATACCCGGCCCCTGGTCGGTGACCTGCACGGTGACCTCGCCGTTTTGCGCCACCGCGGTAACGATCACCGGACTGCCGCTTTCCGACATACGGATTGCATTGCGAACCAGGCTCAGTACCGCTTGGAGCAGGCGCGGACCATTGCCCCGCACCGTCGGGGGCTGTTCATCTGGAGAGAAGGCTACCGGAATACCTTTTTCAGCGGCTTGGACCTTGACCGATTCGAGCGCCTGCTGAATGATGCGGCGCAGGTCAATCTCCTCCATCGCCAGCTCGACACCGCTCTCAAAGCTGGAGGCCTCGGCCAAGCCGCCTACCAATTCCGAAATCTGCGAGGCGGAAGCTGCCGCCCGCTGGATAGCAGCCGTTTGTCGATCACCCAAGCCGTCAGCCTCGGCTTGCAGCTGGCGCAAACCGTCCAGCAGGCCCTCCAACGGCGCACGCAGCCTTTCAGAAACGCGCAAGATCAGCTGCTCGCGGGCGCGTATCGTCGCCATCTCCGCCTTTTCCAGCCTGCGGCGCTCCGAGACGTCGCGGGTGATGCATGCCAAGCGCGCGTCGCTGGTCCCCGTGACCGGAAAGTAGCGCGTCTCCAGCGAGCCCCGGCGACCGTCGGGTCGCACGATCTCGCTCTCGACTGCC
>CAZJUE010000020.1:0-7252 GCA_964549025.1 uncultured Anaerolineaceae bacterium | reverse complement strand
CGTCTCCAGCGAGCCCCGGCGACCGTCGGGTCGCACGATCTCGCTCTCGACTGCCGGCGTCGAGACGGCATCCCTCAGGTACTCTGCGATGCGCTCTTTGAGCTGAACGTAGGCCTCGATGGTCCGCTGATTGGCCGGCATGAGTCGAAACAGGACGTCGAACAACGGCTCCCCGGCGGCCTCGGCATGTCTCACTCCGGTGATCCGCTCTTGACCAGGGCTCCATACCTGAATTACCGCGTACTCGTCGACCAGCACGATCCCATCCGCCGAATTGGCCAAGATGCCTTCCAGCAAATGCCGCTGACGCTGCTTCTGCTGGTGAGCGGGCTCATTCAGCATCATCTAGGATTCACTTCCTCTCCAATAAGAAGACGGGGTCCGGATCATGCAGGTGGATCTACATGATCCTGGTTACCCCCTGGGACCCCGCAGGTTCAGAATACCGGCTGCCTTCGCTGGCGTCTTGATCTGGCGGTCACGACTCGGCATATGACTTTGACCTTAACCCGCGGGTACTAGTCGGCCTCCAACTCGCTAGGGCGGAAGTCATGGCGCAATCCGTGACCGCAAGGCCATGACAACTACTCGAGGCTTGGATATGCTGAATCGGGGCGCCGATTCCGTCGTGGGAACTCATGCAGGAGGAGAGAATGGGACTCGAACAGGTCATCCATCGAATCGCGACTGATTCGGAGTTCGCGGCCGCCGTTTGCCAGGATCCGACGGCCGCGTTGCACAGGGCAGACATCGATTTATCCGAGGGGGAGCTGCAGGCTTTGGTGGCTGCGCTGCAGGCGCGCGAGGATCGTAAGAACCTGCAGGCCGGTCACACTTGGTACGAATCCGCTACAAACGTAGAACGAAGCCAGGACCCGCTGCAGGGTCACACCTGGTACGAGTCGCATCTGAGGGCCGAGTCCACATAGCCACTAGCTCGAGTCTAATCGAGACGATCCAGCAAGCCTGGACATCCACTGGCGCATGGCCGGAATTCATAGACGCTATGCGCCAGTCGCTTTCTCCCTGCGTTGGCGCGCCCCTGCCGCGTGCGGGCCCGGACTCACTTCATTCATTGTGTGAACTGTGCTGTCAGGCAGCCGGAGGCCAGGCCAGCGAGGCCCGGCCGGTGTCGGCCGCCTGGGCGCTGCTGTATGCTTCGGCGCACCTGTTCGACTCCGTGCAGGATGGCGATCCGCCGGACGAGTGGTGGAGCTCGCTCGGTGGGAGCGCGGCAATCAACGTCGCCTGCGGGCTGCTCGCCAGTGCGTGGGCGGTGTTGAGCCGCGTCAGGCGCCCTTGGATCGACTCGGTGCGCGGCGACTTCGCCAGCACAGTCTTGCAGATGGGCAGCGGCCAGCACATCGATCTCACTGCCCGCCGGCGCTCGCTCGAAGCCGCCTGGATGGTAGCCGAAGCCAAATCGGGAGCGTTCTTCGCGCTGGCTTGCCGGTCCGGCGCCAGCGTGGCCGGCGCCCCGGCCAAGCAGGTTGGCCTCTACGGCAGCTTCGGGCGATATCTCGGTCTGACGGTTCAAGTGTCTGACGATGTCGATGATCTCGACTCCGATTGGACACCCGAATTGACGCCGCCGATACCTGTGGCATACTCGCTGGAGACCGCCACGCAGCAGGACCAGGACCGCCTGTCGCATGCGTTCGAAACCGGATCGGGCGTCGCCGCCCGCCAAAGACTGCAAGAGATGCTGTCCGAGAATGGAGTATCGCTTTACCTGACCACCAAACTGGCCGAGTTCCGCCTCCGGGGTCTGCGGGCGCTGCGCGCCGCAAATCCCCGGCCGCCGGCCGGCGACCGACTGGCCAGATTGATTTTGTCCCTGGACCCCTCCGCATAGACGTCCCTGCCCCGGGATGAGCAACCCCACATTTCAGAAGGCGCGCGGCTCCTTTCCGTTCGTGGTCGCAATTGCCGCGCTGGCGCTGATTGCCGCCAGCGCCGTCCAAACGCTGCGCGTCGGGTATGACGGCGTCGATTTCAATCCACTGACCGGGGACGTGCAGGAGGTCGATCCCGAAGGGCCAGCCGCTGACAGCCTGCGGCCTGGCGATACCATCGTTAGCATCCAGGGTGTACCGGTCGAAGAGACACCACCGCTGCTTGGTGAGCGAACCGCCGGCGACACCTTGCAGTTCGTAGTCCTGCGCCAGGGGCAACGCTCGGTCGTCCGCCTGACGCTGATCGATAAGCCCCGCGCAGTAGTGGTCCAGTACCTGATGCCGCTGCTGGTGGCGTTCAGCTTCTGGGCGATCGGGGTAGCAGTAATGGCATTCGGGCGGGCCGGCCGCGAGGCGCGGCTGTTCCTGGCTTTCACATTGGTGGCCAGCAGCACTTTGGCAGCCGGTTCGATCTCATCCGAAGGCCCGAACTGGGCTTCCACCCTCTTCAACATCCTGATCTGGTTCGCCGGACCGGTCGCGGTCCACCTGCACCTGCGGGTTCCTGAGCCGGTGCGCAACCCCCGAGCCAGAAACGTTCGCATTGGACTGTACTCAATCGCGGTAGTTGGCGGCTTGCCTTTCGTGCTGGTGCGCGCCGAGGGCTTGCGCTCCAGCCCGCTGTTCGCCAGCCTGTATACCGTCGAGCGCCTCTTCCTCTCGCTCTGCCTGCTGCTGGTGGTATTGCTGCTGATCAACGCCTATCGCAATGCCAGCAGCATCGCCGTCCGCCAGCGGGTGCGGCTAATCGTCTTGGGCGGCGGTGTCGGTCCGCTTCTAGTCACCACCTTGAGCTTGCTGCCGGGCGCACTAATAGGCGCTCCGCTGGTTCCCTATGACTACAGCTTCGCGTTCTTGATCGCCATTCCGATCTCCTACGCTTTCGTCATCGTCCGACACCGTTTGCTCGCCCTGGAGCGCTTCCTGAGCCGGGGCGCGGCTTACACCCTGGTATTCGCACTTCTGGCCGCCATCTACCTGGGGTTGACCGCTTTGATTCAGGCTGTGCTGCCCGGCGATTTGCTGGCCCGGCCGCTGATCAATATGAGCCTGATCCTGTTGTTGGCAGCCACCGCGGTGCTGCTTTATCGCCGCATCCAGACTATGGTCGACTTCGCTTTTTACGGCGGCTGGTACGACTTCCGAACCGCGGTTGAGAACATCACCAGCGATCTGGAAAAACTGCGCGACGGCGAGACCCTGGCAATCACGTTGGCTGAGCGCCTGCAGAGCACGCTCCGACTGCTAACTGCCAGCGTATTTGTGGCCGGCCATGACGGTTCGCTGCAGGAGAGCGCGATCAACCAAGACCGAAACGCTGAGGCGGCCTCCACAAGGCTCACGCTGCCGTCCAACGGCACTCTGATGCGCCACCTGAGCGATCAGCCCGGCCCTGTTCCGGGCAATAAGCTGGCCGATGCAGTCGAGTCGCTGCCGCTGACCAGGGACGAGCGGAGCGCATTGCGGGTGCTTTCAGGCCGCCTGCTGGTCCCGGTACCGGGTAGCAACGACTTGCAGGGACTGCTGGCGCTGGGGCCGCGACGCGGCGGAGACGATTTCACCGTCGACGACCTGGCGATTGTGCGCCAGGTGGCTCGGCACGCTGGCGTGGCGATTGAGACCGTTCGGCTCGCGAGCGAGGTCCGTCGACAAGCCGAAGAGGTACGCCGGCTTAACAAGCGGCTGATGCGAGCGCGCGAGGCGGAGCGCAAGGCGCTGGCTCGGCGTCTGCACGACGAGGCCATCCAGGCGCTGATCGGAGTGATCTATCGCTTAGCGCACCTGGAAGGCGGCGACACGCAGCCACTGCGCGATGAGCTGCGCCTGATCATCGAGCAATTGCGACGGATCATTGGCGACCTGCGCCCGCAAGCCCTGGACACCTTCGGACTGCAGACCGCCGTTCGCACCGAGGTGCGGGAGCGGCAATCCCGCTCTCCTGCCGGTCCGCGCATCGACTTGAGCGTCACCGGAGACGGGGACTTCAGCCTTCCGGAAGACATCGCCATCTGTGCCTATCGGGTGGTGCAGGAGGCCCTCAACAACCTCGAGCGCCACGCGGAAGCCAGCAACGCTGAAGTGCAATTGATCCTGGAGAAGCCGGCGGTCCAGGTCATCGTGCAGGACAACGGTCGCGGTTTCGCGGTCCCCAAGCCACTTGGCTTGCTCCTCGAGCTGGACCACTTCGGTCTGGTCGGATTGCGTGAACGCGTGCAGCTGCTTGGTGGTACGCTGGAGATCCACTCGGTGCCGGGAGAAGGAACAATCGTCCATGTGCGCATTCCACTACAGACGGATAGCTAGCGCGGGGCCGATCGGGGCGGCTGAGCTACAGTGGAGCCGGGCGATATGAGGACCACAAACTCGACGATCCGGGTGGCGGTCGCCGACGATCACCCGGTCGTGCGCAATGGCATTCGTGACGAACTTGCCAAACACTCCGATCTCCAGCTGGTGGGCGAGGCCACCGATGGCGATCAAGCACTGGCGCTGGCGCTCCGTGGGAAGATCGATGTGCTGTTGCTGGATCTCAGCATGCCCGGGCTGCCCGCGGTGAAGGTTGCCGCTGAGCTAAGGGACCGGGAAGCCGCGCCGCGGATCCTGGTATTGAGCGCCTATGGCGACCTCGAGTCGGTGCAGGCCATGATGCGGGCCGGCGTGCGAGGCTACATGCTCAAGGATGAGGATCCAACCCGCATTGCAGATGGGATCCGGGCGGTCGCCCAGGACAATCCCTGGCTCAGCCGTCAGATCGCCGATGTGATCGCCACGGGGACTGCTCCGTTGGAGCAGCTGCCCGACCTCACCCCCCGAGAAAAGGATGTCCTGCAATTGATGGCTCTGGGGCACCCAAATGAGCAAATCGCCGATCAGCTATTTATCACCGAGGGCACCGTCAAGAACCATGTGACCAGGCTGTACACCAAGCTGGGTGTCAATTCGCGCGCTGAAGCCGTTGCCTGGGCCTGGCAGCATGAGATCGTCAGAACTGACGATGACGGGCCGGAAATTGCAGCCTAGCGCAGCGTCTGGCGGGCGATCACCATGCGGTGCACTTCCGACGGACCGTCGTATATCCTGAACGCCCGCGCCTCGGCATAGAAGTCAGCCAGGGGCAGGTCGTCGGAGACGCCAGCCCCTCCACAGATCTGCAGCGCACGATCGAAGACCCGATTGACCGCCTCAGCTACGAAGACCTTGCAGATCGAGGTCTCCCGGCGAGCGCGTCGTCCTTGCAACAGCAGCCAGGCGGCCTGATAGACCATCAGCCGCCCGGCGTGCAACTCAACCTCCGAGTCGGCCAGCATCCACTGCACTGCCTGGTGGTCGGCGATCGGCGAGCCAAAGGCCTGGCGCTGCTTGGCGTAGTCGGCGGCGATCTCCAACGCCCGCTGTGCAGCGCCCAACCAGCGCATGCAGTGGGTCAGGCGCGCCGGGCCGAGTCGCTGCTGCGCCAACGCGTAGCCGCGACCGGGCTCGCCCAGCAGGTTGGCCTGCGGCACCGCGCAGTCGGTGAACTCCATTTCGTAATGGCCCCCTAGCCACTGGCGGCTCAGCCCCCCAATCCGGCGGACGATGCGCGTCCCCGGCGTGTCGAGCGGCACCAGCAGCATCGAAGCGCCTTCGGCCGGCGGCAGCTCCGGATCGGTGCGAGCCATAACGATGCAAAAAGCGGCGCCTTGTGCCCCGCTCACCCACCATTTGCGGCCGTTGATTACCCATCGGTCGCCATCTCGCGCGGCGGTGGTGCGCAGCATCTTCGGATCGGAGCCGGCCCCAGGGGCTGGCTCGGTCATGGCGAAGGCCGAATGGGTCTCTCCCGCCGCCAGCGGGCGTAAATACTCCCGCCGCTGCTGCTCGGTCCCCGCCAGCTCCAACAGGTGCATGTTGCCTTCGTCGGGGGCCGAGCAATTTAACGCCAATGGCCCCAAGAGGCTGCGCCCAGCGGCCTCGAAGATCGGTCCGATCTCCAGCGTGTTCAGTCCCAGACCTCCCAGCTCGACCGGCAGCTGTGGAGCAAACAGCCCGGCTTGCTTGGCCTCGCTGCGCAGGTCTTGCAGCGACTTTCGATCCAGCCCGCCCTTGCGCCGCACCTCGGCTTCCAGCGGGATGACATGCTGTGCCACGAACTGCTCCACCCGCGAGCGCAGGTCCATCAACTCTTCCGCCCATGCAAAATCCATGGATTGCCTCCTCCATGGAATTTTCATCCAGGGTCCGGTAGAGTCAAGCCATGCCAAAAGCCGGATTGGGCAGCGCCCTCGCCGATTGGCTCAGCAAGCAGCTGGGTGGGAGAGTCTCGATTGCCGAGCTAACGTTGATGGCCGGCGGCGCCTCACGCCAGAGCTGGTTGCTGAATCTCGAGGTCGCAAACGGGCCGGAGGCCGGAGAATATCGCTTGGTGATGCGCCGCGATCTGCGTTCCGAGATTCAGCCGGACGCTCTCACCCGCCGGCAGGAGTACCGTTTGCTGCAGCTGGTGCATGCCGCGGGCGTGCGAGTGCCCCAGCCGCGTTGGGCAGGCGAATTGGCCGAGTCGGATAACGGCTCCCCCCGCCCGTTTTTCATCATGGACCGCGTCGCTGGCGAGACGATCGGCGCCCGCATTGTCCGGCTGCCTGAACTGGCCGCCGCGCGAGGGCAGCTGCCGGGTCAGATGGCCGAGCAGCTGGCCCGGATTCACCACCTCGCGGCAGCGATCGACTGGCTGCCCGGGCCGAAGCGCGGCCAGAGCCCCGCCGCGTGGAGCATCGACCGGCTGCGGGCGCTGGCAGCCGAGATCGAAATCGTCAATCCAGCCTATGAACTGGCTTTTCGCTGGCTGGAATCCAACCTGCCCCAGCCAGCGCGCACCACCTTGGTACACGGTGACTTCCGCATCGGAAACATGATCGTCGGGCCCTCCGGCCTGCGGGCGGTGATCGACTGGGAGTTCGCCCACCGCGGCGATCCGGCGGAAGACCTGGCTTGGCCATGTTTGCGGGACTGGCGTTTTGGAAATGATTCGCTCAGCTTTGGCGGGATCGGGCGGCGCGAGCAGTTCTACGACGCCTACCAGGCAGCCGGGGGCGGTACGGTAGATCCGCGCGCGGTGGCCTATTGGGAAATTATGGGAAACGTGCGCTGGGCGGTGGGCTGCCTGTCCCAAGCCCAGCGCCATCTCACTGGGCAGGATCCAAGCGTCGAGCTGGCCAGCCTCGGCCGGCGGGCTGTAGAGATGGAATTGGAGTTCCTGCGGCTGATCGAACAGGCCGAGGCCTAGAGGGTTCTCAGGACTGGGCCGCAAGCCGGAGGGG
>CAZJUE010000019.1:0-20945 GCA_964549025.1 uncultured Anaerolineaceae bacterium | reverse complement strand
GCGTCGGGGCGGGTCAGTGTGGCTGCTGAGTTGGCGGCGTGGATCAGCCGCGGCTTTGCGCCTCGCGCAGCGAGCACCGCAATCGCCTCTTGGAATGCAACCAGTTGCGCATCCACAGGCCGTTGATCGACTTCGTCGGCCCGGGCGAAGTGAGTGAAGAGCCCCTCGAATTGAAGCTCCTCGGTGGGAGTCATTCGGTCGGCCAAGGCCTCCAATTGCTGAGGCCCGGCGCCCAGCCGGCCCATGCCAGTATCGATCTTGAGGTGGATCCGGGCAGCGACTGCTGATGACCGGGCGGCGGCCGCGACCTGTTCGAGCTGTTCGAGATCGCCCACCGAGATCGAGATCTCGCTTGCCAGCAGTTCTGCCAGGCGGCCGAACGGCGCCGGACTCAGCATCAGGATCGGAGCCTCGATTCCAGCTTCCCGTAGTTGGAGGGCCTCGTCGGCCCGCGCCACTCCCAACCAGACAGCCCCGCCGCGCAGCGCGGCTTGCGCCGCCTGCACGGCGCTGTGGCCATAGGCATTGGCCTTGACCACCGCCATCAGCTCAGCGCTGGTGGATTGCCTGAGGGCGCGTGCATTTCCCTCGATGGCCGTCAGGTCGATCTCAACCCAGGTCAAGCGACTGTCGGCCGCGGCCGGGCTTTGCTGCGCACCGGGCGAGCGCATCTCGCTCAATCCCACGGTGAAATCCTCTCCTCATCTGTGGGTTCCATTTGCGAAGTATACGGAGCGGCTGTGCCTGTGTCCATCGCGTGGGTATAATCGCCCTTCCCTCCCCTGATGAGCGCACTCTCATTTGAAATAACTGCGCAGGACGGCCACGCCCGCGCCGGGGTGATGCACACTCCGCACGGCACGCTGGAGACTCCGCTCTTCGCGCCGGTCGGGACGCAAGCGACTGTCAAGGCGCTCACCCCGACCCAGCTCGAGCAGTTGGGCGCCAGCCTGGTGCTGGCCAACGCCTATCATCTGTTCCTTCGCCCCGGCGATGCGCGAATCGCTGAGCTCGGTGGGCTGCACCAGTTCATGCAGTGGCCACACCCTCTGCTTACCGACTCGGGCGGATTCCAGCTGTTTTCGCTGGCCCAACAGCGCGAAGTTGACGACCAGGGGGTTACCTTCCGCTCGCACCTGGACGGCAGCCAGCATCGCTTCACGCCCGAGCGGGCCATCGCCATCCAGGAGAACCTGGGAGCCGACATCATCATGGCGCTGGACGAGTGTCCAGAGCCCTACGATCGCGAATACAACCAGCACGCGATGCAGCGCACGCACATGTGGGCCGAGCGCTGCGTCGCGGCCAAGCGGCGCGAGGAGCAGGCGCTGTTCGGCATCGTACAGGGAGGCGTGTTTCCCGATCTGCGGCAGCAATCGGCCGAGTTCATCGCTGGGCTAGGCACCCCCGGCATCGCCATCGGCGGCCTGAGCGTCGGGGAAACCAAGGCGGAAATGTACGCCATGCTCGAGTTGCTGGACTCAACGCTGCCCGCCGAACGCCCGCGCTATCTGATGGGCGTGGGCGCACCGGACGATCTGGTGGAAGCGGTGCTGCGCGGGGTCGACATGTTCGACAGCGTGCTCCCGACCCGGCTGGCGCGCAACGATGCTGCCCTGACACGGTCGGGCAGGATCAATGTGCGCAGCGCCGCGCTGGCCGACCAGGAGTTCCCGCTGGAGGCCGACTGCGACTGCTACACCTGCGCCAACTTCAGCCGAGCCTACCTGCGTCACTTGATCGTGGCTCGCGAGATGCTGTCAGCCACCCTGCTCTCGATCCACAACCTGCGCATGTTGATCCGCATTACCCGGGAGCTGCGCCGGGCGATTCAAGATGGAGCGGTTTCAGCCTATGCCGAGCAGTTTCGGACGGCCCTGGCTGAGCCGGTCGATCTGGGTTGAGCTGGCTGCAGGCGCTACTGCTGGGCGCCGTCCAGGGCGCTACCGAATTCCTGCCGATCTCGTCCTCCGGCCACCTGGCGCTGGTACCGTGGGTGCTGGAGTGGGAAATTGATCCGGCGGCAGCGCTGCCATTCGCGGTGGTGGCGCACTGGGGGACTGTGCTGGCAGTGGTCGTGATGCTGCGCAGCGAGCTGTGGGAGCTGTTGGTGGGTGCGGTTAGGGGATTGGCAACCCGCAAGCCTCTGTCCAACCGATCGGCGCGCATGGCCTGGCTGCTGGCCCTGGCGACGCTGCCGGCCGCGGCCGCCGGGGCGCTCTTCAGAGCGCAAGTGGAGCAGGCATTTGGTGCGCCACGCACGGTGGCCCTGCTGCTCTGGGGGACTGCAGCGCTGCTGCTGGTCGGGGAAGCGCTGACCGGCGCGAACCGGAGCCAGCTCTCTGCAGTGCGTGTTGGTGACGCGCTGCTCATCGGATTGGCGCAAGCGCTGGCATTGTTTCCGGGGATTTCGCGCTCCGGCGCGACCATGGCCGCCGGCATCAGCCGCGGCTTCTCCCGGACGTCTGCGGCCCGCTTCTCGTTCCTGCTGGCGATCCCGATCATGCTGGGCGCCGGCGCGGTTTCGTTGATCGATCTGCTTGGCGCAGCAAGCAGTCGACCCTTGCTGACGCCGTTGCTGATGGGATTCGCCAGCTCAGCGGCGGTCGGCGGATTGGCGATTCGCTGGTTGCTGAGCTACCTGCAACGCGGCTCGCTGCGCATCTTTGCCGTGTACTGCTTGGTCGCCGGGGCGGCCGCGCTGTCACTGAGTGTGCTGCGAGCTTGAGCCGCGGCTATGGACCTCGGCCACTCGGCTCGGCGAATCGGTGGCTGCTCACCGTGGGCACACTGAAATCGTTTGTGATACGCGCAATGATTAGAGCCGCTGTGCTGGCATTGGGGGCTGTGGCGTTGGTCGCTTGTCAGCCAGAACCTGGCAGCGAGATCACCCCGCCGATGCCCACTCCGTTTCCCGAGGTCGTCACGACGCCGGCCTTCCGGCAGTGGGTGATCGATCGTACGATCGCGTTCAGAGAGCTCGCGCCGATCGCGCTGCCGCTCGGCTTCGGAGTGCAGATCGAGGCATACCCGCGCGCGTTGAGCGGCACGGTCGACGGCGCCTATTCGCTGCTGATTTCATCGGCAGAGCCGCCGGCAGATTGGTTTGTCACACCGCTGGGCTGGGAGCCGATTGTGCTGGCTGTCCATCCGGAGAACGGGGTGCGCGAGCTGGGGCTGGAGCAATTGCAGGAAGTATTTAGTGGCCAGCTCGAGGACTGGGAGCAGCTCGAAGGGCGCCCGATGGCCATCGAGCCGGTGATCCCGCTGGAAGGCGACGAACTGCGCCAGCAGCTGGCCGCGACGCTTATGGAAGGCCGACCGTTCACGCCGGCGGCGCTGCTCGGCCCGACGCCGGAGCTCACGCTGGCGATGATCGCCGAGCGCCAGGGGGCGATCGGAGTGCTGCCGCTAAGCGCAGTCACTAGCGCGGTGCGGCCGCTGATTGTCGAGGGGGCGGCACCGCAATCGACCTCGGCAGAGAGCGGGGCTTACCCGCTGCGAGTCGAATTGCTGGCTGCTGCGCCGCAGGAGCCCCGCGGTCAGGTGCGCGAGTGGCTGGTCTGGCTGCAGTCCGAGGGTTAGACCCACTCACCGCGCCGCAGCTGAAGCGACATTGCACCCCCGAGGGTCGCTCGCGACTAGCCCAAGTTCAGGAATGGATTGGCCGCCCGCTCGGCACCCACCGTAGTGAGCGGCCCATGGCCCGGGTACAGCTGGGTCTCATCGGGAAGCGTCAGGATTTCGTTCCCTACGCTTTCAAGCAAGGTCTCCATGCTGCCGCCCGGGAAGTCGGTGCGGCCGACGCTGCCGCGAAAGATCAGATCCCCACAGAACACGACGCCGGCGACCAGATTGCGCAGGATCACGTGTCCGAGGGTGTGACCCGGAGTGTGGCGCACTTCGAATACGCTGTCGCCGAGTTGCAGCTGCATGCCGTGCTCCAGATACACCGTCGGCTCGGGCCCCGAATCGAAATCCGCAAAGCCAAAGGCCTGCGCACCGCCGCCCAACCGCCACAGCGAGTGATCGTCGGCGTGCAGGGCGACCGGAATCGGCGCTTCCGGTGCATCTGCGATGGCACCGGCGCCGCCGAAATGGTCGAAGTGAGCATGGGTGAGCCAGATGTTGGCGATGCGCCACTCCCGCTGGTCGGCTGCGGCCTGGATAACTTCGCCGTTCCAGGCCGGGTCGATCACTGCCGCGGTTCCACTGTCTGGGTCGGCTACCAGGTAGGCGTTGGTAGCGGCCGGTCCCAAAGTGAAGGCGACGATCGCCAGCCCGGGCACATGGATTTCGTCCGCCATCAGATCGACACGCGTCTGCTAGACTGGAACGGCATTTAAGTCATCACCCGCCGCTGGAGACCTACCTATGGCTTATCCCCCCGAACCCTTCCGGATCAAGACCGTCGAACCAATACAGAGCATCTCGCGAGAACAGCGCCAAGCGGCCTTGCAGTCAGTACATTTCAACATCTTCGGTCTGCGCTCGGACCAGATCTACATCGACCTGCTGACCGATTCCGGCACCGGAGCCATGAGCGATCGACAGTGGTCTGCGATCTTGGTCGGCGATGAGAGCTACGCCGGAGCCCGCTCATTCTACCGGCTCAAAGAGGTCATCGACGACATCTTCGGCTTCCAGTACTTTGTGCCAACCCACCAGGGTCGGGCAGCCGAGCACATCCTTGCCTCGTTGTTGGTCGAGCCAGGAAAGCTGGTGCCCTCCAACTCACACTTCGACACCACCGAGGCAAACATCCGCGCCCGCGGTGGGCAACCGGTCAACCTGGTGATCGGCGAAGCCAGCGATTTCGATTCGGATCACCCCTTCAAAGGAAACATCGATCTATCTCGACTGGAGCAGTTCATCCAGCAGCACGGCGTGGAGCAGATTCCGCTGGGGATGATGACCGTCACCAACAACGCGGGCGGAGGACAGCCGGTTTCGCTTGAGAACCTGCGCGGCGCCGGCCAGATCTACCAACGACATGGGATTCCGTTTTTTATCGATGCCTGTCGCTATGCCGAGAACGCCTACTTCATTCGCCAGCGCGAAGCCGGCTGCCAGGACAAGTCCGCTCTGGAGATCGCCCGCGAGATGTTCTCCCTGGCCGACGGCGTGACAATGAGCAGCAAGAAAGACGCGCTGGTCAATATCGGAGGGTTCCTGGCGATGAACGACCAGGATCTATTTGATCGGGCGCGCAACGAACTGATCCTACGCGAGGGATTCCCGACCTACGGTGGACTAGCCGGACGCGATCTGGAAGCGATGGCAGTCGGTCTGCGGGAAGGGCTCGACCACGACTACCTGGAGTACCGGCTCGGTCAGACCGCTTACCTGGTCGACGGGTTGCACCGGGTAGGGATTCCGGTACTGCGCCCGGCCGGCGGCCACGCGGCCTATCTCGACGCCGGCCGGCTGCTGCCGCACATTCCACGGCAGCAGTTCCCCGGGCAGTCGCTCTCGGTCGAGTTCTATTTAGATGGCGGCGTGCGGGCAGTAGAGCTAGGGTCGGTGGCTTTCGGGTACACCGATCCGCAGACCGGCGAAGAGGTGCACCCGGCGCTGGAGCTGGTGCGTATGGCGATTCCACGGCGCACCTACACCCGCGCTCACCTGGATCACGTTATCGAGTGCGCGGCTCGCATCGGCGCTCGGGCGGATCAGCTGTCAGGCTACCGCATTGTCAAGGCGCCGGAGCTGCTGCGACACTTCACCGCCGAATTCGAACCGCTTTAGCCGTCCAAGAAGGGATGCTACCGACTACTTCCGGAATGGCCAGATGAGCCGGCCTCATGGGGCAGATTTCCGCCTGCTAGGGGAGAAACTGATAGTCCCAGCCGAAATTAACTTCGGTGAGCCTCTCCCCACTGGTCAAGACGATGGTAATCTCCCCGACCTCCGGCGGGCGGGTCCACCCGCCTGGAATGAGGATGGTGCTGTTGATCGCGCCGAAAGCGTCCACGCTGACGCAGTAGGTACCGGCCTCCAGCTCTCCGAAGCCATACATTCCCTCGCGAGCCGTGAGGGTGGAGGCCAGCCCACCGGCCGGACACGGTCCTTCCCCCAGGTTCACCAATACACCGACTAGACCGGGCTCCCCAGCCTCCAGCACTCCGTTGGCGGCGTAGCCACCCTGCTCCAGCTCGATGCATCCCGGAGAGGGTGTGGCCGGCTCACCCCCTTCCCCTCCACCAACCTCGCAAAGGTCATGCCAGACCCGTCCGCTAATGGCCCCAGGCGCTGGCGTCGGCGTGGAGGGGGCAGCGATCACCGGCAGGTCGCCGGCGTTGAAGTTGACTTCCACGGTCTGCTCCGAAAGCCAGCACTGCTCGCCGTCAGCTAGCCGCACCTGCCACCAGTCTCCGGCAGCGTTGCGGCCGATCGCTTCTATGGATTGACCGGACGACAGAACTGTTAGCACTGGGTAGACGGTATCTGGGCCGTTCCGGCAGTTGGCGTTGACCGTGGTGGTGGCTTCGGTGCGTTCGGCAGTCGGGGTCACGGTGACGGTTGCAGGTGGGGTATTGGTGACCTGTGGAATCTGCTGCTCCCACCCGAAATCGACGCCAGTCAAGGTCTGGCCGGCGTCCAGCCTCACCGTGTGCGCCGGTTCGCCGGTGCTCCAGCGGCCGCCAGGGACGCTGGAGCGGACCAACGGATCTGACATTGCGATCGCGACACAGTACTCGCCTGGCCCATGGCCGATAAAGGCGTAGCTTCCGTCGGAACCGGTTAGCGCTTCGTCCAGACCGCTGGCCGGGCACGGACCGGCCCCTAACTCGACGGCGACCCCTGGGATTCCGGACTCATCCGCCTCGCGGTTGCCGTTGGCGCGGTACAGCCCGTCGTCCTGCTGCACGCAGGCGTCGCTGGGGGCTCCGGCTTCGACCACGCAGCGATCATTCCAGACCACCCCTCGAATGATGCCGGCTTCCGGCGCGGCCGGCGCGCTGGCTTGCGGGAGGTTGCAGCCAGCCAAGGCGATAGCGAACGGCAGCATCAGCCATGGATTTCGCATCGGGGCGCCGACTATAACACGCAGCAACAGACGCCAGAGCCGCCGCAAAGGTACGCCAGCAGGGCCCGCGATCCAATCTGGATGTCCGGCTGGCGCCAGCCGGCGATATGATATGCTGTCGCAGCTTTCCCGCCAATGACCGTCGCAGAATTCGTCGTCCCACACACAAAACAACGCAACCAGCGCTCTGCCGAACGCTGGATCCTTTCGCACACCTCTGAGCACTTGTGGGTGGTGCTGATGACCGTAGCCGGAGCATTTGGAAACGCCACGCTGGCGGCCGCGGTGCCGGTGCTATTGGGGCAAGCCTTCGATCTGGTGCTCGGTGGAAGCGAGATCCGCGACGGGCTAATCCGATTGGCTGGGCTGATCGTGATCACCCAGCTGATCCGAGGAGTGCTGCAGCTCGGGCGCAATTTCGGCGCCGACCTGCTGGGCCAGCGTCTGGAGCGCGACATCCGCGAAGAGCTGTACCTCAGCCTGTTGGGCAAGAGCATGACCTTCCACAACCTGCAGCCAGTGGGCGACACCATGGCGCGAGCCACCAACGATGTGCGCGAGATCGGGCTGATGTTCAACCCGGGCTTCAACCTGGTGATCGGGTCGGCCAACTTCATGCTGCTTCCGCTGATTGTCGCTCCCAGCTACCACCCCTCGCTGATCCTGGTGCCGGCGGCTTTCACCATCGCCTACATCTTTGCACTGCGGCAGTATCTGCGCGAGCTGCGCCCGGTATCTGAGCGGGTGCGCAAGTCCTTCGGCGATATGAACGCTCATCTCTCGGAAGCCATCGATGGAATCGAGGTGGTCAAGGGGCACGCCCAGGAGACTCAGGAAGTGCATCGGTTCACCGGCAACGCCGAGCAGTTTCGCACCGCCTTCGTCCGACAGGGCGATATCGAGGCCCGCTACCTCCCGCTGCTGCTGTTGGGGTTGGCCGAGGCCGGCGGGTTCCTGCACGCGTTCTTGCTCTACCGCAGCGGAGCGATCGGCATCGGGGATATGGTGGCCTTCGCCGGGCTGATCCAGCTGCTGAGCTTCCCGACCTTCATCTCTCTGTTCGCCTATTCCCAGGTCTCGCTCGGGTTGGCCGGCGCTCGGCGCATCCTGGAGCTGATCCAACGGCGCACCGAACTGGACCGAAACTCGGCGGGCTACACAGGCCAAATGCGGGGGGAGCTGGCCTTCCGAGAGGTCTGCTTCGCATATGAGGACGACGATCCGGCGCTGGATGAGGTGTCGTTCACCCTGGAACCGGGGCAGACGCTGGCGGTGGTAGGCCAGACCGGCGCCGGCAAAAGCACCTTCGCCAAATTGGTCAACCGGATCTACGACGTAGACGCCGGGGCGGTGCTGGTAGATAAACGCGACGTGCGTGAGTGGAACCTGGCATCGCTGCGCAGCCAAATATCGATCATCGAACAAGACGTGTTCCTCTTCTCGCGCTCGATCGGCGACAACATCGCCTTCGGCCGCCCGGATGCCGCCACGGACGACATCGTGCGCGCCGCCAAAGAAGCCCAGGCCCATGACTTCGTTACCGGCTTTGCGGATGGTTACGACACGGTGGTGGGCGAGCGCGGGGTGACGCTCTCCGGCGGCCAGCGACAGCGGATCGCACTGGCAAGGGCCTTTCTGACCGAACCACGCATCTTGATCCTGGACGACTCGACCAGTTCGATCGACAGCGCAACCGAAGACGAGATCCAGCGCGCCATCTTCCGCGCCGCCGAGGGGCGCACCACGGTGATCATCACCCACCGGCTCTCCCAGATCCGCTGGGCGGACGTGATCCTGGTGCTGCGCAATGGGCGGGTGGAAGCGATCGGCAGCCACGATCAGTTGATGGCCGACTCGCCCGCCTACCGCCAGATTTTCGCCAGCATGGAGCAATAGTGGGTTTTTTCCGCGACCTGGAACAGGAAGACTACGACCGCAGCTACTCGGATTGGGAGCTGGTGCAGAGGCTGGCCGGGTATTTCCGGCCACACGTGAGGCGTCTGCTGGTGGCCGCGGTGGCCACCCTGGTGATGTCCGGCGCCATCGCCGCGACGACTCTGTTGGTGCCACAGGGCATCGAGCTGCTGCGCGAGGACCCGAACCATCAGGCAGTGCCGACCATTGTGCTGCTGCTGCTGTTGATGGGATCGGTGATGTGGGGCGCCAACTGGGTCGGGCGCCGGTTGTTGACCCGCACCATCGGCGACGTGATGCTTGACCTGCGCAAGGACGCCTTCGAAGCCACCGCGTCGCACGATCTTTCCTTTTACGATGAGCACGCCTCCGGCAAGGTGGTCAGTCGGATCACGTCTGACACCAGCGAGTTCTCGCAAGTGGTGCTGCTGGTCAGCGAGCTGGGACGCCAGGTGGTGCAGGTGGCGATCCTGCTGGTGGTCCTGCTGAGCATCGAGCTGAAGCTGACGCTCTGGGTGCTGGGCATGCTGCCGGCCTTCTTCCTGGCTTCGATAGGCTTCCGCAGCTGGGCGCGCCGGGTGATCCGCAGCGCCATGCGAGCGATGGCCAACGTCAATTCCAGCATCAAAGAAGCGGTGACGGGGATCGCGGTGGCCAAGAACTTCCGCCAGGAGACCAAGATCTACCAGGAATTCGTGCTGGTGAATCAGCAGTCGTATGGCGTCAACGTGCGGCGTGGCTTCGTATTGGCGCTCGTATTCCCCACTTTGAACGCCATGATGGGCATTGGCACCGCCATCATGACCTACGTGGGTGGCCTGACGGCGGCTGAGGGGATCATCGTGGTCGGGGCCTGGTACATGTTCCTGCGCAGCATGGACCGCTTCTGGTTTCCGATCTTGAGCTTATCGACCTTCTGGAGTCAGATTCAGGGTGGCCTGTCGGCCGCCGAGCGGGTGTTCGCCCTGATCGATACCGAGGCAGCGGTCCGGCAAACCGACGGCCTGACGGTCCCCAAGCTCAAAGGCGAGATCACCTTCGAGGGAGTGGATTTCCGGTACAAGCCGGACGAGCCGGTGCTCGAGGATTTCGACCTCACCATCGCCGCCGGCGAAAACCTGGCGCTGGTCGGCCACACAGGCGCCGGCAAATCCTCGATCGTTAAGCTGATCACCCGCTTCTACGAGTACCAGGGCGGGCGCCTGCTGATCGACGGCCTGGATGTGCGCTCGCTCGACCTGCACGACTACCGGCGTCAAATCGGAGTGGTTTCGCAGAACCCATTTCTCTTCTCCGGCACTGTAATGCAGAACATCCGCTACGCCAGCCCGCAAGCCCGTGATGCCGAGATCGGCGACTTGGCGCAGCGCATCGGCTCCGGCGAATGGCTGGAGACTCTGCCGGATGGACTGCACACCGAGGTCGGCGAGCGCGGCGGGCGGCTGTCGATGGGCCAGCGCCAGCTGGTTTCGCTGATGCGAGTGATGGTGCAGCGTCCGTCGATCTTCATCCTGGACGAGGCTACCGCCAGCATCGACCCCTTTACTGAGTACCAGATCCAGCAGGCGTTGAAGCTCATCCTGGCTGAGACCACCTCGATCCTGATCGCCCATCGGCTTTCCACCGTCCGGGCCTCGGATCGGATCGTGGTGCTGCGCAACGGGCGGATCATCGAGCAGGGCACGCACGACAGTCTGGTTGAGAGCGGCGGGCACTACGCCGAGCTGTACAACACCTATTTTCGCCATCAATCGCTGGAATACATTCAGCAAGCTCGCCGAACCGCACTTGCTGGCTGATCCCGGCCGGTGCGGTCAGCTTGCACCTGCTGGCACCGTTCACACCGTATAATCAGCCTGTTCCCTGGTAGGACCTGATCGTGGACAAAGTCAATTTCCCGACCCTGATCCGGAACTTCGTGATCGAGCTGGTGGTGTACGCGCTGCTGGTCGTGATTTATTTCTTGGTCGTGCTGCGCTGGCTGGGCGAACCGCTGGTAGAGCTCTTCTTGGAAAATCCTACCCTGTACGCGCCGGTGGGATTGGTGCTGATCCTGGTCCAGGGTGTGGTGTTGGAAGCGGTCACTTCGTTTCTCATCTCCCGCCTGGGGATGGAACGGCTGGAGTAGTCACGTGTACTTCCCGATCGCCGACGTCATCATCAATCCGATTTTCCTGGCGGTCATCGGATTCCTGGTCGGCATCCTGGGCGGATTCTTCGGAGTCGGCGGGGGCTTCATCGCCGGCCCGGCCATGTTCCTGGCCGGCGTTCCGATCAATTTCGTGGTGGGCACCGATCTGGCGCACATGACCGGCAAGTCGATCGTGGCTGCCCGACGGCATCGGACGCTGGGGCACGTCGACGCCAAACTCGGTCTGTTGATGGTGCTGGGAACGGTGATCGGGGTTGAGATCGGGGCGCAGATCGTCGAGCGCCTCGAACTGGTAGGCAACATCGACCAGGTGATCGGCGGAGCCTATATCGTGATTCTACTGGTCATCAGTGCCTTCACTGCCTGGGAGAGCATTCGGGCGCTACGCGCGGTTGGCACTGAGAGCATCCATGCCTCGGACGCGCTGGGGTTCGAGGGCGCCGCACGACGGATTCAGACCATTCGCATTCCACCGATGATCTCGCTGCGTGGCTCGGGCATTGAGTCGGTGTCGCTGTGGGCCATCCTGGCGGTCGGGATGGCGACCGGCGTATTGGCCGGCTCTCTGGGGGTGGGTGGCGGCTTCATTCGGATGCCGCTTATGGTCTACCTGTTAGGTGTCCCTACCCACGTAGCGGTTGGCACCGACCTGTTTGAGGTGGTGATCTCGGCCGGATACGGAACGCTCACCCACGCGCTAAAGGGCAACGTTGACATCCTGATCGCGTTGGTGATGAACACCGGAGCCGCCATCGGGGCCCAAATCGGGGCAGTGTCGACCCGCTTCGTGCGCGGGCCGCGCATCCGGCTGGCGTTTTCGGTGCTGCCTTTGATCGGCGCGGCCCTAGTACTCTACCGCTTGTTGTCGGGTGGCGGAGTCGAATGAACGAGGGCGTGCAGTGAAGCTATTGATTGCAGTCGGCGGATTTCCGCACTCCAAGTCGACGGTTGCCTACGCGGCGATGTTGGCACCCAGAGAATCCAGTTCGATTACGGTGCTGAATGTCATCGAAGATGAGAAGGATCGCCAGCAGTCCGAAGCGACCCTGGAGGCGGCTTCAAAACAACTTGATGGTTTCTCGGTCGAGACTCTGACTCGCGTGGGAGCGCCGACCGAGCAGATCCTGGTTGAGGCCAAGACACAGAACTTCGATCTGCTGGTGATCGGGGCACGCGATCAGCCGAGCCTGCAGGAGGTGCTGTTGGGCTCGGTGGCCCGCAAGGTGGTCTCCCACGCGCCGCTTTCGGTGGTGGTGGTGAAGGGCCAACGCAGCAGTTTGTCCAGGATCTTGATTTGCACCGGCGGCAAACGCTACGCCGACCCAACCGTGACCGAAGGGCTGGAAATCGCCAAGGCGACTGGCGCCTCGGTCGCGTTGCTTTACGTGGCGATGCAAACTCCGACTATGTACGCCGGCCTCAAAGAGGTCGAGCAACACCTGACCGAGTTGCTGCAAACCGATACCGACGAGGCGCGGCACCTTCGCCGAGCGGCGGAAGCGATGGACGAGATGCAGGTGGACGGCGAATTGAGGATGCGTCACGGGCCGGTAATCGACGAGATCTTGCGGGAAGCCAGCCTGGAGGAATACGACTTGATCGTGCTGGGTGCGCGCTTCAAACGCGGTACGATCCGTGATCTGCTGCTTTCGGACGTGACCGGCGGTGTGCTGGACCGGGCCAAACGCCCGGTGTTGGTTGCCATGGGCAGTTCCACCGGGCGCTGGTAACACACACAGCCCACGCTGTAGCAAGCGACATACACCCCCTTTGGCTGCCGCTTCGACGCCCTGTGCCTTTGCGGCCTGTAATGTGGCTGTAAGGTGACCGAGCTCCGGAATCCGATAACATTACGAGCGGACACTACCCCCCAGAGTGTCCAGGCCTCGAAGCCGCCCGCGATCCCCTCTTCCTCCGGCTTAAGCGGGCGGCTGCCATTTCCGACGGATTGCAGCGGAGTGATCTACTGAACGCCATGCTTGCGGGAGCGACCAGCTGGCGCGTTGCGCATGACGCTCATGGTCCGCCGACCTGATCAGCCAGGCATATAGCTTGCACTCATGTAGACCGATCGACTTTGGAATAGAATCCACCCCCGCAACGCCCGTATCTGGGAACGTCGGGCGGCGGTTAAGCGTCTCAGCTAAGGGACTTCGAGCCGAGCAAACCTAAAGTGAAGCAACTCCTGTTCCTGTTCGTCGCTGTGCTGGCGCTAGCCATCGGCGCTTGCAACTCCTCCCTGCAAGAAGTATTGCCAGACGACTCGCTGGAAACCAGCGTGGTTGAAACGGTAAGCGCGCTGAACACCGCAGCAGCGACCCAAACGCCACAGCCTTTTCTGACACCCAGCGCTACCCCGACCCCAACCGTGACCCTCACTGCCACTTTGACACCAACTCCCACCCTCCCTTGGGGGGATTTTCTCGGACCAGCGGAGCCCTCGGCCACCGAGATCCCGCCTCCGATGCAGCCGCTGGCACTGGGCGATAAGGTGTTCAACGTGATTCTGCTTGGCAGCGATGCCCGGCCAAACACCGGCGGCTACCGAACCGACACCATGGTGCTGGTCGCGATCGATCCAGAGGCTGGCATTGCCACTATGATCTCCTTTCCGCGCGACCTGTACGTATACCTGCCTGGCTGGCGCATGGACCGCATCAACACCGCCGATGTGCGCGGTGGATTTGAGATGACCCGCGACACCATCCTCTACAACTTCGGCATCGAGCTGGATGGATACGTTCGGGCAAGCTTCTCGGGGTTCACTTCGGCGATCGACACGCTGGGTGGCATCACCGTGCAATCCACCGGGTACCTGTCCGACGAGTGCGGGGGGAAGATCTGGAACTACGGTCTGGACAGCTATGAGATGGACGGCTACGAGGCGCTGTGCTACGTGCGCATGCGCAAGACCACCGGCGATTTCGACCGGCTGCGCCGCCAGCAAGAGGTCGTCCAGGCGCTCTTCGACAAAGTAGTCAGCATAGACGGGCTTTCACACCTGCCGCAGCTGTACAGCCAGTTCTACAACAGCGTGCGCACCGACCTAGAGGTCATCGACATGATCCCGCTGCTTCCAACTGCGGTGCAAATCGCTGCCAATTCCAGCCGTATCCACCATTTTAGAGTGACCCAATCGATGGCCAGCTTTTGGAGAACGCCTGGCGGTGCCTCAGTGCTGCTGCCGGACCGGGAGGCGATTCTAGATATGCTGGAAGAAGCCTTTGGCCCGGAGGCGCTGGCCGGCTTAAGCAGCCCATAGTCTAGTGGCGCCAAGCGCGTTCCCTCGATCGCGCCGCAGCCCGGACGCCAGTGACCGAATAGGAAACTGGGGTCGCTATCCCGGAATCGGTTGCCGTGCTAGATTGGGGAGCGGATCCGGAGGATCAGCTTCGGCTGATGGAACAAACCACTCACCTTCCCCGTAATACCGTACAAGATCTCTTCGCCGCTGATCGGCCGTGCCCGATCTGTGACGAAGTCAGCCTGACTGTCGCCCACCTCAACGACCTTCCTGATTATGTCAAGTGCTCCAGCTGCGAGTCGTTGTTCGTATTGGACGCTGGATCGGACCTGGTGATGTTCGGCTCGATATCGCCAGACTATCCTCAAACAGCAAGCTTCTCGCTCAAGCGCTGGCTGGCGCTTCCCGCCGTGGCAGCCAAGGCGGCTGAAGAGCGGTCCTCCCAAGCCGATCAATCCCAGGCTCAACTCACCCCGCAAGTGGACGAGGCTGACGAACAAGCTGCACCGGGCGGAGAAGGGCCGCCAGCCGGCACCGACGGCTACCAGCCGGCCGATCTGCCGGCCCCGGAGCTGCCAGCTGCCCAACCACCGGTCACCGCGGATGATGCCGACGCGGCAGCCCAGCAAGCGCCGTTCGAACCCGAGCGCGGTCAGCGCTTCCGGGTCATTGTGCAGGCCCCGCCGATCTTCCCGACCGATCGCTGCGCACACTGCTACCGCACTCCCGCTTCCCGCCGCCTAACGGCAACCGGCGACTTCGAGCCGCGACGCAGCTTCGAGCTGCCGCTGTGTAGCGTGTGCCACGCTCGGGTCAACGCCCAGAGCGCAGAGGAGCGCAATTCGCGCCTGATCGCCCACCTGAGCTCAGTTTTGGTCGGCGCGATGATCTTCGTCATTACCCTGACGCTGGCTCGGTTGGGTGTGGAAGCCGCGATGTTCCTCAGCATCGGAATGGCCACCGCTCTGGGGGCGCTCGGCTATGGCGCTACGGCGCTGATCACCCTCAGCCGGCTGCCGGACCACGTTCCTTCCGAGGACGCAATCTTCGTGCAGACCACCGCATTGATTCAGCTGAGCAAGAAGGAGAATGGGGTTGCGTTTTCGTGGCGCAACTCGCGCTATGCCGATGATTTCCTGGCGGCCAACCAGCAGCACGTGGCAGGAGAAATCACCAAAGTCTACGAAAGCGGCCGTATCAACCAGCCGGCGGTGACCAAAAGGTGATTGTCGGCGAGCAAGCCGCTTGCTAGCTTAGCGATATGGCGGCAAATCTGCACGATTGCCCGTCTTGTGGCGCCCAGCTTGAGCGCACCACGGCCGAGGCGGATCCGTTCCCCTGCCCCTTTTGCGGCTACGCGCCACCACAGGCGGAGTTCCGCAGCGCCGATCCTCAGACCGAAGGTAGCCATGATGCCGAGACACTACCGCTGCCCAAGCAGCAAGTAGCCACACTGGGATTAGAGACCGAATCGACCAACCAACCTGCGGCAGAATCGGCCGAGTCTGACGCCGAACTGCAGGCGCCAGCTACCCCGCCGGATGCGGAGCCGAGCCCCGGGCCGGCCACCCTACGGCAGTTGACCGAGGCCTCGGAGGGCCCGGCCGAGCGCGATGACCTGCTGGAGCAGGTTCCGGAGGAGATGCGCGGGGTGCTGGCGGCGCGGATGCAGGCTGCCGATGAAGCCAAATCCAAGGGTCTCCGACCGGATACCGTAGAAAGCCTGAAAGCCCGCGGCTATCAGGTCACTGAGGACGCCCGCGGGGCTCGCCTCACCGGGGGCAGCGCCCGCAGTTCCGATTTCAGCCCCCATGAAACGGTGAGCATGGCCGCCGAGCAGGACGGCGGAGTGCAGCCGCGCGGCCAGCTGCCGATTTGCCCCGAATGTCAGGCCGCCAGCCCGGTCGGGGCCACCCGCTGCCAGTGGTGCGACGCCGAACTCCCCCAAGCGTAGCGTCGGAAGAACGCTGAGCGGGCCGCCCAGTCCCACCTCGCACCCAAAGCAAGCCTCCCCCAGCCAGACCTCAGCCACTCAAGATCGCCGCCGCGCAGCGGGCCAATCGCAGGCCGACCCGCCGTGGCCCAGTCAAAATCAGCCACGGCGCTGCTCTGATATAATCCTCAGTCGCCAACTCGACTAGAACACCTGTACGGATTATGGCCCAGGACAAAATCATCGTAGTCGGCGCACGCGCCCACAACCTCAAGAACCTAACCATCGAGATACCACGCGACCAGCTGGTGGTGATTTCCGGGATTTCGGGCTCGGGGAAATCGTCGCTGGCCTTTGACACCATCTTTGCCGAAGGGCAACGTCGTTACGTGGAGTCGCTATCGGCCTACGCTCGCCAATTCCTTGGGCAGCTCGACAAGCCGGACGTAGACTACATCGACGGCCTTTCTCCGGCAGTATCAATCGATCAGCGCGGCGTCTCGCATAACCCGCGCTCCACCGTCGGAACCGTAACCGAGGTTTTTGACTACCTGCGGCTGCTGTTTGCCCGGATCGGCGTCCCCCATTGCCCGATCTGCGGCCGAGAGGTCGCCCGGCAGTCGGCCCAAGAAATCGTCGATGCGATCGAGCAGCTCCCGCACGGCAGCAAGCTGCTGATCCTGGCACCGCTGGTCAAAGGACGCAAAGGCACCCATCTGGCGGTGATTGACGAATTGCGCCGATCCGGCTTCGTGCGCGCTCGAGTGGACGGCGAGGTGGTCGAGATCGAGCAAGATATCGAGCTTGACCGCTACAAGCTGCACAACATTGAAGCGGTGGTCGATCGGCTGATCGTACCCGACGAACCCGACGACTCCTACCGCACCCGGCTGACGGACTCGGTTGAAACCGCTCTGCAGTGGGGCGAGGGCCAGCTGATCGCCGCCAACCTCAGCGCCGATCCGCCGTCCGACGTCCCGTTCTCGGAACACCTGGCCTGCCCGGAGCATGGCACCACGCTGTCCGAGATCGAGCCGCGTACCTTTTCGTTCAACACGCCGCACGGAGCTTGCCCCGAGTGCCAGGGGCTGGGCAGCAAGCTGGAGGTGGATCCGGAGCGGATCATTCCCGATCGTTCCGTCTCCATCGCCGGCGGCGCGATCGTAGCCATGGAGTGGCCCAACCAGGCCCGCGACCGGCAAGGCTACTACTGGCAGATGGCTGAGGCGGTCGCCGACTATTACGACATCGATCTCGAGGCGCCGGTGGCCGAGCTCCCGGCCAAGAAGCTCGACTTACTGTTGTTTGGCACCAACGGCGAAGAGATCCCCATGAACTACGCCAGCCGCGACGGGCGCAAGTCTTCCTTTAAGACCTCCTTCGAAGGCATAGTGGGCAACATGGAGCGCCGCTATCAGGAGACCCAATCCGAATACGTACGAGGCAAGATCCAAGAATTCATGTCGGACCGAGCGTGCCCGGCCTGCCACGGCCAACGGCTGCGACCCGAAGCGTTGGCGGTGACCCTGGACGAACACAACATCGTGGAGGTCACCCGCTGGCCGGTCTCGCGCAGCCTGGCGTGGGTGGAGCAATTGCAGGACAAGTCCGGCCCGCTGGACAAGCGCCAGACGGTGATCGCCGAACGGGTGTTGAAAGAGATCCACGATCGACTCGGATTCCTGGTTAACGTCGGCCTGGAGTACCTGACCCTGGATCGCTCGGCCGCCACGCTCTCCGGCGGGGAGGCCCAGCGCATCCGGCTGGCCACACAGATCGGCTCGCGCCTGATGGGGGTGCTCTACGTGCTGGATGAGCCGTCGATCGGGCTGCACCCGCGCGACAACGCCCGACTGATCCACACTCTGGAAGGCATGCGTGACCTTGGCAATACAGTGCTGGTAGTCGAGCACGACGAAGCTACCCTGCGCGCTGCCGACTGGCTGATCGACCTCGGTCCAGGCGCCGGCGAGGCGGGCGGAGAAGTGGTCGCAGAGGGCCCGGTCGAGAAGGTGGCCAGGAGCCGCAAGTCGATCACCGGCAAGTTCTTGGCCGGCAAGCTGGAGATTCCCACTCCCGAGACCCGCCGCAGCGGGAATGGAAAGCTGCTGCGGCTGATCGGCGCCCGGGAGAACAATCTGTCTGACCTTACGGTTGAGTTCCCGCTGGGCAAGTTCGTGTGCATCACCGGCGTATCCGGCTCAGGGAAATCCTCGCTGATGGTGGAGGTCCTCTACAAAGCGCTGGCTCGCGAGCTGCACGGTGCGCGGGACCTGCCTGGCGCCCACGAAGGACTGGAGGGGGTCGACGAAATCGATAAGGTGATCAACATCGACCAGAGCCCGATCGGACGCACCCCACGCTCCAACCCCGGCACCTACACTGGGCTCTTCGACCACATTCGCAAACTGTTCGCCGAGCTGCCGGAATCGAAGGTGCGCGGCTACAAGCCCGGACGTTTCTCGTTCAACGTGCACGGCGGACGCTGCGAGGCCTGTCAGGGGCAGGGCCAGCTGCGCATCGAGATGCAGTTCATGCCGGACGTGTACGTCCAATGTGAGGTGTGCAACGGGGCCCGCTTCAACCGTGAAACTCTGCAGGTGCGCTTCAAAGGCAAGACCATCGCCGATGTGCTGGAGATGACGCTTTCCGAAGCCGCGGAGTTCTTCTCCGCCTTCCCGCCAATGATGCGCATCCTCGACACCTTGCTGAACGTCGGCCTGGGCTACCTGCGAATCGGACAGCCGGCGCCGACCCTCTCGGGCGGTGAGGCCCAGCGGGTCAAGCTCTCGCGCGAGCTATCCAAGCGCTCGCTTGGACACACGCTCTACGTGTTGGATGAGCCGTCAGTGGGGCTGCACGCCGCCGACGTGCACAAGCTGATCGACGTGCTGCAGCAATTGGTCGATCAAGAGAATACGGTGCTGATCATCGAGCACCATCCGGACATCATCAAAGTCGCTGATTGGGTGATCGATCTGGGCCCGGAGGGCGGAGACGCCGGAGGGCGCCTGGTGGCCGAAGGCACGCCGGAACAGATCGCCAAGGCAAAGGGCTCCCACACCGGGGAGTTCCTGCGACCGCACCTGCAGCCGGTCAAGTAACAGGAGGCGTGCGATGGGATCGAGCTACGACGTCATCGTGATCGGAGCTGGGATTATGGGCTGCAGCTCTGCCTACCAATTTGCGCAGCGTGGGCTCAAGGTTGCGGTGCTGGAGAAAGCCTCATTGGGCGCCGGATCGACCGGCAAATCATCTGCCATTATCCGCCAGCACTATTCGAACGAAGTCACGGCGCGCATGGCGCTGCACAGCCTGCGGGTGTTCCAGGATTTTAGCGAAATCGTCGGGGGCGAATCGGGGTTCGTGGAAACCGGTTTTCTGGTGCTCACCCCAGCGAGCGACCTGGAGGGCCTTGAGGCCAATCTCGAGCTGCAGAGCAGATTGGGCATCCAGACCGAGCTGCTGCCGCGGGAGGAGCTCAGGCGGCGCTGGCCATACCTTGAGACCCAGGACCTGGTCGCCGCGGCCTATGAACCCGAATCCGGCTACGCCGATCCCAATCTGACTATCGGCAGCTACGCCGAGGCCGCCAAGCAGCGCGGCGCTGAATTCCTTTTGGAAACCGAAGCCACCGGCCTGAACTTCGAAGCCGACCATATCGAAAGCGTGGAGACCAACCGCGGGCGCTTCTTTGCGCCGACGGTGGTGAACTGCGCCGGGCCATGGGGCGCACGGGTGGCGAAGATGGCGGGGATTGATGCGCCGATCGACCCCTGCCGGGTACAGGTAGCTTTTTTTCGCCGGCCGGCGGGACATGAGGCTGGCCACCCAGTGGTGATCGACTTCCCCAACGCCACCTATTGGCGGGCGGAAACCGGAGGATTGACGCTGGTCGGTCTGGTTGATCCGTCAGAGAGCGAGAACGTGGTAGATCCAGACAACTACAACGAGCGAGTAGATCTGGAGTTCGTTGCCGACGCGGGGAACCGATTGGTGAGTCGCTTCCCGGCAATGGAACAAAGCCATGCCACGCCGGGATACGCTGCGCTCTACGCCATCACGCCGGATTGGCACCCCTTTATCGGCGAGGCCTGGGAGGGAAGCGGTTTCGTGGTCTGCGCCGGCTTCAGCGGACACGGCTTCAAGCTCGGCCCGGCGGTGGGAACCATGGTGGCCGATCTGGTGACCGGCGAACAAACTGATGGATTGGATCCGGGACTGTTTCGTCTCAGCCGATTGGAAGAGGGTCAGCCGGTCCGCGGCAGCTACGAATACAGCATCGCAGGCTGAGCGACATCTTACGGGGACTGAGTTCCACTATTCGTAGCGCAACGCTTCGATCGGGTTGAGCGCCGCCGCCCGGGTGGCCGGGTAGATTCCGAAGAACAAGCCAACCAGGCCGGAGAAGCCGGTTGCCAGGATCACCGCGTTGGGCGAGAGCGAAGGATTCAGGTCGGTTGCCAGCAATCCGATCAAGGTGGTACCTCCGCCCCCGATCGTGATTCCGAGCATCCCACCGATCACCGCCAGCACAACACTCTCCAGCAGAAACTGCATCAGGATATCGCGCTTGCGGGCCCCAACCGCCTTGCGCAGCCCAATCTCGCGGGTGCGTTCGGTGACCGAGACCAGCATGATGTTCATGATACTGATCCCGCCGACGAGAAGC
>CAZJUE010000018.1:0-21360 GCA_964549025.1 uncultured Anaerolineaceae bacterium | reverse complement strand
ACCTGGAAGGAGACCACCTGCCCGATCTGCGAGCGCCCGGCTGAGCGAGACACCGATACCCTGGATACCTTCATGTGTTCTTCCTGGTATCACCTGCGCTACTTGAGCCCCGATTACGAAGACGGCCCGTTCGATCCGGAGCAGTACGACTACTGGATGCCGGTGGATACCTACACCGGCGGCATCGAGCACGCAGTCATGCACCTGCTGTACACCCGCTTCTTCCACAAGGCGATGCGCGATCTGGGCATCACCAAGGGGCCGGAGCCGATGCTCCAGCTGCGAAATCAGGGTCAGATCTTGGGCCCGGACGGACAGCGCATGAGCAAGTCGCGCGGCAATGTGATCGATCCGGACGAGCAGGTGGCCAGCTACGGCGCTGACACCGTGCGAGCCTACCTGATGTTCGGCTACCGCTGGACCGAGGGTGGGCCCTGGAACGACCAGAACATCCAGGGCGTGGTGCGCTGGCTGCACCGGGTGTGGGCGCTGGCCCACGAGCCGACCGCATCGGAAGACACGGACGGTGATCAGCAGGCGATGCGCAACCAGAAGGTCGCAAGCGAGCTGACCCGTAGGGTTCATCAGACTATCCAGGCCGTCAGCCACGATCTGGAGCACTTCGAGTTCAACACCGTGGTCTCGGCGCTGATGGAGCTGAGCAACGCCATCGGCGGCTCAGGCTTGGAGGGATCCGCGGCATACGATGAGGCCATCAATACCCTGTTGCTGTTGATGGCGCCGGTCACGCCGCACATCGCCGAGGAGCTGTGGGCCCGTCGCGGTCACTCCTACTCGGTTCATCAACAGCCGTGGCCGGAGTTCGACGCCGCGCTGGCGGCCGAGGAGCGCATCACCCTGGTGATTCAGGTCAACGGCAAGCTGCGCGACCGAATCGAGGTTGACGCCGACATCAGCGACGAGCAGGCACGCGAGGTGGCGCTGAAGAGCGAGGCCGTGCAACGCCACCTGGCCGGCCGAGAACCGACGGATGTAATCGTCGTGCCAGGCCGTTTGGTCAATGTGGTGGTCGACGACTAACCGGATAGCATCAGATCGCATGACGTAGACGGGACGCCCGGAAGGGCGTCCTTCCGCGTCGGTTGGCCGGAAGCTCAATCGGGCTATGATGAGACCGCGTTGGAGCAACTCTTTCAGGTTCACACTTGGCTGTCGCCCGTGGCGACCGAAACAGGCTGGGACCGGGACAAGACGGCGTCAGTTGCGGCCGTAATGCTGGCCGCCACCTGGTTGGCTGGTTGTGTTGGTGAGCCTCAAGCGACCGGGGACGCGGCCTCGGCGCCGGCTGCCGCATCGACGCCATCGCCGAGAATCCTGCCGAGCTCCCCTCCGCCGGGGCTCTCCCCTGATGGATCGATGCCTGACCTGGTGGTCGATTCGGTTTCGGCCGATTGGAACCTGCGCGGCGAGTGCCTGGATTTGGAGCGGGCCACACTTGAGGTCCAACTTGAAGTCGCCAACGTGGGCGGGCAAGCGACTGAACCGTTCACGGTAGAAGTCAGTGGCATTGACTTCAGCGATTGGGAGGAACGAGAGGTCGCCGGTTTAGCTGCCGGCGAATCGCGTCCGTTGGAGCTAACCCTCCGGCCCTACACGGATGAAGGGGAAGCCCTGGATCAGTATGCGTTGCTCATCGTATTGGACCTGTGGGATGAGGTAACCGAGCAGGACGAGGACAACAACTATGTGCGCCATCTACCGCAGCTACTGCTCGCCGGCGATCTCTGCGCCCCAGCTGAAGCCGCGATGGTTGAGCGGGTGCCAATACCACTGTATGAGGAAGGCGAGCAGCTCCACTTCCACTCAATCAACATGATGGATGCGACACGCGGCTGGGCAATTGTGGGGGAGGGAGAACAAACCCAGCACATTGTCAGGACGGTCGACGGCGGGGAATCGTGGTTCGATGTCACACCGCCGGAGCTGTCGATCATCGACAATTCGTGTGGCGATGAGGCGTTTGCACGCATGCTGGATGCCAACACTGCCTGGGTCGCTTATCGTGATGTCCTCGAATTCGATGAAGGATATTGCTTCTACGGCCCGGCGAAGGAGCTGTGGCATACCACGGACGGAGGCCAGAGCTGGCGGCTCAGCACGTTCGTGCAGCGAAATCCGGACACATTCGGCGCGATTGGATCAGGGTTCCCCATGTTGAGGTTCGTCGACGCGCAATTCGGCTGGGCCTTGCGAGATTTCTTCGCCGGCGCGGGCTCGAGCGCGATCGAGTTCTACCAAACGACCGATGGCGGCCACACCTGGCGCCTGATCCCCGACACCTACCTCTTCCGCGTGACTGGCTTGGACTTTCTGGATCTGAAGCACGGCTGGTCTACCGTTAGCTATGGGCTGGGCTACATCCCGCCGATCAGCCTTGGCCAGACCCATGACGGAGGCGCTACCTGGGAGTACAGCGCGCTTCCCTTGCCCGCCGAGCAGGATCAATTGCACGATTGCGGCGTTGGCTCCCCGACGATACAGTCGGCCACCGCCGGTAGGGTGGTGGTTTGGTGCACGACCGTCGATCTGGAGCGCGCCCGATACGAATACCAGACCGACGACGGCGGCCAGTCCTGGAACATTCAGCCGCTGACGACGCCGGCGGCCCAATACGTCTCGGCGGCCAGCGGCTGGAGGCGAGAGCGATTGCCCGCCGAGCAGCAGACCGATCCCGAGCGACAGCTCTGTGGGTTGTTTTGGACCTACGACGGCGGCCAGAGCTGGTCGCAATCCACGACGCTGGACTGCGCAAGCCGCCTGGAATTCGTCAACGCTCAGCTTGGATGGGCACTGGCGCCGATCGATGAATTCGAAAACGAACTGCAGATTACTCGCGACGGCGGCCGTACCTGGCAAATGATGCAGCCGACGACGGTGGCCCGTCCCTTCACCGGCGAGCGCCAGTCCCCGGCACGCCTGGTCCCACTCCGTGGCGCGGCAGCCATAACGGCCGATACGGCGAGCAGAGTGAAGCTGCTCCAAACCCTGCCCGTGCAGGGAGTGACCGCGATCGCGTTATCTCCCTTCCGTGGGCGGCTGATGACCGGTCATGAAGACGGGACCGTGACCGTTTGGGATCTGGAGGTGGGCGGCTACGGGGGCGTAGCTCGATTCCACACCGATTGGATCTACGATATGGTCGTGGTAGATAATCCCAGTTTGTGGGCGACTGCATCCAAAGATGGGGATCTGGCATTCTGGTTTCTCTACGGCAACACTTCATTTGACCGCCACACCGATCCTGGCGGCGAGATCTCCAGCCTGACAGGCACGGCGGATGGGACGATGTTTGCTTCCGGTGGGCAAGATAGCGTGATCCGGATCTGGCGCTTCGAGGCCAATCGGTTCGGTGATGTGAATCCACCAGCGCAACTCAGTGAGGAATTGATGGGGCACCAGGGATGGGTGTGGGATCTGGCACTCTCACCGAACGGACGCCTCCTGGCCTCGGCCTCCGCCGATCGCTCGATCCGGCTGTGGGAGGTCGAGACCGGAGGAGAGTTGGCCAGCCTCACCGCACACCAGGCGACTGTCGGGGCGATCGCATTCTCGCCGGACGGAAGGCGATTGGCATCCGCGGCATGGGACGGCTCGGTGGTGGTCTGGGACGTCGCAAGCTGGGAGCCGCTGTGGGAGTCGAACCTGCACGGCCAGCGCGTGCACTCCATCAGCTTCTCAGCCGATGGATCGGCATTCGCCACCGGAGCGGGCGGCGGAGAGCTGTTCTTATGGAGCACTGAGGACGGGGAGTTGCTGGGCCGGCTTCCAGCGGGCACCGCTGCGGTCAGAGTGGTGTATTTCGATGCCTCGGGGCAGCTGCTGTGGGCTGCCTCCGACGATGGGGGACTGAGTTTATGGGGAATCGAACAGTAGCCGGCTGTTCCGCAAGTATGCGCCCCCATCAGATGCAAAGGAGATGAGCATGGACGGTACGAATCGAGAGGTGGTCCTACCCGAAGGCGGGGCTAAGCCGATCGGACCGTATTCGCCGGGCATCCGCGCAGGAAACCACCTGTTTGCTTCAGGTACGACCGGGATCGATCCGGATACTCGGCAGTTGGTGTCCGGTGGCGTCGAAGACCAAACCCGCCAAGCACTAGCCAACCTGTCCAAGGTTTTGGAGGCCGGCGGTTCGTCGCTTGCCAGGGTAGTCAAGACCACTGTATTCATGACCGATCTTGATGCATTCGGCGCCATGAATGAGGTCTACGCTGGTTTCTTTGGCGAGCAACCCCCGGCTCGATCGACCATCCAGGTAGCCGGCCTCCCTGGTGGGGCGGCGGTGGAAATCGAAGCGATCGCACTGACCGGAGAGTAATCCAAGCGACGGGAGTGCGAATGCATCGGCCCGCCAGAAAACTGGCATGACACCAACCGGGCCGAGGCGCCGGATTTACATCTCGGTAACATGCCGCACATCGCCGTCGGGTAAACATAGATATGTCCGGTAAGCGGATTCTGGTCGTCGACGATGAGCCCAACATCGTTGAACTGGCGCGCATGTATCTCGAGCAGGAAGGCTTTCAAGTCGAATCGGCCAGCGACGGCGCACAGGCGCTGGAGCTAATCGAAGGACGCCAGCCGGCGCTGGTGGTCCTGGACCTGATGCTGCCGGAAGTTGACGGCTTCGAAGTCTGCCGGCGCACCCGGGCCAAGTCGGAAGTCCCGATCATCATGCTTACCGCCCGCGACGAAGACGTGGACAAGATCGTCGGCCTTGAGCTGGGAGCCGACGATTACCTGACCAAACCCTTCAATCCCCGCGAGCTGGTGGCACGGATCAAGGCGATCTTGCGGCGCGCGGAGCGCGGTCCCCAGGTCGGTGAGCGGTCGATCCAGCTGGCCGATCTGTTGATCGATCCAGCCCGTCGGGAAGTGCGGGTGGGAGAGCAGCCGATTGAGCTGCGCGCAAAAGAATTCGATTTGCTGCATGCCTTTGCCGAAAACGAAGGCATCGTCCTGACCCGCGAGCAGCTGTTGAACCTGGTCTGGGGGTATGATTTCTACGGTCAGTCGCGCACCGTAGATGTGCACGTGGCCCACCTGCGCAAACGGTTGAAGGGCAGCCAGGTCCAGATCGAAACCGTCACCGGGGTCGGCTACAAACTGGTGTCCTGATGGGCGTGCATAGCCCCCAGCTGCCGCCTGCGAGCTGCCTGGACGCATGCAGGATTCGCCAGGCCCCCCGCTGCGCGCTTTTCTACTACCGATAAGATGCTGCGTTCATTGCGTTCGCGGCTGCTGTTCACCCACCTGCTGGTCGCCGGTCTGGTGCTGCTGTTCGTCGGCGTCGGACTGTTGCTGTTCGTACTCAACAGCGGCGTGGTTGAGCAGCAGACACTGAACCGATTGCAGGGGGCGGCCAATCTGGTTGGCGACCGTGGGCCGCGGGCGCTGCAACAGTTGGGCACCGGCCGCCTGGCGGCGGCCTTCCGCAATCTGAACATCCCCAACGCCCGGGCGGTGGTGGTAGGACTGGATGGCCAGATCCTGGTGGACACCCGATCGGACCTCGAGTCGCCCCCGGTGGAGGTGCTCGAGCAGGCGGCGGTGGGAGCGGAAGCCAGCGGGAACTACGGCGGCCCGCTCAACCGCTGGCTGTACGTGAGCCAGCCGCTCGGATCCGATCGCGGGCTGCTGCTGCTGGCGCCGCGCCCAAACCTGCTAGCTGCGCTCGGGCAGGAATTGCTCTTTCCGCTGCTGTTGCGCGCCGGGGCGGTGGCGCTGCTGGCTTCGGTGCTGATGGCCTGGCTGATCTCACGCTGGGTGGCCGCTCCGCTGCAGAAGACCGCCAAAGCGGCGCGTGCGGTTGCCGCCGGCGACTACCGGCGCCGACTCGCTCCCAGTGGGCCGGATGAGGCACACAGCCTGGCGTCGTCCTTTAACGAAATGGTTCAGCAGGTGCAAGGCAGCCAGCAGGCGATGCGAGACTTCGTAGCCAACGTGTCGCATGAACTCAAGACCCCGCTCACTTCGATCCAGGGTTACGCTCAAGCCATGCTGGACGGCACCGCCAAACAGCCGCAGCGCGCCGCACAGGTCATTCACGACGAGGCTGCACGATTGGGTCGGCTGGTGGCCGAATTGCTCGAGCTGGCCAAACTAGATGCTCGCCAGGCCGGCCTGGATCGGGCACCGGTTGATCTGGAGCAGATCCTACGCGCGGTGGAAGACCGTCTGCGATTGAAAGCGGAGCAGAAACACATTGACCTGCAGGCGCAAATCGACCGGCTGCCGGTCGCGATCGGCGACGGCGATCGGCTGGCGCAGGTCTTCACCAACCTGCTCGATAATGCGCTGAATCACACACCTGACGGGCATAGCGTCCGGCTGTCGGCCGATAGCCGCGACGGGTGGATATCGGTGCATGTGGACGACAGTGGCGAGGGGATACCGGCTGAGGAGCTGTCCCGCATCTTCGAACGCTTCTACCGGTTGGACAAGGCCCGCAGCGGCGGAGCGGAGCGGGGAGTCGGGCTCGGGCTTGCGATCTCGCGCGAAATCGTGCAGGCTCACGGCGGTACGCTAACTGCCGAGAGCATCCCGGGCCGTGGCAGTCGATTCACGGTGCGGCTGCCGGTGGTGCTGCCGGATGACGACACGGCGGTGCGCTCGCGCGCCTGAGCCACAAGTCGTTCATCCGGCGCGACCGATCCGCTAGGTGATAGCGCCTTGCGCCTGCGCACCTGAGGCGCATATAGGAAAAACAAAACGGGACCCGAACGGGTCCCGTTTCGCTTGGCTAATCTGATTCTACTTCTCGGCGGCCGCCTCAGCTTCGGGCTCGGCGGCGGTGCGCTTGCGCATTGATTCCAGTTCGGACTCCAGCTGCGCTACTCGCGATTCGTAGGCATCTTGGATTTCGTTGCGCAGGTTGGTGAAACGCTCGCGCGCCCGCGCTTGAAGTTCCTCGCCGGAGGTGGGGGCAATTAAGAGCGCAATCGCCGCGCCGAAGATGGCGCCGGTGATCGTGCCAAGCAGAAACGAAAAGAAACGACGCATGCTTGCTCTCCTTCCACGCCAAGTATGCCATATGGCGCTGCCATTGGTGGGTGGTCGATGGTTCCTAGCTGGAACCGAATTCGCTTACCCAACCGGTTGGTGCATCGGGGGCTAGCTGGCCTTGGCCGATATGTGCCTGAGGATCTCGCCGTTTCTCAGGAAAAATACTTCGATCCCCAATTCGTCCGACAGGCTGGCAGCCAGCTCATCCAGGTAGACGCGGGTCAGGGTGGCGGTGCTTTCTCCGGGGCTGCCGAACATCACCACCTCCGGTTCGATCTCGTCGATCGCGGCTCGCAGAGCTTCTTCGAACTCCCCTTGCTTCACCAACGCCTGGGCTTCGATTCCCTCACGTTGAGCGCGCTCCTGCGCCATTGCCAGCACGAATTCGCCCAGGTGCTCCAGCTCCCGCTCGATGTCCACCGGGATCGGTGAGGCGGCCTGGCCCAGGAACTGAACGTCAGACACATACAGGAACACCAACGACGCCTTGCGCTCCTTGGCCAGCGCGATGGCACCGTCCTGGTTGGCATAGCTTGCGGCTCCGCCGCGGGTGGGATGCAAAATGGTAGTCATAGGCTCGCTCCCATTCAGGGTGATCTGTTCACTGACCGAGCACCAGGAAACGCAGCGCCAGCCACAGGAAGCCGGTTGCCAGAGTCAGGTAAGTGACCGGCAAGCCGACCCGCAGGAACTTGGCGAAAGAGATCGGCGTTCCAGCCTGCTGGGTGATGCCCGCGGTAACCAGGTTGGCCTCTCCCGAGATCAGCATGCCGTTGCCGCCCATGGCCGCGCCCATTGACAGCGCGTAATACAGCGATTGATTTGCGGCCCCGGGAATCGAGGCGGTCAGGAAGTCCACCACCGGCAGCATCGAGGCCGCCAGGGGGATGTTGGCGATGGCGACCGACAGGGTACCTACGCCGAACACGATCACCACCAACCCCAATGCCAGGCTGTGGCCGATCAGTTCTCCCATAACCTGGGCGATCACTCCGATCATTCCGACCTCCTGTATCGCACCCACCACCACAAACAGCGCGATGAAGAACACCAACGTGGTCCAATCTACCGCCTTGATGCTGGTTTGCACGTCCGGCCGCAGCCAGATCAGCAGCACGCTGGCACCAACCAGGGCGGGGACCGCCGGAACGATGTGGAAGCTTTCCCCGACCACGAAGCCCGCCAGCACCAACATAAACACCACACCCGCCTTGACCAGGCCCGATGGGTCGCTCAGCGTGGCATTCTGCTCGAGCCGCTCGTAAAGCGCTTCGGAGATCTGCGCACCGTGCCGGCGCCACTCTCCCCGGTAGTGATACAGAACGTACCCTGCCATCACCAGCAACGCAACGATCACCCCCACGGTCTGATTGGTCAGAAAGCCGGTGAAGCCAATGCCGGCGTGGGCGCCGATCAGAATGTTGGTAGGAGTGCCGATCAGGGTGCTGATCCCGCCCACGTTGGAGGCCATCACCTCCGGGATGATCAGCGCCAAGGGGTCGATGCCCAAAGCCAATCCGATCTGCAGGCTGATCGGCGCCATCAGCAGCATGGTGGTGAAGTTGTCCAGCAAAGCAGAAGCCAGCGCGGTGATCGCCATCAGGATTACGATCAGCAGCCACACACGCCCGCCGCTCAGGCGATAGGCCTGAAAGGTGGTCCACTGGAAGATGCCGGTGTGCTCGATCATGGCGATGATGATCATCATGGCCATCACCAAGAAGATCACTTCCCAGTTGATGTAGGTAAGCGCCCGCTCGAAACCGAAGATGAACCAGTTAGGGTTGAAAGCAGTCCCGATGAAGTTCACGGTCATGACGGCCGACAAGCCGGCCAGGGCGGCGGTGGTGCTGTGAAGCTTTTCGAAGGCGATCACCACCAACACCGCCACGAAGATGGCGCCGGCTGCCCAGAACCCGGGAGTCACCCGTCGCTCCAACACCTGTTCGCCGTAGTCGTAGCTGCCGTCGCGCTCGAGCGAGCGTCGGGCGGCATCGCTGAGTGGAGTCTCTACGGTCTCGAAATGGGCGCGCTGGATCAGCAGGGTGGCATCTGCCGGCGGCAGCTGATGCAACCGCAAGCTCCAGGAGCCGTCCTCCAGGCTTTCGGTAGCGACCTGGGTGCTCTCGGACTCCAGTGCCACCTCGGCTGCGACCACCGGCTGACCCTGGACGTTGAGCAGGAGGCCGGTCAGCACCAGGCCGCCAGATTGCGCTTCCGCGCTGGGGGTGGCGCTCAGACCGGCTGCCAGCGCGGCCAGCAGCACGGCGGCGGTCGCCAGCCACTGCCGGACGCCGAACCGGGCGCGGCTGCGCGCCGCCTGCGCAGGCGGCGTGGAGTATGGGGCTCGGGCACGATCGAGAGGTTTCGGACTCACAGGGCTGGGTCGATCAGGGGAAGACGGCCCCAAGTTTACCAGAGCGGCCCCGCCAATGAGCGCGTAGTAGAATCGAGCTTCCATAGGTAGTCGTTCAGTTGTATCGGGAGGTGGTAGCAGGTGAAGGTATCGATCGAATACTGCCGAGTTTGACACTATACCGACAGAGCCGTCAGTTTGGCGGCTGACATTACCAAGCAATTTGAAATCGCACTGGAATCGATCACCGTGATTCCATCCGATGGAGGGCGCTTCGAAGTCACGGTGGACGACGAACTCGTGTTTTCGAAATTGGAACTCGGTCGTCACGCCGAGCCCGGAGAGGTAGTGGATTTAATCGCCGGGCTGAACGACGGAGGCGGCTGACCGGGTGCGGGCGCTGGTCCAGCGGGTGCGCCGCGGCCGGGTGACCAGCGAGGGTGACACGCTGGCCGAAATCGGCCCAGGTTTGGTGATCTTGCTGGGCGTCGGCGATCAGGACCGCCGGCAGGCCGCAGAATGGCTGGCCAGTAAGTGCGCCCACCTGCGCATCTTTGCCGATGATCAGGGAAAGATGAATCGCTCGCTGCTAGATACCGGCGGGCAAGCCATCGTGATCTCTCAATTCACTCTGTACGGCGACGTGAGTAAGGGCCGGCGTCCGAGCTTCGTACACGCCGCACAGCCCGAGCAAGCACAGCCGCTGGTAGAGCACTTTATCCAGCGGCTGATCGCCGAAGGCGTGCCTGCACAGAGCGGCTCCTTTGGCGCGGAGATGCTGGTCGAGATCGACAACGACGGGCCGGTCACCTTGATGCTCGAACGCTAGCTTGCCAATCTCCTCCCCATCCAACCGAGCCTGACAGACACCGTACCTCGACGTCAGCCGGTTGTCGGGCCCCAAAAACCCCACATGGTAGAATGGCCGCGCTTCCTTAAAGGAAGCGTTTCGCTAGTTTCCCATTACGCAGGAGGAGTTCATGAACGTCGCACAAGTCGCCCGTAGCGTCGCTACGCTTGCCTGGGTAGCCGCCATTGCAATCGTTGGCTTGGCGGTCTTTCGGGCTTCGCGCGGGGATCGCTTTCGTAACTCAGTCGGTTTGGTCGTCACCATGGTGGTGATCGCGCTGCTGGCCACCGTGGTTGGATCCAGCTTAATCTTCGTGCAACCGACCGATCGAGGCGTGGTGATTTCGGCGCTGGTCGACGGGGTCCGCCCCGAGGAGCTGCAACCCGGGCTGAATTTCGTGGTCCCGTTCTTGGAGAACGTGATTCACTATCCAATCACCCGCCAAACCTACACCATGTCGATCGCGCCGCAAGAAGGTCAGATTACCGGCGACGATTCGGTTGAGGCTCGAACATCCGACGGGCAGGTAGTCCGGGTCGACGCCTCGGTGATCTTTTCCATTGTTCCGGACGAGGTGGTGGCAACCCATATCAAATGGCAGGGCCGCTACGTGGACAATCTGATCCGACCGGTGGCCCGCGGAGTCATCCGTGACGCGGTCTCGCAGTTCCGGGTCGACGAGGTGTACAGCACCGAACGTTTCGCGCTGACCCAGCTGATCATCAACGACCTGGGTGCCTCGCTGGATGAAGGCGGGCTGATCCTGCACGACTTCGTGCTGCGCAACATCGCTTTCTCTCCGGAGTACGCCGCTTCGGTGGAGCAGAAGCAGATCGCCGAGCAGGAAGCCCAACGGGCAGCCTTCATCGTGCAGCAGCGTGAGCAAGAGGCTGATCAAGCGCGGGCAGTTGCGCGCGGGCAGCGAGACGCGGCGATCATCAACGCCGAGGGTGAAGCCGAAGCCCGCGTGATCCGTGCGGAGGCCGAGGCCGAGGCGCTGGAGCTGGTGGCAGCTGTGCTGCGGGACAACCCCGATCTGATCACCTACGAATACGTGCAGCGTCTGGGGCCCGGAATCCAGGTGATGCTGGTGCCTAGCGAGAACCCGTTCTTGCTGCCGATCCCCTCGCTGGAGGAGCAGGCTACGCAGATACAGACCCTTCCAGAAGCGGAGCCGGCTCCATAGCTGGAATGCCAGCCGCCGGCGGCGATCGAGCGCCGGTGGAAATAAAGCAATGTCCAGGACCCCGCGCGAGCGGGGTCCTGCGCGTGAGCTGTCAACGTGTCGGTCGCGAGAACGGTTGACGCGATCGCGCCAAGTTGATTATCATGACTGCTATTCGGGGAGGAGGGGAGCTATGAGCGTAGCTGCACCTGCGATTCAGCGGCGTCAATTCTGGCTGCGCGACCGCAGCTGGGATCTGACCTGGATCTCGCTAAGCGTAGTCTTGGTGGCCGCACCGTACGTGGCCTACCTGGTCATCGTGGGCCTTCAGTCGGTCACTGCGCCGCTGGCGGAGACCTTCGGCGCCACGCCGGAGAGCTTCAGCCGCAACTTGGTGAACGCGGGGGTGGCGCTGCTGGTTGGCGGACCACACATGTACGCCACCTTCACCCGCACCGCGCTGGACCGTGACTTTTTCAAACGCCACCCGCGAGTGATCTACTCGTCGCTCCTGATCCCGCTGGTGGTGATCACCCTGGCCTTTCTGAACCTATCGTTGCTGCTGACTATCTTCTTCTTCTGGGCTTCGGTTCACGTTCTGCACCAGATCATCTACATCACCGAGCTCTACAACCAGCGACAGGTGACCAAACTGACGCTGTTCTCGCGGGCCGCTGATTACGCGGTGATCCTGACCTCGCTGTACCCGCTGGCGGCCTGGAAGATTGCCACCGGACGCTTTGCCATCGGGCCCAACAACCTGAGCGACGTGGTCGGATCGATCGTGCCGCTGGGGCCGTGGATGGTGTGGCTGGCGGGTGGAGCCTTCGCGGTCGCGCTGGTGGCCTGGGTCGGCAAATCGGTGATGGAGTGGCAGCAGGGCACGCTGCACGGCCCAAAGACCCTGTTCATAGCGCTAACGGTGATCGCCTCCTTCTGGGTCCCCGCGCTGGGCAATCTGGACACCGCCTTTCAGGGAATGAACATGTGGCACTCGTTCCAGTACCTGGCGCTCACCTGGATGCTGAATCGGGTCCGGGCCGATCGCGGGGATCTGGAGCGATCCCCCTTCGTGAAGCGCCTGTCGTCCCCTGGGTCCGGCCGCCGCTACTACCTGTTTAACATCGGACTGACCATCGCCGACATCGCGCTGGCGGCCGCGATCTTTGCACTGCTGCGCTTCGGGCTGAATCAGCCGTTCGATTACGCGTTCGATCGAGCCTATTACATCGCGGTGCTCAGCTTCCTGTGGATTCATTACTACCACGACCACTTCTTGTTTACCGAGCCGCAGGTGATCAACACCTGACCGGCCGGCGGAGGGGCGGCCCACAGAACGCTCAATAAACTAAACGAGACGCCCCGCAATCTGCCGGGCGTCTCGCTTTTTATGGCGAAGACCTATTTGGGAACGGAGTGGCGCCGCGGCTATCCGCTCACGTCGAGCGAGTCATCCCACTCGGGATCCTCGGTAGGTTTCGTGGGCGGCCAGCTCGCCTTGGTTGGTTGAGGTTGCGGATCAGGTTTCGGCTCGGCAACGGGCTTCGGCTGCTGCTCAATCTGGTCGACGGGGGCGGATGCGGGTTCTGCCGGCGCGGCTTGTGTCGCCTCGGGCTTCGCTTTGGACTGGGGCTTGACCTTTGGCGGGCCTTCCTTTTCGCCAGACAGCCCCTCGACCTCAGAGCCCGACAGGCCGGCCAGCACCTTGCGGAACATTTGGGTGTCCGCCTGGGTCGTTTGGATCTTGAGCGGTCCCTTGGCGCGTGCGAGCAGGCCGCGTTTGCCGTTGGTGTTGGGAAGCTCGGTCGGGGTTTCCAGCTTGGCGTCCATCTCTTCAGGGATCATGCGCGGTCGGAATATCGATGAATCCAGTTCGCCGGTCGGCTGCCCCGTCGGGAATTCCGGCTCAAGTTCAGCAGGAGCCGCTTCCAATTCACCGGTTCCGTTGGTCGCTGGCAGCGGTTCGGCGGGCTGGGATAACTCAGCTGGCGGCGCTTCGGCGGGCTCGGGGAGCCGGGCCTCGACGGGTTCCGAAGGTGACTGCTGAGCCGGTGGGGCTTCCGCTTGCGGAAGGGCGGCTTGCGGTTCCGGATCGGCTGCCGGAGCGGCCGGTGGCTCAGCTGGAGCCGCAGCAGGGGGCGGGGTCTCGCCGGAGGCTTGTTCTGGTGCGATGACGCCCGGCTCGGCCGCTGGTTGCTCGGCCTGCGGCTTGGCAGTCGGTTGAGTGTCTTCTGCAATCGAGCTGGGAGCAGGGGCTTCTGCTGCAGGCGGCTCGGGAGCCTCCGCTGCTGGAACGCTGGCCGCAGGCTCGCCCTGTAGCGCCGGCGGCGGAGCTTCGGCTGCCTGGGGCACGCCGGCGGAGCGTAATGCCTCCTCCAGCTGGGCGGTGTTCATGCGCGGTCCATCGAGCTCGGCGGTATTGACGCGCTCGCGCGGTTGCAGGAAGGGCGGTGTGGTGCTCACCGTGGTCGGCTGCGGGTCCTCAGCGATCGGTGCCTGTGACTCTGGAGCGGTCTCGGGCGCCTGAGCGGGCGCTTCGGCTGGCGGCCCTTCGGCTGCCGCCTGAGGAGCGGGAGCAGGCGCATCGGCCGGCACCGCTTCGGCTGCTTGGGGTACGGGCTCGGAGGGTGAAGCCGAGGCTTCGGCGGTTGGAGAGGGAGCTTGGGGAGAACCTGCCGGTGGGGCGGCGGCAGGTGCTGGCCCTCCGGCTTTCAGCTCGGCAGTGCCCCCGGTCCATCCTGACAATTGCTCGAGCACCGCGAACTGGCTCGCCAGGTCGAGCACGATCTCGGTACCAAGGCCTTGCTCGTAGAGTGTCGCCAAGCCCTTCTTGATCCCCATTACTGTGTCAGTGACCAGGCTGCCTGCGCCGACTTCGCTATCTTCGGCCTCACGGATGATGACCGCCTTGCGCTTGGCTTCGCCGTCGCTGGGAAAATCAGCCGACATCAATTGCAAGTCATGGCCATCCAGTTCCACCCGAGCGCTTGGCTCGGCCATTTCTGCGTGGACCTGGGCGACGAATGCGTGGATCGGACGCTGCTCGGACTGCTCATCGCGCGCCAGCCAGCGCTCGCCGACTGGGCTGCTGAGCACGACCTTGCCACCTTCCTCGACCACCAAGACGCCGTCCGGCAGCGAACCGAGCAAGTCCAGCAGGCCCTTCTGTTTCTTCTGCAGCTGCTGGACGCGCTCGGCGACCTCCTCTTCGAGCATGTCGCCGCGCCGCTTCTGCGCCTCGGCTTTATGCTTATCGGCTACCAGCAAATGACGGTACTCGATGGCCCGAGAGACCATGTTGTCAAATACGATCAGGTGGTCGAATGGCTTGGTGAGGTAGCCGAACGCCCCGTGGTTCAGCGCATCGATGGCGTTGTCGAGAGTCGCCGACGAGGTGATGATCACCACCTGAGTATCCTGATCGAGCTGCTTAGCGTACTGCAGCACTTCCAACCCGGTCGCTTCCGGCATGTAGATGTCGGTGACAATTACGTCGTAATTGTGCTCTTCGACCAGGCTGAGTGCCTTCCGTCCGTTCTCGGCTAGATCGGGTTTGACTCCCATCTTGTCCAAACGGCGCACCAGCAGCCCCAGCAGGTCCGGATCGTCGTCGCAGATCAGAATCTTCAAGTCAGACACAGGTCAGAGACCCCATTCTTCGCTTTCCAGCCAGCTATAGCGATGCCAGCTCTGGCCGCCAAGTGGCGCAACACCAGAGTCAGCCGCAGCGCGGCCAATTCATCTAAGGATAGAGTACTGCCAGACGGCTCCGTGGGCCGTGTTTGCAAGGTATCTGTAAACTTCCAAAGGGGAAACGGTTTCGCCGCCGCTATCGTGAACCGAGCTCGAAATTACCTTGGCGGAGCCGTCCTGCAGCGCGGGTCGACGGTGGGCAGAAGCGGGCCTAGGGAGCGACGCTCGCCTCAGCGTACACGTCATTGACGTCCATCGGCGTAGCGCCGGTGGTGTCGTACAGCCGGAAGCAGTAACTGCCGCTTGGGGTGGCGTTGCTCGTGGCCTGGAGCGAGTACTCAATCTCAGTGAATTCATCGGCTGCCAACGTAATGCTTCCGGTGGTATTGCCGGCGTCCTTGAGTTCGCCAGCGACGAAGGTGGTCGCTTCGTCGAACAGCCCAGGGACGATGTTCGAAGTCGGCTCACCATCCACGATATGGGTCGAGTCGACGATCTGCCAGTGGCCGCTGCTGCTCGTCGGCACTGCCGAGTAGATACCTGAGCTGCAGGTGGCGGTCTCGGCGACCTGCAGCTGATAGGTGACGCCGCCCGAGCCACTGGTTCCTTCGTTGGATACCTCAAACCTGAGCCGTCGCGTTGTCCCGGTTGCCAGGCTGCTGATCGGTGTGTCTTCGGCGGCGACGAAGGTCGCAGCTGGAGGAATCTTCTGCAGCGTCAAGGTCCGCTCGTGCATGGTGGCAGTGTCAAAAGTCGTTCTCCAGCGCACTTCGATCGCGTCGCTGGCTCCGACTCCGGTGAGAAACGCGTGCCCCGCAAATGTGAATGAAGTATCGCTGATCGACTCCTCGGTTGTGATCTCGCGCTCGGTGTGACCGACCTGAACCCCATTTACATACAGTGAGACGAACTGGTCGTAGTTCGCTAGACCGTCACTCGTGTTTTCCAGCGAACCGCTGAACCAGACCAGATAGTCACCCGCGCCGGGAGTTACGCTCAATGGAGCTGCCAGCACATCGGTCGCGCTGGTGGTCGCGGTGTTTGCAGTTGCGCTGACCTGTGAGATGTTATCGGAGTCGATTTTCTGCACTACCAGCGTCCGCTGGTGCATGGTCGCGGTGCCGCCACTGGTGCGCCAGCGGATTTCGATCGGCTGAGAAGCACCCAGATTGGTGACGAGCGCGTGGGTAGCGATTGGGAAGGGCGTATTTTGGATCGATTGCTCGGTAAAGATTTCCCGTTCCGAATGCCCAACCTGGAATCCGTTTTGGTAAATCGACACATATTGCCATGTATCGATATCCGTCCCTTCCACCGAACCACTGAACCACACCAGGTAGTCGCCGGCGCCCGGGGTGATGGTCATGCTGGATAGGAGCACATCACTGGCGCTGGTTGTGGTTGTATCGGTGGTGGCGTTGGCTTCGAAGGTGTCGGCCGGGGTGATCGGCTCCACCACCAGCGTCCGCTGATGCATGGTCGCGGTCCCAGCGGTGGTGCGCCAGCGCACGTCGATCGTTTGACCGGCAGTGATGCCCGTTAGTCGGGCTTGCAGGGCAACTGGGAACGAGGTGTTCGAAATCGAAGTTTCGGTCCTGATCTGCCGCTCCGTATGGGCCAGCTGGGTTCCGTCCACGTACAGCGACACATACTGATATCCTGTGGCGCTGTTTTCGATCGACCCGCTGAACCACACCAAGTAGTCGCCGGCGCCGGGGGTGACCGACGTGCCGGACAGCGTCACATCGGTGGTGCTTGTGGTTGTCGTATCAGACGTAGCCGTCAATTCGGTGGGAGAGGCCGAATCCAGTTCAGGCCCGTCATCGTCGCGCCAGCGATAGTGGATCTGGTGCAGGTTGGCGCCCGCCGGTGGGGCTTCATCCGCCCCGATGTCCCATCCGAAGCCCAGCGGGCGGGTTTCGCCGTCAATGTCGTCGGTGAAGCCCCCGGAAGGATCCGAACCGGCATCGATAGCGTCCGAACCACTCGTCAAATGGTAGTCCTCTGAACCAACCGTGAGCGATGCAAACTGACTGACCGCCGACGCGCCGGTGATCGAGCCGGTTCCGCTCGCAGTTGCATCGGAGCTGATGTTGTATGACTGGGTGATGGCGCCGTCGAAGTCGAGCCCCAGGCTATCCATCGAGATGGTGTTCGTAGCCGTGAGCGAGCCAAGTGCGAGGGCGATCCCGCGGCCTCCCATCCCGTGGATGGTCGAGTTGTAGATCGTCCCCGCTCCAGCCGCGGTGTCGACCCGAATCCCGTCGAACCCATCGTAGAAAATGCTGTTCTCCAGGGTAAAGCTGCCCCCGGTCGATACGATCCGGATGCCACGACCGGTATTGGTCCCGCTATCGAATCCATGCACCAGTAGCTTGCGAAGACTGATGTTTTGGGCCCGGATCAGGAATACGCCGTTAGCGTCGGCGTTGCGGACCTCCAGATTCTCGATCAAGGTGTAATCGTTGCGGATGTCGAGGCTTTCGCCAGCCACCAAACCGAAGTCGACAACTGCGCCACTATCGGCTGTGCCATCGTGGCGCTGGCCGGCGGCCACGGTTACGGTCATGTAGTGGGAGCTATCGGTGGTCGAGCCGTCCACGACCAGGCCGACACTGAACACGCCATCCGCGTAGACCACTCCGACCTCGCGGCGATCCTCACCAACCAGGTCGCCTCCCCGACCGCCGCTGGAGCCTGGCAGACAGGGCGTCGCCCCACAGGGATCCTCCCAGGCCTGGAGCGTGTTGTAGGCACGGGTGATAGTGTAAGCCGCACTTGTGTGGGTCGAGACGGCCGCACTTTGCACCTCGACATGTGTGGCATCCGTGCGGGACAGGATGTAGAAGGTCTCGCCGCCAATCTCCAGCCTATCGCCTTGGCCGATGGCGCCCACCGCGGTCGGCACAGGAAGGCTGGCACCGCCGGCGAAGGTCACGGTCGTCTCGCCGATGTTGATCGTGGCGTTGCCCACATCGTAGAGTGTCCCGGCGTTGGTGCCGATCGAGCGATAGTTGGTGCTGGTCGAGCCCGCCCCTGTGTACTCGTCGGCGCCGACGTCGGGCTGCGTGGCGTCACGCGGGTCCCCATCAATATCGTCCGTGATTGGCAGGTTGGGGTCGCTGTCCAGATCGGCGCCATAGATACCCCACAGCGCATTGGAATCGTTCAGTAGGTGCAGGTTTTCCGATCCCGGGGTGACGTCGACGAAGTAGCTGCTGTACGGACCGTTCTGGTTCTGCGCGCCGGTGGCAGTCGCGTCCGAGGAGACATTGTTGCTCTGGGTGATGGTGCCGGTGAAGCATTCCTCGGTACCGCCGATGGAGTCAACGTCGAAGCACCCGTTGTTGTATGCCGTTACCGTGCCGCCGACTACTTTGAGTCCAGCCGCCTGGGTGGCGGTCCCGGAAGTCTGCTTGATGTCGTAAATGGTGTTGTTGTAGAAGTAGCTGGTGCCAGGACTGCTGTGCGATACGGCGCTGACCGCCGCAGACGCGTTTGTGTTCACCTGTTCCAGGCGGTAGATCACGGTGTTGCTGACCTTGACGTCGCCGCCCTGGACCTGGAGCCCAAAAACGTCCGCATCGTTGGTGTTGTCGATGTCCGAATTCACCCAGTCATGAATGATCAGCTTGTCGAGCCGAATGTCGCTCGGACTGCCTATGGTGCTGTCGAAGCGCACCATGGTCAATCGACGGCCGTTGGTCAAGCCCGAGCCATCAAGCTCGAGGCCCTCCAGCCGAACGTACTCTTCGTAGATGTGGATGTACCAGAAGTTGAGCGTAGCGCTGATGTCACCGGACGGCGCCAAAGCAAAGCCGGTCCCTGCGGTTCCGGTGTGACGTTGCGAAGTGCCGACCTCACCACTGTCGGTCGGGGTGTAGATCCGAATGTAGTTGGCCGCTCCGGTCGTCCAGCCATCGACGGTGATGATGCCGTCGTCCATTGGGCCGTCGTTGTAGGCTGCCAGATGCAATTGGTTGTCCCAGGCCACCAGATCAGTTGAGTTCAGATGTGCGCTGTCGCCAGCTGCTCCGATTGCTGCGGAGAGCAGGTTGAAGGCCCGGTAGATGGTGATCGGAGTTGATGCAAAAGCAATATTGGCGTCGCCCGGCGTGCCGCCGTTGGCCGCCGAGTCTTGGATGGTGAACTGGGTGGAGGAGGTGCGCCCGGTGATGTAGTAGCGGTTTGAACCCTCACGGATCTCATCGCCGACCCCGACGTTGTTGCCAGCTGGGGCGGCCAGCGTCAGAGTCCCGCCGCTGGCGGAAGCGTTGCCGGAATAAAGGGCGGTATTGTCGGTCCCAACCGAGTAATAGATCGGTCCGGACAGCGGCGGTGCCGCTTCATCGGAGCCGATGTCCCAGGTGCCGGAGCGGGACGCTCCGTCGATGTCATCGGAGAACGGGAGATCTGCGTCGCCGGAGAGATCGGCGCCCTGATCCTGGGCCCAGGTATCGCTGGGATCCAGGTGGTAGTCGCTTCCGCCAACGAAGATTGGATCGCCACCGGCTCCGTCTCGGGTCTTGGGGTTCAGGCCAGGCGCGTCGCCGAGGTCGGAGAAGTTGTTGGTGCTGGCGGCGTTGTATCCGCCGGCGGAGTAGTAGGGGTCGGACGAATTGATTGAAAGGTTGTTCTTGGCGTAGAAATCAACGCTGCCGAAGACCGCCAACCCACGATTGGCTGAGGCGCCGCCAACGCAAGTGTTGTTGTAGGCGTACACGGTCCCGTTGTTTGCCGCGTACATACAGACACCGGCAGTGCCGCCCGCAGCGGTGTACCCGTAGATGAGGTTGTTCCAGACCTTGGCGACGTAGTCAGCGTTCGATCCCACGAAGTTGTTCAAGGCCCCGATGCCGAAGGCTTCGGTGGTCGGCGGGGCAGCCGTCATCCGCAGGATGTTGTTTGAGATTCGGATTTCGACCGGCGCATCGGTATTGCCATCGTTGACCTGGATGCCATCCGACTCGCCGGCGACCTCCATATTGCTCTCAACCTGCAGGCCTTCGATCCGCACGTAGCGTTCTCGTATCACGATCGGAGCGATGTAGCTACCGTTCATTGAGATCCGGTAGGCTGAGGTGTCCCAGGCACCGTTGTGTCGCTGGCTGGCGCCGACCTCGCTGGCTGAAGTCGGCGTGTAAATCCTGATGTAGTTGGCCGGACCGGTCTCCCAATTACTGATAAAGACTGAATTGGTGTCCTCTCCATCGCCATAGGCGGCAACCATCATCACCGTATTGCTGGCGACCAGATCAAGCATTGGGTTGACGTCGTCCTCCGCCGGCTCGATGATGTTGGGGTTTTCCACTTGCGATTCCCAGTCGACAAGTGAGTTATAGGCACGGTATACGCCGACTGCGGTGCCGGCGGAGGCCGCCGCCGGTGTCCCGCCATCCTTATCGGAGACGGAGTAGACGGTGGAGGATGTTCTGCCGGTGATGAACGCCAGCTGATTGCTGCCGTTGTTGTAGGTCAGTGCGTCGCCGACCCCGACGTTGTCTGGCATCGCGCCGGAGAAGGTGGCAGTGGAGCCGGAGATTTCCACCGTGCGGGCGCTGGTATTGAGATCGGTGGCAGTGGTTCCGACCGATCGATATAGGTTGACGGCGGCGGTTGACGTGTATTCATCCGCGCCGACATCAGGCTGGGTCGGATCGCGTGCCTCCCCATCGATATCATCGGTAACCGGAAGATTCGGGTCGCTGTCGAGGTCCGCGCCGTAGGTTCCCCACAGCGCATTTGAGTCGCCGAGCAGGTGCAAGTCTTCGCTACCGGGCGTTAGATCCATGAAGTACGACGAGTAGGTTGACTGCAGATTGACGCTGTTCGGGCCGCTGAGCGTATTGTCGAAGGTAACGTTGTAGTCCTCGGTGGCGAAGCTCCCGCTAAAACCGAATTCGGGGAGCGCCCCCGCACCATCCACCAGGCCGACGTAATTGTTCTGCGCGTGGATCGTGCCGTCGTTGTAGTCAAGGATGCCGTGGGCGCCTTCGGCGGTAGCGCTCGACTGAATGTCATACACCGTGTTGTTGTAGATGTAGTGTGTCCGGCTCGCTGTGCTGGCTCGAATGCCGACGGCCGCGCCGGTTGCGCTGGCGGAGGTGCTGGTGACGTCATAAACGATGTTGTTGGCGATCTTGGAGTCGTCCGTATTGTCAACGAATATGCCGACCGCACGGCTATTGTCGCTGTCATCGATCGTGGTGTTCGATATGCCGTGGATCAGGTTGTGGTTGAAGCGGACGTCCTGGCTGGTTCCACCGGTGT
>CAZJUE010000017.1:0-22229 GCA_964549025.1 uncultured Anaerolineaceae bacterium | reverse complement strand
GCAGGTTTCCGTGCTGGTCGGAATCACCACGCCAAACCTACGTGAATCCTACGCATGTAGAATCCGTCACACAGAGGGACGGGCAGGCTCAGGCGGACGGATGGTCCCTGGCAGAGCCCCAATTCTTGCCTGTCGATGGCCCCCGACTGGAGGTCTGGATCCAGGCCGCTCGATCTGGGCCGCTACGCGTAGCTGCTGGGCTGTCCGAATAGCCGTTTACCGTGCAGCCCTGGTCAAAATGGATGCTCACCCCGTAGCCCCCCGGCTCGATATCCTCGCTGAAATAGAACTCGAGTTTGTCTTTGCCTTCGGCTGCGACTCGTCGCCAGTCGGGTGATCCATTCCAATCCCCATCGGGCCCCGGGATATCGGTCGGTGGGTTGCTATCGCCGTAATCCCAGATTCGATAGTCCGGCCCGGCGCCTACATTCATCTCGATTTTCTCAAGCTCCTGGGCCGGCGGCGCGAGTGGCCAATCGAAGTGCAGCTCCGTGATCGTAACGTCCACTGGGCTGCCGTTCACCACGTCGATCTCCAATTGGCTCAAGTCGTTGTTGTCGATCGCGATCTCGCCAATATGGATCTGGCTGCAGATATCCTGCGTCGCTGTAGGCGGGATGATCGAGGTCGAAATAGCACCCGCAGTTGGAGTCTTGGAGGGTATCGTGCTCGGAGTTGAGGTCGGTAATCCCGCGCCAGTGGTGGGAGTGGGTGTTGGTGTCTTGCTTGGAACCGGCGTCCAGGTCGAAGTCGGCGACGGCCCTGGACTCGACGTGTAGGTGCTCGTGGGGGTTTTGCTCGGCGTCGGAGTCTTGCTTGGAGTTGGTGAAGGACCTGGCGTCGGGGTCTTGGCCTTCGTCGGTGTCTTGCTTGGTGTCGGCGATGGGCCAGCGGTCGGCGGCAAACTCGGGGTCGGCGACGGTCCAGGGCTGGCGGTCGCGGTGGGGGTTCCATCTCCGATCACGAAGGGTGCCGGCGTACCGCTGGCTTCAGCGAATGGGTCGCCACTGGCTGAGAGCGTTCCCATTGCCGCGGTCTGGATCTGTTCGGGCGACTGCGTGCCGTCTCCGGCCAGCGCCAGCTCGGTGGACAGAGCGGAAATGGTACCGGCCAGGGCGGTCAGCTGCGGGTCGCTCATGTCATCCGAAATCAGCGGAGCGCCCTCCGCCGCGGCTGGTCCGCCGTCGAGTCCCCCGCTGTACCAAAGGTAGGCGGCCGGGCATGCCAGCGCCAGCAGCAGCAGCAATGCCAACGCGCCGGCCAGCCTTCCCAGGCGGTTGCGCTCGGGAGCGGTATCAACCATCTCCGTAGGCGCGTTCGGACCCAACGCGGTGGATGGATCTGCCAGGGCCGACGGCGGCAGCTCGATGCGCGGCGTTGGGTTGGCGAACGGGTCACGGGCGTGGGCCAGGGCGGCCTGAAATGCGGCGTTCAATTCGGTCACCGAGCCGAAGCGATGCTCGGGTTGCTTGGCGGTGGCCTTCAGGATCACATGCTCGATGGCTTCCGGGACGTTGGGCGCTTGTTCACGCGCCAACGGTACCGGTTCGTTGATATGTTTCAGCATCACCGCCATCGGCGTTTCAGCTTGGAACGGCAGGTCGCCGGTGCACAACTGGTAGAGAATCACTCCGAGCGAGTATTGATCGGAGGCTGGCCCCACCTTCTCGCCCTTAGCCTGTTCAGGTGACATGTAAGCGGGTGTGCCAAGCAGCGCCGAACCGGTCAGGCTGACCGAAGCATCGTGGATGCGGGCTAGCCCGAAATCGGCCAGCAGCGCGCTGCCGTTTTCGTCCATCAGCACGTTGGAGGGTTTGACGTCCCGGTGCACCACGCCTTGATCGTGGGCAAATTGCAGTGCCTGCGAGAGCTGGGCTAGCAAGCTGCCACCTTCGGCCGGAGTCAACGGGCCTTCGGCCAACCGGTCGGCCAGGCTGCCGACGTTCAGCAGTGGCATCACCAGGTAGGCATAGCCGCTGTCTTGCCCGTAGTCGATCACCGGCACGATGTTGGGATGGCTCAAGCGCATCACAACTTCGGCTTCGCGCTCGAAGCGTTTGGTGAACTGCTGTTCTTGGGCCAGAACGGGCGACAGCACCTTGATAGCCACCTCGCCATCCGACACCGGGTCGTAGGCCTTAAAGACTGAAGCCATACCGCCCCGGCCGATCTGTTCGATCAGCCGGTAATGTCCGAGCGTTTCAAGCTTGAGGTTGGCAGTTGCCATTGGCCGTTAACCTGTAATGCCGCGCGCTCCCTTGCGCGCCGATGCGCAAAACCGGCCCAGCTTCGGATTTGGATCGAGATGCGGGTGGCGCGAATGCCCAGGGCTCCCCTCGCACGCCGGGAGCCGGGTTCAGCGGTGGAGCAGGAAGGTGGCGATCACCAGCCCGTTGTAGACGGTGACCGAATGCGAAACGGCTTCCCATCCGCCGTCATCCAGCGCCGCGATTGAAGGAGCGAGATCTTCTTCGATCTGTGCCATCACCCGTCGCACCTCAGGCGCTTGCTCGGTCATCGTTTCAAGCAAGCCTGGCATCTTCAGGCGGCGTGTCAGACAGAGTAACCGGTACTCTGTATCGACCTCCGCGCCTGGCGGCGCCGTGAAGCTGGTTTCTGGCTGCATCTGGTTTCAGTGTAGCGGCCCGAGGCCCGCTGGCGACCTTACGCTATGCTTACATCATTCCGCTGTGCAAGAAACACTTCGTGCCACGGGAAGGGCCCCGTGCCGTAAACAATTGCTCTGCGTGGCAGTCAGCTCAACGAGCCGCAATTGCCGCTCCGTGCCGCATGCGGCGCTGCTGGCGCAGGATTGACCGCCCCCTTTGGTTGGGATACGATGCAGCCCCGATGAACGAAACCAAAGCGATTCAAACCGAGGCATTGGGCAGGGTCTATAAGATCCGCGAGCGCAAGAAGGACGAGCCGAAAGAGCTTGTGGCGCTAAAGGGCATCGACCTGGAGGTGCCGCAAGGCGAGCTCTTCGGCCTGTTGGGGCCCAACGGCGCCGGCAAGACCACCATGATCAAGATCCTCACCACCCTGCTGGCTCCGACCAGCGGTAAGGCGCTGGTGGCCGGCTACGATGTGGTCAAAGACGCTCAGCGCATCCGCCCACTGATCAACATGGTGTCGGGCGGCGAGACCTCCGGATACGGCCTGCTGACGGTGCGGGAAAACCTGTGGATGTTCTCTCAGTTCTACGGAATGCCCTCCAAGGTCGCCAACCAGCGCATCCGCGAGCTGATGGAAGTGGTCGGGATGGCGGATCGAATCAACACCAAGAGCTCGGATCTCTCCACCGGAATGCGGCAGAAGATGAACGTGGTGCGCGGCTTCATGACCGATCCACAGGTGATCTTCCTGGACGAGCCAACCCTGGGTTTGGACGTCGGTGCGGCCCGCGATGTGCGGCACTTCGTGCGTCGCTGGATCGATGAACACCCGGAGCGTACAGTGCTGTTGACCACCCACTACATGGTCGAGGCCGACGAGCTTTGCGATCGGGTAGCGATCATCAACCAGGGCCGGGTGCTGGCCTGCGACAAGCCATCGGTGCTCAAACGTCAGCTGCGGCGCGAAGCCATTTTCCAGCTGGAAGTCAGCCCGCTGGATGGGACCGCGCCCGAAGAGTTCGGGCAGATCCCCGGGGTCAAGCATTTCAAACACGCCGCGCTGGACGCCGGCACCACGCTGGAGTTCATCCTGGAGGACGAGGACGTGTTGCCGGCGGTGGTGGGCAAGCTGACCGAGAACGACATCCACCTGCGCAACCTGGAGAAGCGCGAAGCGACCCTGGAGGATGTGTTCGTCCAGCTGGTGGGGATGAGCATGGACGAGGTCGAGAGTGCAGACAGCGACTAGCATCTCGCCGGCGCGGCTGTTCATCAAGACCGTCCTGGCGCGCGCCTACCCGCGCATCATCGCCCAGCAGCGGGAACGGGCCTGGATGTTCTTTGAGGTCTTTCTGCCGATGCTGGCGGTTTCCGCCTACGTGTTCGTGTACCGTGCCATCGGCGCTCCGGAGGAGTACGTCGGGTTTGTGGTGATGGGCGGTGCCATGACCGCCTTCTGGATGAACGTGCTTTGGAACATGTCCAGCCAGTTCTTCTGGGAGAAGGAAACCGGAAACCTGGCGCTGTACACCATCGCACCGACCTCGCTGATGGCGATCCTGATCGGCATGGCGCTGGGTGGGATGACCGCCACCATCCTGCGGGCGCTGGCCATCATCCTGCTGGGCACGCTGTTCTTCAAGGTGCAGTTTGCGGTCGGGTCGTTCCTAATGCTGTTCCTGATCTTCGTGGTCACCATGGTTGCACTGTATGGCATGGGAATGATGAGCTCATCCCTGTTTCTGCTGCTCAACCGGGAGGCCTGGCATCTGGCCAACTTGGCGCAGGAACCGATCTACCTGCTCTCCGGTTTCTATTTCCCGATACGTAGTTTCAATTTCTGGATCGCGCTAGGCGCCTCGATCATCCCGCTCACCCTCGGGCTGGACGCCATGCGTCAGCTAGTGTTCCCGGTCGGGGACACGCTGGGCTTCCTGTCGGTAGAGATCGAGTTTGGGATCCTAGTGGGGCTTGGGGCGCTGTTTCTGTTCGGCGCCCGCCGGCTGCTAGCCTACATGGAGCGCCTGTCGATCAGCGAAGGAAAGCTGACCGATCGCAACCGATGAGCGGAGCGTGTTGTCCTGGCCGAGCGGCCGAACCAGGTCTGGTGATCTCACTCCACAATCTTCCGCGTCCCTGGGTACCGTCCGATGACTGAAGCCTTGCGTTCGATGCGTATGGGCGCCTGGCTCGGCTGGCAGATCGAGTCGAACTGGACCGATCCATTCCTGTTTGCGGTGTATTCGATTGTCAAACCGGTGGCCGGCGCTGCCATCCTGGTGGTGATGTATGGAGTGATCACCGGCGGGCAGTTCGAGTCGCCGATCTTCTCCTACATCCTGGTAGGCAATGCCTTTTATATCTACGTTGCCCAGATCATGACCGGCATCTCCTGGGCGGTAATCGACGACCGGGAGCACTACCGAACTATGCGTTACATCTACGTGGCGCCGATCCGTTTCAGTTACTACCTCATCGGTCGTGGGGCGGCCCGTTTCATCACCGGCACCATATCGGTGGCGATCACGTTGCTGGCGGGGGTGTTGTTCCTCAACCTGCGCATCGATCCAGCTGCCATTCAATGGCCGCTGTTCCTGCTAGCACTGGCGCTGGGATTGGCGATGCTGGCCATGCTGGGCCTGCTGCTGGGCGGCGTCACCATGATGATCGTTCACAACGTGCACTTCATCGGCGACGCGGTCGCCGGGGCGCTGTTTCTGTTCAGTGGGGCGATCTTTCCGCTGGAGGTGCTTCCGGAGTGGCTACGGCCGATCGGCTTCGCCATGCCGCTTTCCTATTGGCTGGAGCTGCTGCGCCGGGCGCTGTTGGGCAACGTAGCCGAGGCCTTTCCCACCTTCGCCACCTACTCCAACGGGCAATTGCTGGGAATCCTGGCCGGCCTGACCGTGCTCTTCGGCGTGCTCTCCTCGCTGGCTTTTCGCTGGTGCGATTACATCGCCCGCGAACGCGGCGTGATCGACCGGGTCACCAACTGGTAGGCTCACTCCAGCGGGTGCTTGTCCGCAGCCCACTCCTCCTAATCGGCCTGGCCGCAGCGCTGGCAGCATGCGCGGGCCGGCCATCGGAGTCAACCTCCCCAGCCGCGCTCCCGTCTGAGGCACCTTCCCCGGCAACTTCAGAATCCAACACTGGTCCCGCCCCTGCGCTCACCGCCGGTTCCACTACTGGCGCCTGGTCGGCTGGCAGTGAGATGCCCACCGCCCGTTCTGAGATGCCGGCGGTCGAAATCGACGGCCGGGTCTATGTACCCGGTGGTTTTTCCGGGCCGCTGGGATCGAAGCGAGTGGAAGCCTACGAGATTGCCAGCGACAGCTGGCACAGACTGGCCGACATGCCGCAGGCTCGCCACCATCTGATGGCCACCGCCTTCGAAGGATCGCTCTACGTGATTGGCGGCTCGGCCCCATTGGGCTTCAGCGCCACCGCTAGCGTCTGGCGCTATGACCCGGCGGAGGACCGCTGGACGGAGCTGCCGTCGATGCCGGAAAATCGTATGTCGGGCGCGGCGGTGGTGCTGGAGCGTGCCATCTATGTGGTGGGCGGCACCGGCGGCGGCCAGGATCTGCTGCGCTACGATCTCGACTCTCAGCGCTGGAGCTCGCTTCCCGGGCCGGCTCAGCCAAGCGAACACACTGCCGCGGTCGCCTACCAGGGCGAGCTGTGGCTGATCGCTGGCCGCTGGAGCGGCGCCGGCGAGCTCACCCGGGTCGAGATTTTCGATCCGGTATCCGGGAGCTGGCGGGACGGCCCGCCGCTGGAAGTGGGTCGCGGCGGATTCGCCGCAGCCACTGACGGGCACCTGATCTTTGTGGCCGGCGGCGAGGTGATCATGACCGGCAACGAGACGCTGGCCGCGGTCGAGCTGTACGATCCGCAGCTGGGTGCGTGGGTGGCCGGTCCGGATCTGCCGTTCCCAGTGCACGGGGTCGACGCGGTGGAGCATCAGGGGCGTTTCCTGGTGATGGGGGGCTCGGATCGGGCAGGCGGGATCCAGAATCGCGGGCGGGTGCAGATCTATGCTCCTTGACCCGCTGCTGGCCGCGCTGCCGATTCTGGGAATTTTGTTCTTAATGGCCGGCCGCCGTTGGGGGGCGGCCCGCGCCGGGCCGGTGGGCTGGTACCTGGCGGTGGGTGTGGCTGCGCTGCGGTTTGGGGCCGGCTTGCAGTTGTTGGCATTCGCGCAGGTCAAGGCGCTGCTCTTGAGCGTCGACGTGCTGCTGATCGTGTGGGCCGCTTTTTTGCTCTACCGGGTGGCAGACGAAGCAGGGGCTATCGAAACCATCAGCCAGGCCCTGCCTGCACTGATCCGCGACCGGACGCTGCAGGCATTGCTGATCGGTTGGCCGTTCGCCTCGTTTCTGCAAGGGGTAGGCGGCTTCGGGGTCCCCACCGCAGTCACTGCTCCGCTGCTGGTCGGCTTGGGGTTCGCCCCGCTGGCGGCAGTGGTCATCCCTTCGCTGGGGCACGCCTGGTCGGTGACTTTTGGCTCGCTCGGCTCCTCATTTCAAGCCCTGATGGCGGCTTCCGGCCTGCCGGGGGAGCAGTTGGCTGCACCGGCGGCGATTGCATTGGGTCTATTGGGATTCGGTTGCGGCGCTGCCGCGGCGCACGCTGCACAGGGCTGGCGAGCAGTGCGACGCTCGGCCGGCTTCATCTTGCTGGTTGGGGCCGTCATGGGCGCGGTGCAGCTCTGGCTGGCGGTAAATCGGCTGTGGAACCTGGCTGGCTTCGGAGCCGGCCTGGTTGGCCTTATCTTGGGAGTACTGCTGGCACGGCCGGCGGGACCGGTGCCGCGTTCGTTGCTGCTGGCGATGTCCGGCTACCTGGCGCTGATCGTGATCACCTTCAGTGCCCAGCTGATTGCGCCGCTGAGGGATTTCCTGAGTGGGGTTGAGTTGCACACCCAGTTTCCAGCGCTGACCACCGTGCTTGGATACACTACGCCGGCGGGCCCGGGCCGCAGCATCGCGCCGTTTGCCCACGCTGGTGCGCTGCTGACCTACGCCTCAATCGTTGCCTATTTGATCTACCGAGCGGCCGGTTACTATCGGAACGGATCGCTGAGTCGGATCCTCGGCGGGACCGTTCAACGCATGGTCCCTTCCAGTCTGGGTATCACCTCATTGGTGGCGATGGCGGTGGTGATGGCCCACGCTGGGATGACTGAGAGCATCGCTCGAGGGCTGGCCCAAGCCGCGGGGCCGGCCTACCCCGCAGTTGCGGGATGGATCGGCGCCCTGGGAGCATTCATCACCGGATCGAACACCAATTCGAACGTGGTGTTCACCCAACTGCAGCTGCGCACCAGCGAACTATTGGGGCTGAGCGTGCCGCTGCTGCTGGCGGCACAAACCGCCGGCGGGGCGATCGGATCGGTTTTCGCGCCGTCTAAGCTGGTGGTGGGCGCCAGCACCGCTGGGCTGACGGGGCAGGAGGGGCTGATCTTGCGCCGCATCCTGAGCTACGGATTGGTGCTGCTGGCGGCGCTCAGCCTGGGGATCTGGTTGTTTGCATGAAACAGTTCCAGCGTCAAGCGGCAGGATTGCTCCTGATCGTTGTCGGCGCGGCGGCACTGTACTGGGCGCGGCCCGAGTGGTTGGTGTGGAGTCTGCTGGCGCTGGTTGGATTCGGGATGTTGATCAGCATCCCGGGCGAGGGAAGGCAATGAATTTCGACGGAGAGGTGATGATTACGGCCGATCGGGCGAAGGTCTGGGATTTTCTGACCGATCCGGAGAAAGTGAGCAAGTGCGCACCTGGGCTGGAATCGATGACGGTCATCGACCCGGACAAGCGCTTCGAGGCGGTGGCTGCCATCGGATTCGGTACGGTGAAGGTGCGGTTTGTCAGCGAGGTGGAGTGGGTTGAGCTGGATCCGCCCAATCTGGCCAAGATGAAAGCCCACGGCAACGCTCCTGGCAGCGCTGCCGACGTCCTGGCGCAGATGGAGCTATCGGACGGCCCGGACGAATCCACCCAGATGAAATGGTCCGCCGAGGTATCGATTTCGGGCACGATCACCAGCCTGGCCTCTAGGCTGATGGGCAGCGTCACCAAGCGGGTGACGCAAAACTTCTTCGACTGCGTCAAAACGGAACTGGAAGCCTAGCCGGAGCACGCTCAGCGCGTTGGGCAGTGGGCAGCCTGGTGCCGCGAGCCGCGCAACCCCCCGCGCTGCGGGGTAGGCCGTGATCGTCCTGCCGAGCCGGCCGGCGCCGCCGCTCGGCTAGATCCCCAGAATGTGGGTGATGATCGTGGTGCCTGCGCCGCCGACGCTCTGCAGCATGCCGATCTGCGGATCGCGCAGCTGGTTCTTGCCGGCCCGGCCGGTGAGCTGCAGCACCGATTCGCACACCTGATATATGGCGGTGGCCCCGATTGGATGCCCGCGGGCCTTCAGCCCACCCATGGTCGTGATCGGGATGCTGCCCTTCAGCGTGATCTCTTTATCGGCCGCCAGCCGCCAGCCCTGACCGACCTCAGCGAAACCGGCAGCTTCCAGCAACATGCAAGCCATGATGCTGAAGGCGTCGTGCAGCTCGAAGAAGTCGATCTCTTCGCGATTGACGTTGGCTTGCTGCAGCGCCTTCTGCGTGCTGGACCGCGCCGCTTCGAGGAAAAGCGGATTGGTCCGATCGCCCACCCGGAAACGGTCAACCGACACGCTGGAAGCCAGGATGCGCACCGGATGCGGGCTGTAGGCACGGGCTTGCTCGGCCGAGGACAGTACTACCGCCGCCGCTCCGTCGCAGATTGGTGAGCAATACAGCAGCCGCAGCGGGTCGTGCACCATACGGGATTTCAGCACGGTCCGCGGCCGCACGTTCATATCTTGGAACAGCGCATTGGGGTTGTTGCGGGCGTTGCGATGCGCCACCACCGGGAAGTTGACGAATCCGTCCTCTGGAACCTTGTAGCGGCGGCTGTACAGCCGCATCAAGTCGGCGTTCTTGCTGATCAGCGTGGCGCCGTCTTCGACCTCCTTGGCATCCAGCGCTTTGGACAAAGCCGGCGAGGCCAGCCCCTGACTCATCTTCTCCACGCCGGCCACCACTGCCAGGTCGGCCTCGCCGCTGCCGACCGCCAGGTAGGCCATGCGCAGCGCCGCCGAGCCGCTGGCCATGGCGGCCTCCACCTGCAGCGCTTCGATCCCGGCCAGCCCGGCCTCATCGGCTACCAGCGCGGCGATGTGCTTCTGTCCCTGCAGGTCGTCCGCCAGCATGTTGCTGGCAAACAGCGCATCCACCTGTTCGACACCAGCGTCTTCCATCGCTAGCTGAACCGCCTCGGCCCCCAGCTGGCGGAGCGTCTTCTGCGTGGCATGCTCGACCGGTAGCTGGCCGATGCCGACCACCGCGACTTCACGCATCCCCGGCCACTCCGGTCTGGCGGCGGGCGAGCCGTGCCGGCGCAGGATATCGGCCTGAAAGCCCGCGCACAGCAGACATTGCCAATGCGCCGAATTCGCTCCACATCTCAGATCACTCCCGCTTCCCGCAGCTCGGCTATTTCCTTTGGCTGAAGGTTCAGCAGCTCGCCCAGGACTTCGTCGGTGTGCTGCCCCAGGGTGGGCGGGGCCCGCCGAATCGCGCTTGGAGCCGTGGGCACCTTTAGCGGCGGACCGACCATGGACAGCTCTCCATCGACGGGATGCTCGACGGTCTGCAGCATCTGGCGAGCCAGCACTTGCGGATCGGAGAATACTGCATCCATCCCGTTGATCGGTCCGGCCGGCAAGCCGATGCGATCGCACAGCTCGATCCACTCCGCAACTGGTCGGTCGGAGAACAGCTGATTGAGCAGATCGACCAAGTCCGCCCGATTCTGGGAACGGGCCGGGTTGGTGGCGAATCGCTGGTCGGTGACCCATTGCTCACGGTCCACAGCACGGCAGAACTTGGCCCACTGCGTGTCGTTGCCGGCCGCAAAGGCGAAGTAGCCGTCGGCCGCCCGGAACTCCTGATAGGGCACGATATTGGGGTGCCCGTTGCCGTACCGTTTGGGTAGCTCCCCGGACACCAGGTAGTTGCTGGCGACGTAGGACATCAGCGCCACCTGGCAATCCAACAGCGAGATGTCGATCCGCTGGCCGGCTCCGGTGCGTTCGCGCGCAAACAACGCCGCCAGGATGGCGTTGTTGGCGAAGATGCCGCTGGCCAGATCGGCGATCGCCACGCCGGCACGGTACGGCTCACCATCGGCCGGTCCAGTTACGCTCATGAACCCACCCATGGCTTGCACGATAAAGTCGTAGCCAGGCCGCTCACGGTACGGTCCGCTGTAACCGTAGCCGGTGATGGTGCAGTAAATCAGGCTGGGCTGGAGGGTGTCCAGCGTCGCCTGGTCCAGCCCCCAGCCCTCCAGTGTGCCGGCCTTGAAGTTTTCGATCAACAGGTCCGCACCGGCGATAAGCTGCTTCAGGATCTCAAGCCCGCGCTCCGATTTTAGATTCAGCGTCAAACTGCGTTTGTTGCGGTTGGCCGACAGGAAATAGGCCGACTCGCCGCTGTCGGTGAAGGGCGGCCCCCACTGCCGGGTATCGTCGCCCCGTCCGGGGATTTCGACCTTGATCACGTCTGCGCCCAGATCGCCCAGCAGCATGGTGCAGTACGGCCCGGCCAATACCCGCGTGAGATCGATCACCCGCACCCCATGCAGTAGCGGCTGATTCGTTGTTTCGTTCATTTACGGCCTCGCATTGGGGATCGCGCGGAATTATACGGCGCACAACCGGGCCCACGCCAATGGTGTTATACAATTCACATTCCAACGCCGATCCGATGAAGCCAGCCTCGTTCGACTATTTTTCCCCCACCTCCTTGGAAGAGGCACAGCAACTGGTCGCGGAACACGGCGATCAAGCGAAGCTGTTGGCTGGTGGGCAAAGCCTGATACCTGCGATGAATTTCCGGGTGGTGCAGCCGGCTGTGCTGATCGACATCAACCGGGTGCCCGAGCTGAAATTCCTGACCAGTGACGGCAACGGGACGCTACGCATTGGAGCGATGACCTCTCAGCGTGAGATCGAGACCAGTCCGCTGGTCAGCGAACACGCGCCGCTGCTGCATGAGACCATGCCTTTCATTGCCCATCCCCAGATCCGCAACCGCGGTACGTTGGGCGGCAGTTTGGTGCACGCCGATCCGGCGGCGGAGCTGCCGGTAGTGGCGATCGCCAGCGGGGCATGCCTGAAGGTGCGCGGTAATGAAGGCGAGCGATGGATCGAGGCGCCCAGCTTCTTCGAAGGGATGTTCATGACCTCGATGCGGCCGGACGAGATCCTGGTGGAGGTCGAATTTCCACGGATCGGTCCACGCAGTGGCTGGAGCTTCATGGAGGTTTCGCGGAGGCAGGGCGATTACGCCATGATGGGGGTGGCAGTGGAGGTCGTGCTGGACGGTGACGGCAAGTGTGAAGCGATCCGGATGGTGTACCTGAACGCCGGCGACGGACCGGTGCGGGCGCCGGAAGCTGAGGCTCTGTTGCAGGGTGAGCAGCCCGGGAACGAACTCTACCGGGTGGCGGCTGAGACCGCTTCACAAAAGGAAATCGAGCCACTCGGAAGCGTACACGCCACGGTGCCATATCAGCGTCACCTGGCTCGAGTGCTGACCGAGCGGGCGCTCAGCCAGGCGTTTAAGCGAGCGGGTGAGCGAGCGCAGTGAACCAGGAGACTGCCCGGTCATTGGGCTTCGAAACCGGGAGCGGGAAGATACAGTGAGCGAGCATACGGTTCAACTCACCGTCAACGGACAGCAATACGAGCGTGAAGTGGAAGCACGAATGCTGCTGACCGACTTCTTGCGCCATGAACTCGAGCTGACCGGCACCCACGTCGGCTGCGAGCACGGAGTGTGCGGGGCTTGCACGGTGATCTACGACGGCCGGCCGGTGCGCTCATGCCTGATGCTGGCGGTGCAAGCCAATGGGCACGAGCTCTCAACTGTGGAGGGCCTGGCGGCAAGCCGCGAGGATCTGCACCCGCTGCAGCAGGCCTTTTGGGAGGCGCATGGACTGCAGTGCGGATTCTGCACACCCGGCTTCCTGATGACCCTGGTGCCGTTCCTAACCGAGGTCCCTCAGCCCACCGAGCGTGAAATCCGTGAGGCCATATCGGGCAACCTGTGCCGCTGCACTGGATACCAGAACATCGTGGCGGCGGTAAAGCTGGCCGCTGAGCGACTGTACCAAGACCAGTGAGCGAACAGGCGATTCGCTCCGGCGGATCGCCGAATGAGGAGCAGATCAAGTGCCGCGGGTCGTGCGTTTTGAATTGGGCACCGAAGAACCTGAGCGGGCCGCCGCGTTTTACCGCGAGGTCTTTGGCTGGGTGATCGAGCGCTGGGGCGACTTCGATTACTGGCTGGTGACCACCGGCGAGGACGATCAGCCCGGAATCAACGGCGGCTTGATGCTGCACAACGATGCCAAGCCGCGCACGGTAAACACCATCCAAGTCGACTCGATCGACGAGGCCGCCGATCGCATAATGCAGGCCGGCGGCAAGCTGGTCTCCGACCGGGTGCCCCTGCCCGGGGTTGGCTACAACGTCTACTTCCGGGACACCGAAGGCAACCTGCTAGGGTTGCACCAGCCGGACCCTGACGCCAAATGAGTTCGCAGTTGGCCGCCGAACGCGGCTTTCGGGAGGTTCTGGAGTCCCTGATCGACGGTGGGGCCGAGTATTACCAGTCACTTGGCGTGCGATTTGCTCAAATCGAGCCGGACCTGCGAGCCTTCCTGGCCGAGCCGGGTCGAATCCAGCGCTTGGTGCGGGAATACGAGCAGCTCGCCCAGCGCTATTCGGATCCGGAACAGCGGCCCCCGCTGTTTGGTCTCCCGGTTGCGGTCAAGGACATCTTCCATGTGGACGGCTTCGAAACGCGGGCCGGCAGCCGCCTGCCATCCGAGGCGCTGGCTGGCGAAGAAGCCGAAAGCGTGCGCCGGCTGAAAGCTGCCGGAGCGCTGGTGCTGGGCAAAACAGTGACCACCGAATTCGCCTATTTCGCACCTGGCCCCACCACCAATCCCCACAATCCGGACCACACTCCGGGCGGATCGAGCAGCGGTTCAGCGGCGGCGGTGGCAGCCGGGCTGGCCCCACTGGCGCTCGGCACCCAGACCATCGGCTCGGTCAACCGACCGGCGGCTTTTTGCGGTGTAGTGGGCTTTAAGCCGACGTTCGGCCGCATCCCGACTGCCGGCGTGATCCCATTGTCGCTGTCGCTCGACCACGTCGGCTATTTCACTGCCTCCGCCGCTCGCGCCGCCGAGATTGCGCCAGTGCTGCTGAGTGAGTGGACTGGTCTGGGACCCGGCGGGCACCCGGCCCTGGGCGTACCGACCGGGCCGTACCTGGATCGGGTCTCCGACGAGGGGCGCGAGAGCTTCGAGCGTACGCTCGGCCGCCTACGGGATGCCGGCATCCAGATCGCCGAGTTGCCGGCGATGTCGGACTACGAGCAGATCGCTGAACGGCACCGATTGATCTTGGCAGCCGAAGCTGCCCAGGTGCACCAGCAATGGTTCGCTGAGTTCGCTGATCGCTACGATCCAAAGACCGCCGAGCTGATCCGCGCTGGTCAGTCGGTTTCCGCTGAGGATTTGGAGACCGCTGGAGCTGGACGCGGGCTGTTGCGCGACCAGCTGAACACAATGATGTCGGAGCACGAGATCGACCTGTGGATCTCACCCTCGGCGACGGGGACCGCGCCAAGGGGGCTGGGGAGCACCGGCGATCCCGCCATGAACCTGCCGTGGACCCACGCCGGGCTGCCGACCATCACGCTGACTTCCGACTGGTCTTCCGACGAATTGCCATTGCCCCTCGGCATTCAGCTCACTGCACGGTGGGGCGAGGACGAGCAGCTGCTGGCCTACGCGCAGGTGGTGGATCCGCTATTGGGGGCCGGGAGCGTCGGCGGCACCAATGGCTGATCCGATTGTGCATGAGCTGCGCAAAGGGTCGTATTACGACTCGGTAGTGCTGATGTTGCTTCAGCGGGCGCTGGTCGACCTTCCCGGGGTCTCGGATGCTGGGGTGGTCATGGCCACCGTCGCTAATCTGGAACTGCTGGAGCAGAACGCGCTGCTGCCCGATGGGATTCAGGCTGCGCCGGAGGATCTGTTGATCGTGGTACAGGGAGAAGCGGCCGGCGAAGCGCTCGGGCGCGTCGACGAGCTGCTGGCGCGCCGCCGCACCGCTCCGCCAGGGGAGTTTCGCCCACATAGCATGCAAGCGGCCGCCGACTATCTGCCGGAGTCGGAGTGGGTTTTGATTTCGGTTCCCGGCCGCTATGCAGCCGAGGTGGCCCGCGGCGCGCTTGAGCTTAGCCGGCACGTGTTTCTGTACAGCGATAACGTGGCGCTGGAAGACGAGATCGAATTGAAGCAGGTCGCCGGCAAGCGCGGCTTATTGATGATGGGGCCGGATTGCGGCACGGCGATCGTCAACGGCGTCGGGTTCGGCTTTGCCAACCGGGTGCGACGCGGTGGGATCGGTTTGGTCGGCGCTTCGGGAACCGGATTGCAGGCCATCACCAGCCGCATCCACCAGCTCGGCGCCGGCGTCTCGCACGCTCTGGGCACCGGCGGACGGGACCTGAAAGCGGAGGTCGGCGGGCGCACCGCCCGACAGTGCTTGGCGGCATTGGCAACCGACTCGGAAACCGAGGTGATCGTGCTGGTTTCCAAGCCGGCCGATCCGCAGGTCAGTGCAATGCTGCTGCAGCAGGCCTGGCGCACTGGCAAGCCGGTGGTGGTCAGCTTCATCGGTTACCCGCCGCCGGCGCCAAAGTTGGGCGATCTGCATTTCGCCGGCTCGCTGGATCACGCCGCCGAACTGGCAGTCAGGCTCTTGGAGCGGGATCTGGGCGCTGAAGCGCGGCTGGGATCCGGTAGCCAGCAGGCGGTGGGTGAGTTTGCGCAGGTCCAGGATCGAGACCACCGGGAGACATCGGGCGAGCGCCAGGGCGGCGGTGCGGCAGACAAGTCGGCGGACGGCGGCTACCTGCGCGGTCTGTTCTCCGGTGGCACGCTGGCCAGCGAGACGCTGCGTGGGCTGCAGGCGCTGCTTGGAGACGTGTACTCGAATCTGGCCGAGCCTCGATTGGACGATTCGTTGGTCAGCCAGGGACACACCGTGCTTGACCTGGGAGAAGACGAGTTCACCGTGGGCCGGCTGCACCCCATGATCGACAATGATCTGCGCTTGCGCAGGTTGGAGCAGGAGGTAAAGGACACCGAGGTAAGGCTGATCTTGCTGGACGTGGTGCTGGGCGAGGGCGCCCACCCCGATCCGGCGGCTGAACTGGCGCCGGCAATCGAGCGGGCGCGCAGCAGCCGATCGCTGGAGGTCGGGGTCCTGCTGGTTGGCACCGATCAGGATCCACAGGGTGTCGAAGACCAGCGCGAGCGCCTCCGTCGGGCCGGGGCACAGGTCTTCGAGGACACCACCGCCCTAGTAGCATTCGCTGCCCAACTGCTGATCGGCGGGGCGTCCGAGCGGATGCCGGCTGAATTCCTTTCCCGTCCGGTTGCGGCGATCAACCTGGGACTCGAGTCGTTCTACGATAGCCTGCGCGATCAAGGCGCGCGAGCGGTGCAGGTAGACTGGAAGCCGCCAGCGGGCGGCGACGAGCGCCTGCAAGCCATCCTGCAGAAGATGAAGACCGGCTGATGGCCTGGACGGCGATGCGGGAACGCCAGGGCTCTGCTGAGCAAGGGTCATTTGACCGATGAATGAGCACTTCGGAGTGCGATATGGATATTGACGCAGCCAATGCAACCGCCGTCGAGCGCATGATGGAGGCCCGGCCGATGCTGACCGGGCTGGCGCCGGCGCGGGAGGTCATCCCCGGGATGGCCGACAACCTGATCCTGCATGCTGGTCCTCCGATCGAGTGGGAGCGCATGTCCGGCCCGCTCAGGGGAGCGGTGATCGGCGCACTGATCTTTGAGGGTCTGGCGAGCAACGAAGAGGCGGCGACCGGAATGGTGGAGGGTGGCGAGGTGGAGTTCGCGCCGTGCCATCACCACAATTCGGCCGGGCCAATGGCTGGGGTGATCTCGGCCTCGATGGAGGTCTACGTCATCGAGAACCCCACCCACGGCAACACCGCTTTTTCGAACCTCAACGAAGGCTATGGAAAAGTACTGCGTTATGGCGCCTACAGCGACGAAGTGATCGAAAAGCTGCGCTGGATGAACACTGCGTTTGCGGAGGCGCTCAAGCAAGCATTGGACGAGAGCGACGGTTTGGACATTCGGGCGCTGCTGGCCGAGGCGCTGCACATGGGCGACGAGGGACATAACCGCAATAAGGCCGGTTCGCTGCAGTACCTCAAACTGCTCTCGCCATTGATCGCCAAGACCGCCAAGGACCCGGCCGTGGAAGCCGAGGTGCTGCAGTTCCTGGGGGACAACGCCCTTAGCGTACTCAATCCAGTGATGGCGGCTTGCAAGGCGATGGCCGATGCCGGGCATGGCGTGGAAGGCAGCACGATGGTGACCGTGATGGCCCGCAACGGAACCGATTTCGGTATCCGGGTCAGCGGGCTGGGCGACCGCTGGTTCACCGCGCCTGCGCAAATCCCGGACGGATTGTATTTCCCGGGCTATGACAGCGACGACGCCAACGCTGACATCGGTGACAGCACGATCACCGAAACCGCCGGCATCGGCGGCTTCGCTATGGCGGCCGCGCCGGCGATCGTCTCCTTTGTCAGCGGTACCCCGCAGGACGCGCTGAACGCCACGCTGGAGATGTACGAGATCACCGTAGCCGAGCATAAACACTTCACCATTCCGCCGCTGGACTTCCGCGGCAGCCCAACTGGGATCGATATCCGCAAGGTGGTCGAGCTGGGCGTGACGCCGCGGGTCAATACCGGCATCGCCCACAAGGAAGCGGGGGTCGGGCAGGTCGGTGCCGGATTGGTGCGGCCGCCCAAAGAGATCTTCGAGCAGGCGTTGATCGCCTTCGCCGAGCAGTACGGGCTGGAGTGAGGCAATCAACTGGAAGCGGCGGCGGTTGCCTGGCACGCTGGCCAGCTCCCAACGCAAATGGAAGGGTGAGCCTGGTTATTTGGAACAAGGAGAGAACCGATGAAGGTCTATGATCTATCGCAACCACTCAACCAGGACGCGCCGTTCTGGCCGTTCTACCCGCCCTTCGAGGTCAAATACATCAAGCGCAAGGCCGAGCACGGAGTCAACGCGCAGTACATCATGACCTCCAATCACATGGGCACGCACCTGGATTCCCCGCGGCACTTCGTGACCGGCGGCAAGACCATCGACGAGCTGCCGCTGGATTGGCTGTACGGCGAGGGAGTGATTGTCGATTTGAGCGACGTGCTGGACGAACTGGACCTGTTCACCCCGGAGATGATCGAGGAGCGGGTGGAGGTCAAAGAGGGGGACATCCTGTTCATCCACACTGGCTGGCACAAGCACGCCCAGTTCGGCTCGGAGCCGGACGAAGAGAAATACATCCACCGTCACCCCGGCCCGCACTACAAGATCGTCGATTGGCTACTGGAAAAGAAGATCCACCTGTGGGGGGTGGACATGGTCTCCACCGACCACCCCATGAACCTGCCGATCGGCCGCTTCCTGGGCAGGGGCGGGCTGGAGCACTGGAAGAAGGTGCGCAGTCAATGTGAAGGTAAGTTCGGCGCCGACAAGATGGACGAGCTGTTCCCGGAGATGGCCTACCAGCTCACCCACAACGCCCTCTTCCCGCATGACTGCTTTCACGTCGAGAACATGGGCGGCGAGATGAGCGCCCCGGAGCTGCAGAACCAGCGGCTGACCCTGGGAGCGTTTCCCTGGAAATTCAAGGGCGGCGAGGCGGCCTTCTGCCGGGCGGTGGCGTTTGTGGAGGGCTGATAGCGGAAGGGAAACTCCGGCGATCGCCCTGGCAGGAGGCGGTCAGTCCGATCCTATTTGCCCGCGGGCGGACGACTTGGGGAGGTGCAGATGAGAAACCGGGGCTTGTTGATCGGCCTGGGGATTGGTTGCCTGGTGCTGCTCGCTTGTGCGGCGGTCGTAATAGTTGGCGGCGCCCTCACTGGCTTGCTTACGGTCGGCGCGGTCGAGTCGGCCATCAGCCCTCCGAGCGAGGTCGACTTGGGCGTGATCGTCCCTGCTCAGGCAGAGGTCGGTGAGAGCTTCAACATCCTGGTTCGGGTCAACAATAGCGCGGGTGAGACGCAGGTGCTGGACAGCATCGATATCGAGCTGAGTTACCTGGAGGGAGTACGCATCGAGTCAACCGATCCACCTTACTCAGACACCTTTGAGGTCTTCGGTTACCAGAGTTTCACGTTGCTGCAGGACATCCCGCCCGGGGGCGAGGTTGAGGTGCAGTTCCAGGCGACCGCGGTCGCCGCCGGTAACTACCGCGGCGACATCGACATCTGTATTAACACCGGCGGAAACTGCAGCACTCGAGTGCTGCATACAGCGATCGAGCCCTAGGAGCCGCGATGGCCACCCGCTACTTCGGGCAACGCATCAAACGCAACGAGGATCCGACACTGCTCACCGGGCAGGCGCTGTTCGTTGACGACCTGAATCTGCCGGGAATGCTGCACGTGGCGTTTCTGCGCAGCCCGTATGCCCACGCTCGGCTTGGCCAGGTGGATGGATCCAAAGCCCTGCAGCGCCCGGGCGTGGTCGGCGTCTTCTCAGCCGCCGATCTGGGGGACTATTGGCGCCGTGGCTCGCTGTTGGTTTCGCCTCCGCCGGTGGAGGGCCGGGTTTTCAACGAGCGCACCCAGCCGATTCTGGCGAAAGACAAGGTGCGGCATCAGGGCGAGCCGGTGGCGGCGGTGGTGGCGGAGAGCCGCTACCTGGCCGAGGACGCGCTGGCCGACATCGCGGTGGATTACGAGCCGCTGCCGGCGGTGGTCGATCTGGAGGCAGCACTGGATGGAGAGTCCGAGCTGGTGCATGACGACGTCGGCTCAAACGTGGCTGCCCACGTAGTGCAGACGATCGGCGACTATGAGCAGGCTGCTCAATCGGCGGCCACCCGGATTGCTCGCCGGCTGACCTACGATCACGGCGCGGCGGCGGCCATGGAGAACCGCGGCATCGTTGCGCAATGGGACGCCCGTGCACAGGATTTGACCGTCTGGGACACCACCCAGGCTCCGATTCCGATCCGCAACGGATTGGCGGGCATGTTAGGGCTTTCCGAAAACCAGGTTCGGGTGATCGCCCCGTTCATCGGCGGCGGGTTCGGGCCCAAGATCATGATGTTTTACCAGGAGGAGATGCTGATCCCCTGGATCGCCATGCAGCTCGGCCAGCCGATCAAGTGGATCGAGGACCGCTCCGAGAATTTCCTGGCTACCACGCAGGAGCGCAGCCAGATCCATGACGCCGAGATCGCGCTGGATGCGGACGGCCGCATTCTGGGCGTGCACGACGTATTCCTGCATGACTCGGGCGCCTACGACCCATACGGCCTCACCGTGCCGCTCAATGCGCAGTGCACGTTGCTGGGTCCCTACAAAATCCCCAACTACTACAGCGAATTCACCGCGGTCTTCACCAACAAGCCGATCGTGACTCCCTATCGTGGCGCCGGGCGGCAGCACGGTGTGTTTGTGATCGAGCGGCTGCTCGATCTGGCGGCCCGCGAGCTGGGAATCGATCCGACCGAGATCCGCCGCCGCAATTTTCTGCAGCCGGAGGACTTTCCATACGATAACCAGATCATCTTCCAGGATTTCAACAACCTGGTTTATGACAGCGGCGACTACGAGCCTTCGCTGGACAAGGCGCTGGAGCTTATCGGCTACGACGAGTTCGTCAACGAGACCCAACCCAAGGCGCGGGCCGAGGGGCGCAAGCTCGGCATCGGCGTCGTGGCCTACGTGGAAGGAACCGGGATCGGACCGTACGAGGGAGCGCGGGTGCAGATCCAGCAGAGCGGCAAGGTTTCGGTTACCACCGGGGTCGGCACCCAAGGGCAGGGCCACTTCACCAGCTTTGCTCAGATCGTCGCCGAACAGCTGGGAGTGGACCTCGACCAGATCCAGGTGGTGACCGGCGATACCGATCACTTCCACTGGGGTACCGGCACCTTCGCCAGCCGCGGCGCGGTGGTGGCGGGCAACGCCATCCACGCCGCCGCCAAAGCGGTGCGCGCCAAGGTGCTGAAACTGGCCGGCGAGGAGCTGGAGGTTGCCGAAGAAGATCTCGAGCTGGTGGAAGGCGAGGCGCGGGTGGTCGGCGCGCCGGCCCGCTCGATTCCGTTCGGGGAGCTGGCGGAAAAAGCAAACCCACTGCGCGGCGCAGTCAGGCCGGGCACCGAACCTGGATTGGAGTCGACCGACTACTTCGGGCCGGAGTACGGCGCCACCGCCAACGGAGTACACGCCATGATCGTCGAGCTCGATCCGGAGACGATGCTGGTGGAGCTCAAGCGTTTCGTGGTGGTGCACGATTGCGGGCGGGTGATCAACCCGCTGATCCTGGATGGGCAGGTCCACGGCGGAGTGGCCCAGGGAATCGGCAATTCGTTTTACGAGCAGCTGATCTTCGATGAGAACGGGCAGCTTTTGAATGGTTCGTTTATGGACTACCTGCTGCCGACTTCGCTGGATGTACCCCAGATCGATGTCGGTCACGTTGAGACCCCCTCGCCGTTGAATCCGATGGGGACCAAGGGCGCCGGCGAAGCGGGGGCTATTCCGGTCGGCGCGCTGTACGCCCAGGCGCTTGAAAACGCGCTGGAGATCGAGGGACTGGAGCTGCTGGAGATCCCGCTCAGCCCCAGCCGGCTGTGGGAGCTGGTCGCTGGTGCCGGTGACGAGTGAACAATGCCTGGGGGAAGCGGTCCGGCGGTCGCGTACACTGTCCCTACGGCGGTGTGTCCAGTAGCGCCAAGGTTTCCATACCGAGCGTTTTTCGCTGAGGTGTTTGCGTGATCCTGGTCACCGGAGCGGGGGGCAAAACCGGCCGGGTTGTGGTGGCAGCGTTGGCGGTACACGACGAACCGGTGCGCGCCGCGATTCGCAGCAAAGAACAGGCCGAGTCCTTGAACGCCGACGAATCCATCGTGGTCGACTTGCTTGACCCGGCAACGTTGGAACCGGCGATCGAGGGCGCCCGGGCCATCTACCACATCTGCCCCAACGTACACCCCCAGGAAGTGCAGATCGGTCACACCGTCCTGCAGGCGGCTACGGAAGCCGGAGTGGAGCACTTCGTGCTGCACTCCGTGCTGCATCCGCAAGTGCAGGCCATGCCCCATCATCGGAACAAACTGCTGGTCGAAGAGCTGCTGATCGACTCGGGGCTTTCATTTACCATCTTGCAGCCGGCCAGCTACATGCAGAATCTACTGTCGGAATGGTGGCGGGTGCGCCTGCGCAGCCAGTACCATGTGCCGTATCCGGTGAGCGCAAGGTTCAGTCCGGTGGATCTGGCGGATGTGGCGGAGGTGGCTGCCGAGGTGCTGACCAACGAGCATCACCGCGGGGCGATTTACGAACTCGCTGGGCCCGGTATCCACACGCCTGAAAGCATCGCCATCGAGATGGGCAAGGCCCTAGGCAAGATCGTGACCGCGGTGGAG
>CAZJUE010000016.1:0-22247 GCA_964549025.1 uncultured Anaerolineaceae bacterium | reverse complement strand
TTTGCGACAATGCACACCTTCGAATTGGCTTCAAGTCGGAGCCCCCGAAGGTCGGGGCGCGCCAGGAGGTCCCAAGTGGGGGCCAGCTTCGAATCGCCCCCAAGCGCAACGGGCCCCTTGATCTGCAGGGCAACGTCGAGATTCTGGGGGTCGGCGGCGAACTCATCTACCGCGGCAATTCAACCCGGCTGTGCCGCTGCGGCGCCTCCAAGGAGAAGCCTTTCTGCGACGACTCCCATCACGAATTCGAATTCGAGGCCGAGGTCTGGTAGGGGGTCCAGTCGGGATATGATTGGGATTGAGGCGGATGGAGATGGAAACAACCAATCGAGGCGCGCTGGTGGTCGGGACTCTGCTGATCGGTACCGGCGTGCTTTTCCTGCTGGTCAACCTGCTGCCGGGAATCGATCTGGCCAGGCTGTGGCCAGGCATCTTCCTCGCGGTGGCGGTGGCGCTGCTATTGCCGCCCTGGATCCTGCCCTCGCATCGCAACGCCCTGGCCGCGCTGCTGATCCCCGGGACGATCCTGCTGGTGCTGGGTGCCATATTCGCCTACCAGGTGACCACCAACGACTGGGAATCCTGGGCCTACGTCTGGGCGCTGATCCCTGGCAGCGTGGGCGCTGGGCTGTGGGCCGCGGCGCGGGCCGGATACTGGGGCAGCGGCGCTTCGACGGTCGGCCTGTGGCTTCTCGGCGGCAGCCTGGTGGCCTTTGTGATCTTTGCCGCTTTCATTGGAGGTGACAGCCCGCTGGCGCGCGGCGCGCCGCTGGCACTGATCGCCTTGGGCGTCATCATCACTGCCTCTTCTCTGGTGCGGCCCCGGAGAAAGTAGCGCTAGTCGCGGCGCGCGGCCAAAGCCGCCACACCGAATCGGGTTGCGGCGCTCACCGCCGCAGAACGCGCGGCTGCTCGCCCGAAGCGTCACTCAACCTCTTCGATGCTGGCCTCCGCCGCGTAGCGCTTGACCGATTCAATCCCATCCTGACAGGCCTGCTTGCTCGAGTAGCCTTCTCCCGAATCGGCAATGGTGCGGCCGTTGGGCGCGACCAGCCGCCAGCGCCATTCCCCGTTGGAACTTTCATACATTTCGAACTTCCCCATCGGTGCCTCCAGGTTTTCGCAAGACTTGAGTCTACTGTGGATCAGATTGTGAAAGATGGTTCAAATTGTGGTATGGTCTGATGCTTCGCACTCGAAGGTAACAAATCATGCTCGAATCCATCATTGACCGGTTGACTCGCGCTTCGCTGCGCCTTCGTTGGCTGGTCATCGTGCTCTCGCTGCTGGCGCTAGGCGGCGGGGCATTGGCGCTGACACAACTCAACCAGGAGCTCATTCCGCCGATCGAGTTTCCCCAATCGGTGGTGTTGGCCTTCCATTCGGACCTTGGTGTCGACGAAATGCTTGAGCAGGTGACGATGCCAATCGAAGAGGCGGTATCCGAAGTGGAAGGGGTGGTCAACGTCGAATCGACTACCTCCCCGGGTATCTCGGTGGTTGTAGCGCGCAACGAGTTTGGCCTGGACCAGGAAGCATTGCGCGCCGATATCCGCTCGGCGCTGGATCAGGTCGCCCTTCCGGATCAGATGGATCCACCGGAGCTGATCGCCTTCGGTCTATCCGATTTGCCGATTGCTTTTGTCAGCGTCTCGTCCTCACGCTTGGACCTGGACGAGCTCAAAGCAGTGGTGAACGATGAAATCGCACCCAGCTTGCTCGAAATTGGTGAGGTGGCCGACGTACAGATCACCGGTGGCCAGGAGCTGCCGGAAAGCGCCTTCGAACCGCCAGCGCCAATCCCGACCGACCAGCCGGCCACGCCCACCCCGGAGCCGGAATCTGGCGGCGTCCCGCTACCTCAGCAGTGGATTGATCTGGCCGCCTCCCAGGGGGTGACGCTGCAGACCACCGATGACCTGACCGGCGAGCTAGCCGCCGCCGCGGTGCAGGCTGCGCCGCAGCTGCTGAACGACCTCACGCCGGAGATGATCCTGGCCGCACCGCAGGAGGTCATCGACGCGATTCCAGGCGAGCTGATCTCCGGTCTGAGCGAAGAACAACAAGCGGCTTTCACCGAGCGGGGCGCTGTGCAGCAGGCGCCCGAGCTGGAGCCGACCGCCAGCGCGGCCAGTGAGCTGCCGGCTTCGTGGCAAGCTGCCGGACAGTCACAAGGGATTGAGCTGAACACCGCTGATGACGTCACGCCTGAGATCATGCAAGGGATCTCGCAGTTTGCGCCGCAGCTGCTGGATGAGCTCACCCCGGACAACCTGCGGGCACTCGCGCCGGAGGTGCTGGGCTGGCTTCCGTTGGATTATGTGGCCGGGCTGGATGAAGAGCTGGCTGCCGAGCTCGACGACCTGGCCGAACCGGTTGGCGGCGTAAGCGCATTCGTTGCCGCCGAGCCCGAGCCGACGCCGGTCGATGCTCCAGCGCTCAGCGGTGGCTGGTTGGAGCCGCCGGAGGACGATCCGGACGCCGAACCGCTGTTCCAAACCGCAGCCGACCTGATGGACAGCGGATTCGCTGCCGACGCGGCTGGTTTTTTGAACCTGTTTGTGGCTAGCGGCAATCCCAACGCTCCGCAACTCATCGGTGACCTCACGCCGGAGGTCATGGATTGGCTGCAAGACAACGAGACCGATTTCCTGACCAACCTCGAACCCGGCGTGTTGCGTCTCCTGTCCACCGAAGTGCTCAATCAGCTCCCCGAGGAATTCTGGGCTGGGCTCGACGCCGAATTCCGGGCCGAGCTTCAGGCCATCGCTGCCGGCGAACTGGAGGTTTTCACCCCAAGCGCCACCATCAACCGGGTCGACGGTAATCCCAGCCTGGCGCTGCTGATCGTCAAGACCAGTGAGGGCAACACGGTGTCGACCAGCCACGAAGTCTTCGACCGGCTGGACGAATTGGAGGCCAGCTACGAGGGACTGCGCTTCGATTTGGTTTTCGAGCAAGCTTCGTTTATCGAGGAGTCGATTAGCGGCGTGGCCCGAGAAGGTGGCCTGGGGGCCATCTTCGCGGTGGTGGTGATCCTTTTGTTCCTCAGCGGATGGGTGAACGGCAAATACCGGCTTTCGTGGCGGGCCACCTTAGTGACTGCAGTCAGCATTCCGCTCTCGGTGTTTATGGCGTTCGCCGCCATGCGCTGGTTGCCTCCGCTGCTGGACCCGCTGCTGAGCGCGATGGTGGACGGCACCGACGGTATACCGGTCATCGGCGCTGCAGCAGTTGCAATGCATCGCCTGTTCCCCATCGGCATCACGCTCAACATCATGACCCTTTCCGGCATGACCGTAGCGGTAGGACGGGTAGTGGACGATTCGATCGTGGTGCTGGAGAATATCTTCCGCCATATCCAGCGCGGCGCCGATCAGCGCAGTTCAGTGCTGACCGGCACGCGCGACGTGGCGATCGCCATTCTGGCCTCGACCGTCACAACGGTAGTGGTCTTCCTGCCGATCGGCCTGCTGGGCGGGTTGGTTGGCGAGTTCTTCCTGCCCTTTGGTGTGGCGGTGACCTACGCGTTGAGCTCGAGCTTTCTGGTGGCGGTGACGGTGGTGCCGGCGTTGGCCTACATGTCCATCCGCAAACAACACCTGCCGGCCGAAGCCGAAACCGTGCTGCAGCGCCGCTACACGCCGGTGCTGCGCTGGGTGCTCGACCATCGGGCGGGGACGCTGGCGATCGCCGGAGTGTTGTTTGCCGGAAGCATGCTGTTGATGAGCCAGCGGCCGCGGGCCTTTATTCCCGACTTCGGCGAAGTCGAAATCAACGCCAGTGTCACGCTGCCGGAAGGCACCGACATGTTTGAGACCAACGCGCTGGTACTCGATTTTGAAGAGCGTCTGGCCGAGCTGGACGGCATCGAAACCGTGTCCAGCGAAGTCGGTTCCGCCGGAGGCCTGCAAAGCTTGCTGCTCGGTGCCGGGGTCGATCAGCGGGCGGCATCGATCAGCGTTCGCATGCAAGACACGGAACAGCTAGATCGATTGGTGGAAGAGGTGCGGCAGGCGGCCGAGGCAATCTTCGGTGAGGAGTACGTCATCGTATCGGGCGGCACGGCCTCGGCCTCAGCGTTCGGCGGCTTTGCCCTGGTCGCCTCCGGCGACCCGGAGCAGCTGGCCGAGTTCGACGATCGTGCGATCGGAGCCCTGAACCAGGTGGACGGGCTGGCCAACGTCACCAGCAACCTGGAGGAGGTTGAAACCATCCTGCGGGTCGATGGGGAATCTGCCGTGCGTTACACCGGCGAATTGGAGACGCCCGACACGCTTGGCGTTACTGAGGCGGCCAAAGCCGATCTTGAGGCGATCGCGCCGACGGGCGTGAGTATCAGCGAAGGGTTTGAAACCCGCCAGCAAACGCAAGGTTTCCAGCAGGCGATCCGCAGCGTGCTGATCTCCATCCTGGCGGTATACGCAGTCATGGTGATTACCTTCCGCTCGTTCGTCCATCCCTTCACCATCCTGTTCAGCCTGCCGATGGCGGTGATCGGCGCGGCTGTGGCGCTATGGCTGACCGATCGAGTGGTCGGGATCCCCGTGCTGGTGGGCCTGATGATGCTGGTCGGGATCGTGGTGACCAACGCCATCGTGCTGATCGATCGGGTGCAGGCCAATCGAACCAAGCGTGCCATGACCGCCCGGGAAGCGTTGGTCGAAGGCGGACGCACCCGGTTGCGACCGATCCTGATGACCGCCATCGCCGCGATGCTGGCGCTGGTTCCGCTGGCGCTGGGCTTGACTGAAGGAGCCATCATCGCCGCCGAGCTGGCGACGGTGGTGATCGGCGGTCTGTTTACTTCGACTTTCTTGACCTTGCTAGTGGTCCCGGTGATGTACAGTTTGCTCAATCGGTTGAGCAGAAGGCCAAATGCTTGATTGATTGAGCCGTATCTCGTAGAAACCCAACAGCCCGCCACCCAGGTGGCGGGCTGTTGCATTTGAAGTAGGTTGCCGTGCCCGCTCTAAATCGGCCGATCGGCGATGAGCTCAGGCGGCCAGCTCGGCGCCTTCCTTGCCGGTAAGCCGTCGGTATGTCAGCGTCCAGGAGCCGGTGATGAAGGTGGTCACTACACCGTTCACCAGAATCGCCACAGGGATGGCCGCCACCAGGCACAGCGCGCTGATCGCAATGCCACTCGCGACCGCCGTATCCGAGCCCACCAGCACTCCGGTGAGGGCCGGGAACACGACGGCGGCGAATGGAATGAACACGATCGCATTCACAATGCCGCCGCCGATGATCAGGATCAGCGCCATAACCAACGCTGGGCCGAGGTTTTCTTTTACCACCGCCCAAGAGCGGCCGAAAGCCTCCAACACCGGCTGGTCGTCGTCCACCGCGGCGACCATGGTGAGCGCCACGTAGCCGTCTACCGCCAGCAGTATGGGGATCAGCAGGCAGAGCAGGGGGATCAGACAGATCAAGCCGATGCCTAAGGTGACAATGCCGATCCCGGCGAGGCCGAGCAGCAACGTGAAGCCGATCACCAGTCCGGCCACCCAGAATACCACCCGAATGCCCAGCAGCCTCCAGAAGTGCTGCAGCCCAAGGCTGAAGGCTTCGCCCAGGGTCACTTTGGCCCCTTCGTCGGCCTGGATATAGCCGGCGATCAATCCGCCTTGTCCAATCACGCCCAATGCCAGGAAAAGCAATCCGATGAAGAGCGACACGCAAAACAGCCCAATGGCGAACAGGATCACCACCTCGGCGTTGTTCTCCAGGAATTGCTCCAACCCGCGATATTCTCCGTAAATCGGCGGGGGGAGTTCGCCGGAATTGAATTGGTACTGCAATCCGCTGGTCGGCGACCCGCTCCCGCCGCCTCGCCCGCTGGCGCTGCAGCCGGCCAGGATCCCCAATAACCAAAGCGCCTTGTTCCTCCAGCCGATTTGCCAGGCCCGGCTAAGTACCGCTCCGTAGTCCATTCAATCTTCCTCCTACTACCGCTTTCGCGCGTGCAGTTGGCTAGATCGTACCCCGCTCTGCCGTCAATTTGCGTGGATTTTCGGCGGTATTTGGCTGACAGGAAGGCACTATCGCTTTCAGCTTTTTGATCAGCAACAGCGGATTGGTGGCGCAATTGCGCCGTGGATGAAGGGCGGCGCGCCATGCCAGGGTTCCTTCTCCGACCGCGTATGATGGGCCGCTCAGCTGCAACTGTAGGGCGCTGGTAAGGAGCGGCGCCCCTGTGGCTCACCCTATACTGAGATGTGCGCGGGCAAGCCGTGCCCCAAGGATGGGACGGGATGTCTGCGTTGGCGCTCGCTTGAAACGGGGTTCAGTGTCTAAGATCAGTCCAGACAGCAAAACCAGGTTCATCGGCCGCAAGCTCGGTGGTTATGAAATCACCGAGTGGCTCGGCCGCGGCGGCATGGCCAGCGTTTATAAGGCCGTCGACCCGTCGGGCAGCGTACATGTGGCGATTAAAGTGCTGCCCCCCACGTTGGCCGAGTACCCGCAGTTCAGCGAGCGCTTCCAGCAGGAAGCCAGGGTGGTCATGCGTTTGGAGCACCCGCACATCGTTCCGGTGACCGAGGTGCAGGAGGTCGGCGATTACGCCTTCCAGGTCATGCCCTACTACGCGCTGGGCAGCCTGGCCGACCAGCTGCGTAGCTGGACCCCAACGTTGGAGGAGGCCGCCCGACTGGTCCGTCAGGCGGGCAGCGCGCTGGACTACGCGCATCGCCAGGGAATCGTCCACCGTGATGTGAAGACATCCAACATCCTGCTCGACGACAATGGCGAAGCCATGTTGTCCGACTTCGGTCTGGCGCTGATCCTCGACGCATCGTTCAGCTTGACCGGGTCTGCGATTCTCGGGACGCCGGCCTACATTTCTCCGGAGCAGGCACAGGGCCATCGAGTAGACGCCCACTCCGACCAGTATTCACTGGGCATCGTGTTGTTCCGGCTGGCGACCGGCCGGCTGCCGTTCGAAGACGAAAATCCCATGGCGGTAGTGCTCAAGCACATCAACCAGCCGCTGCCCAGTCCGCGGTCGCTCAATCCTGAAGTGCCCGAAGGGCTGGAACGGGTAATCCTCAAGGCCACCGCCAAGGACCAGGGCGACCGCTTTGACTCGGTGGCCGAGATGACCGATGCCATGGACCGGGCTCTACTCTACGCTCGCGATCCGCTGGCGATTTCGCCGCTGGACTTGCAGGTTCCGGTTTCGGCGCAGGATGAGCGCGCCCAGATGCCAACGCTGGCGCTGCCGACCAAACGCCGGCGGCTGATACCCGGAGCAGCACTGCTGGTTGCGGTTGGCGGGGCGGCTGCATTCCTGATGTTCAGCTCGGATGGTAGCTCGGCGGGAAGTGCGCAGCTTGACACTCCGGTCGCAACCGAATCGATTACTCAGGCCGTGGCCGTCGCTACATCCGAACCGACTGAGCCGCCCAGACCGACCGAGCTGCCCGAACCTACCCCGACCGATACCTCCCGGCGCCTGACCATCCCGCCGACGCCGACCCCGGCAGTGATCTACGGCACAGATGACCTGCGCAGCCTGCTGGACCTCGAGCACCCGGATTACTACGACTATTTCGACGACCCGGCCACCTGGTATGACTACGATCGGCCAACTGGCGCCTCGTATCAGTTCCTGGGCGGTGAGCTGAACGGTACCGACCACCTTCCCGAGGAGCTCAATACCTGGTGGTCGACCTACATCCAGCAAGCCGGTAACCTGTATGCCGAGGTCAGCACCACCAACGGGGACTGCATTGAGAAGGATTCGGTTGGCATGGCGGTGCGGGTCAGCCAAGATCGGCAGACCGGCGGATACTCCTTCGAGATCTCCTGCGATGGGCACTGGCGCATCAGCCGGCACAAAATGGATGGGGAACGCAGCGAACTAGTAGGTTGGATTCCCTCCGAGGCCATCAGCCAGGGCAGAGCAGCCGAAAACCGGCTAGGGGTGTGGGCTTATCAAAACGACTTCGTCTTCTTTGTGAACGGGGAGCAGGTTGGTGATGCGGTCGACCCGCTGTACAGCTTCAACTACGGCACCTTCGCGCTGTTCGTGCGGGCCTCCAGTACCTACGACCTGACCGCCAGCTTCGACAACTTCGTGGTCTGGCACATTCCCTACGTCCCCGGCAGCTAGCCGTCCCCCTTCAAGTACCGATCGAAAAATAGCACTGACCGCACCATAGCGGTGGTGAAGTAGTTCGACAGATTGTGGTTGTCTCCCTCGTATTCGTAGAACTCGATGCTTCCACCGGCCGACAGGACCTGCTGGTAGAGGATGGCGGAGAACTCCACCGGAACCGAGTTATCCGCAGTGCCGTGGTGAAGCTGCAGCGGGCCGGAAAGCTCATGCAGGTAAGAGTTCGCCGAAAGCGGCGCCCAGAAATCCGGATTCTCTTCTGGCGTTCCGTAAAGCTCAAGCAATGTAGTGCGCCAGCTGCCGGGGCGCGGGGTGCGGGTAGGGCCGGGGCTGGTCGGGCCGCGGCGCCAGCGCTCGAATAAATCGGGGTAGGAAGCCACCACACCGGCCCAGATCACCCCGGCTCGGATTTCCGGATCGGTGACCATGGCGCGCAGAGTGATGTAGCCGCCCATCGAGTGACCCCACATCCCAATGCGATTCGGATCGGCCGTCGGGTAGTTCCGCATGGCGGCCACCGCGTTGAGCACATCGATGGTGTAATCCGGCGAGCCGTAGCCGCCGCGCGCTTCACCTTCCGAGTCCCCATGCCCACGGTAATCGGAGCGGAATACGATGTAGCCTTGCCGGGCGAATCCGTCCACGTAATTCACATAGCGCTCGGTGGTCCGGTATTGCTCGGGCGGGATATACCCGTGGTTGAAGACCACGACCGGCCAACCGCTCTCCGGAGGTTCCCCGAAAGGAACGGTCAGTAGTGCGTAGATCTTCCAGCCTTCCGATCGGTAGGAGGCGAGATACCGATAGTAGTTGGCTCCGGATACCAGCTGCTCTTCAATGTTGACCTCGCTTCCAGGATAAGTCTGGCCGCGCAGCAAATCGATCGAGAGCGGAGGCAGGGTGGGGGTGGGCGTTGCGCTCGGGAGCGGGGTGCTGGTTACCGTGGGGGAGGCGGGGACCGGTGTGCGCGAAGCAGGTTCGGTCGGGTCCGGCGTGGCCTGGAACGCATCGCCCTCCGACGGCTGTGAACAGGCCGCCAGCACCGCGACGACGGCCAACCACAGCGTCGCCAATCCCCTTCGCATCATAGCGCCGGATTGTAGCGGTTTTGGTTTAGCGCGCGGTGAATGGTCGATTGGATGGCGTTGAGTCCCCCCAGTAGTTGAGCTCGAGTACACTTCCAGTCCGGCAGCCTGCGCGACCAAGGCGCGCCTGCCGGGTTTTTGCACTAGAGGCCACTAGAGTCAGTTATGCAATACGGAGTCGGAGCGCAACTATGAAAGGTAGCCAGCGCGCGCTCAGCCTGGCGATGGCTGCATTGTTCGCGGCCGGGCTGGCCGCCTGCAATTTTCCGGTCGACACTCCGACCCCCACTGCGGCGCCGCTCAATTCGGAGCAGATCGAAGTGGCGGTCGGGCAGACGCTGATTGCGGAGGGAGCGCTCACCGAAGCCGCCAGCGACGCAGGCATCCGTGAGCAGCCGGCCCAGAACGAAACCGCTGAGCCGGCGGCCTCTGACACGCCGGACCTTACCAGCACCTCGAGCGCCACTCCGACGCCGAGCGCCACGGCAACCCCGCTGCCCACCGAAACGCCTCAGCCGAGCAATACCCCGCAGCCCAGCAGCACCCCACGGCCCAGCGATACGCCCAGGCCCACCAATTCACCGCCACCGACCGATACGGAGCAGCCGCGCCCGACCGAGTGCGCCAAGTTCACAAATGGGTCGCTCAGGGCATCGGGACCTGGGGTTGAAGCTCGGGTGACCCTGACCTGGAGCTCCAGCGGCGGTTGTGCGCCGATCAGCGGGACCATAACTGCCACCTATGAGGGCCAGCGCGATCCGTACGCCAAACATGAGGTTTCCGGGAATTCAGGGAAGATCGAAGACCAGATTGCGCAACTGGAGCCCTGCAAAGGGGGGATCTATGACATCGTATACCAGCTGGTATTGCTCGACGCCTCTGGCGCCTCAATCACGACCAGCGCAAAGGTGCAGATCCAGTGGGATTGCTGAGGGACGGCTAAGCGGCCGTCAGTCCACCCTCTATCCGCACCCTGGGCAAGTGATCCGGGAACTGTTCCTGCAAAAAAGCAATCAGCTTCTCGCGCACCAGGCAGCGCAGGTTCCATTGATCGGAGGCGCCTTCGGCGCTGATCAGCGCCCGCAGCTCGACCGTCTTTTCGCTGGCCCCGGTGACCTGCACTCCCCACACCCGGCCGTCCCATAGGTCGGTACTGTCCAGAATCCGCTTCAACTCCTCGCGCACCGGCTCCACCGGCATCGAGTAGTCGGCATAAATGTGGATCGTGCCCAGCAGCTCAGCCGAGGTGCGGGTCCAGTTTTGGAAACTGTTGTCGAGGAAATAGGTCACCGGGACCACCAAGCGGCGCTGGTCCCAGATATTCACCACCACATAGGTCAAGGTGATCTCCTCGATGCGGCCCCACTCCCCTTCGACGATCACCACGTCGTCCAGCCGGATGGGCTGGGTGAGAGCGATCTGAATGCCGGCCAGCAGCGTGCCGATGCTCTTTTGGGCGGCGAAGCCGATCACGATGCCGGCCACGCCCGCCGAGGCCAGCAGGCTGACCCCGAACTGGCGCACCTGCTCGAAGGTCATCAGCATGGCAGCCGCCGCGATCACTAGAATGGCGACGTTGAGTACCCGGCCGATGATGCGCACCTGGGTGCGTACCCGGCGCGCCTGCAGGTTGTCCTCCACGTCCACCGGGTAGTCGCTGATGATCACCAGGCGCACCATCCCGACTGTTCGGGTGGCCACCCAGGCCACCGCCCCGATAATCAAAAGATCCACCACGTGGCCGAGCGGGAGGGCGATCTGCTCGGGGAAAGCCAGTCCGGCGGTTCCGATCCGCAGCGCCAGGCTGGTCATCAGCAGCCGCAGCGGCCCGTACCACTCGGATGGATCCAGCTCGAGGTCACCCACCGTGAGCGGCCGCCGGCGATGGCTGAACCGAATCAGCCCGGTCAGCAAGAGCGAGACCACTACTCCCCCGGCAACCCAAACCGCCGCGACCGCAGCGTTGCGTAGGACTTCATTCCAGTCGATCAAGTCTCTTCTCCTTCCCTCATGCCTTTGATTCGAATTCGATCACGCGTACCGGAAACACCCCCATCACTGTGGTTTCTCCCTGGCGCGTGGTTTGCGCGAGCGGCGTGTGCAGGTGCCCATGCAGCAGCAGCTGCGGCCGGAACCAGCGCATCAATTGTAGAAAGCTGCGGAAGCCTACGTGCGCTGGATCGTCGGAGTCGTGGATGCCATAGGGCGGTGAGTGTGCCACGACCACATCGACAAATCGACCGTAGCGCATCCGGTTGGCCAGCAAACGTGGCAACAGGCGGGCGATCCTCCAACGCATCTGGTCCTCGGTGTATTGGTAGGCGGCCTCCTTGGAGTAGCGGATCGATCCCCCCAATCCCATAAACAAGCCCCCGTTCAGCGACACCACTCGGTCGTCCAGCGGCACACAGCCGGCCGGACCATGCTTGATCTCTCCGTCGGCGGTGTGCATAGGCGCAGGGTCGTGGTTGCCATGCACGTAGAGCACCGGCCGGTTCATCACCGTCACCACGTACTCGAGATACTCGAATGGCAGGTCGCCGCAGCCCAACACCAGGTCGGCGTCTCCATAGTTCGCCGTCAGGTGCTCGGAATAGACCCGCTCATCCACCATGTCACACAACGCCAGCAGCTTCATCTAGCGGGGCTTTGCCAGCCTTTTTCAGTGCGAATCACCTAATGAGTCTATTATGATTCGCATCGACCACGGCAAATCAGGAGGACGGTTAAGGGGTGAACAGCTACTCGGCCGCAGTTGCCGATTTCCGCAATGCCCGGCGCAAAGCCGCGCTGCGGAAGCTGCTGGATAGGATCGGTCGCGGCACCAATCAGCTGCTGCCCTATGAGGAGGTCGTTCGACGATTGGCGGGTCGCGAGTCCGGTCGCGTCGAGCTGCGGGAAATTCCGCTCGACTCGATCGTGGGCAGCGTTGGCCGCTATCGCGACTTCACCCGGGATTTCCTGCCGCTCAAGGACAGCGACGAGGGCCGTTGGGCCAGCGTCAAAGTAGCGATGACCGGCCTGGCGGGGGTGCCGCCCATCGAGGTGTATCAAATCGGTGCGGCCTACTTCGTGCGCGACGGCAACCACCGGGTGTCGGTTGCCCGTGAGCTAGGTGCTACCCAAATTCAGGCCTACGTACGGGAGGTACAGACCAAGGCTCCGCTGTCGCCAGAGGTCGATCTGGACGAACTGATCATCAAGTCGGAGCTGGCCGCCTTTCTAAAACGCACCCAGCTGGACGAATCCCGGCCGGATACGGACTTCACCGTAACCGCACCCGGCAAGTACACCTATCTGGAACACGAAATCGAGACAACTGCCAAGGGCCCTGACGCGCCGCTGCCGAGCAAGGCGCAGCGCTGGCATGATCGAAACTACCTCCCGGTCTTGGAGTTGATCCGCAAGATGGGAATGGTCTGGGAATTCCCCGGGCGCACCGAGACTGACCTCTACGTGTGGATCATGCAGTACCGGTCGGAGCTCGAGCAAGCGCTGGGCTGGAGCATCAGTCCCCGTTCGGTGGCGGCCGATCTGATCGCACGCGGCAGCGATCGATTGCGGTCCCGCCTGGCTCGGCGGTCCAGTCGGTCAACCAGCGAGCCGGCGCCGGCCGATCCCGGACTGAACGGGAAGCCAGGTTGGATTTCGGAGATCCTGGTTCCGATCAGCGGGGAGGCGGACGACTGGGTGGCACTGCATCAGGCTGATCTGATTGCCGGGCGCGAGGGGGCGCGGGTGCTTGGACTGCATGTTGCCAGGTCTGAGGTGGAGGCCGGCGGCGAGCGAGCCAGATTTATACAAGACACCTTTGAGGCTGAATGCCGTGCCAACGAAGCCGAATGCCGCCTGGCGATCGAGACCGGCCGGATTGCTCGCACAATCTGCGATCGTGCCCGCTGGGCAGACCTGGTGGTGGTTAAGCTCAATCACCCGCCCGGCACGCGGCCGGTGGAGAAGCTGGGTTCCGGCTTTCGTGCGCTGATTCGTGGCTGTCCGCGGCCGGTGATGGCAGTGCCGCGGGCCGAGTCGCCGCTCAACCACGCGCTGTTGGCCTACGACGGCAGTCCCAAAGGCAACGAAGCGCTCTATCTTGCGGCCTACATGGCGGGGCGCTGGGAGATCGAGCTGACGGTGGTTTCGGTCTCCGAAAGCGGCAACCCTTCCGGGCTATCGCTGGAGACTGCCGGGCGCTATCTCGACGAGCGCGATATCCCGTACGCGGTGGTGGCTGCCGAAGGACAGGTGGCTGACCAGATCCTTAGCATTGCCAGTGCGCGCGGTGCCGACTTTGTACTGTGCGGGGGGTATGGGAGCAACCCGGTAGCCGAGGTAGTGCTGGGCAGCACGGTGGATCGGCTGCTGCGCGCTACCTCAATCCCGGTCTTGATTTGTCACTGATCCTGGCACTTCTTGGGGTTTCCGCGCCCCGGGTGGTCGAAGTCGCAGGCATTTCTCTTAAGCAGGCCGGGTGGAAGATCTCCCTGCTCCCCCTCGGGCCGGTTACCCTGGCCCGGCGGCAGATCGTCCTGGGTCTCGCTGCCCGACTTCTTCAGTTGACCAGGCGCCAGCTCGCTGGGCGAGCCGCCTGACTTCACCTGCTCCACGATGTTCCGACCTTGCTGAGCGTGCCTCAGCGCCGCTTCGATGGCCGGCGCGGCCTGCGGTGCCGCCTGCTCGAGCACCGCGGTCAGTGCCAACTCCTGCTGGCTCAGCGCCCCCTCAACTTCCTGCAGCCGATCGCCGTCGCTCCCAGCGAGCTGTATCGCCTGGTTCACCGCGTCCCGGTACCCGGCAATAGCGTATCCCAACTGGTCCGACCGTCCGGCTTCCAGCAGCCCGTTCAGCTCATCAACCCTTCGATCAGCTATTCTCAGCAGGAGCTGAGTGTCGCCACCCGCGCTGGGTGAGATGGTAAGCACCAGTTGCTCCATCCCCAGCTTCACGCCATAGAGCGAATCGCCGGGCAATGCCGCGTCGGAGGCATACGCGATCCCGACGCTGGTGCCGAACAGCATCAGAGCCACCAGCACCGCCCCAAGCGCGAAGGCAGGACGCAAACGCTGAAAGAGCGGTCGGCGCGCAGGCCGACGGTCGGATTGCTTGCTCCGGACCCGCAGCCGTTGCATCAGCATTGCCTTCGATTGGGCGCGGTAGGCAGCTGACGGGCCGGAGGGAGCGCCTTCGGCGCGGGCAGTGGCGGCCGTGATCAGCAGCGGCCGCAGCTGAGCCGCCAGGCTGGGGAATTGCTGCAGCACTTCATCTGGCGACAGCTCGCCGCGCTGCAATTCGGTCAAGCAGCGATCCAGCGCGTCAGTCAGCTCGCTACTGTGGCTCATCGATCAAATCCAAATCCTCGCGCAGTGCAGTTAATGCCCGATGCAGCAGCACCCGAACCGCGCCGGGACTGCGTTCCATCCACTCGGCAACCGTGCTGGTCGGGAACTCCAGCACCACTCGTAGGCGAATCACCTCGCGGTAGTCCTCCGGAAGCGACGCAATCGCATCTGCGATCGACCGCAGCTGCTCGCGCTGCTCGAGTTGCTGATCGATATTGGTTGATGCGCGTCCGTCCTGGTCGGCTCGTTCAAGATCGAGTTCCAATCGCCCAGCGCGGTAATGGTCGACCAGCAGATTGCGCGCCAGTCGATACAAATAGGCACTGTAGGCATGACCTTTTTCTTCATATCGCTCCAGCGCTTCGAAGGACCGCATGAATACTGCCTCACACAAGTCCTCCGCATCGGCATCGAGATCCACCCGCGACCGAATGTATCGGTAGATCGGGTCGAGGTAGCGCTCGTAAAGATCGCCGAAGGCCTGGACCTCACCGGCCTGAGCCCGAGCGATCAACTCAGCGTCCGAGGGGTGCGGTCCGCCGCTGTCAGTCATGACAACGAGAGCGGGTGGGATTCGTTACATATGACATCATCGACAGGTTGGCGGCGGCCCTCCGAGGCCACGCCTCGGCTCTTACGCTATCGCATTCGGCCGATTCTGGTAATAGGACCGGGACGCCATAGCCTTGAACCGCCGAGAACACCGTTGCGCACCCTGGATAGTGCCAAGTTCCTATCCGCTGTGCCGACCAAACTGTAACAACCCGACCACCGCTACGTTAGCCCAATTGCCGTGCCCCGCCGCGAATGCATGCGGCGTTTGGCGAAACCAGGCATCAAATGAGGAGCTTCACATGAAACTACGTTCACTGCTGAGCGCAATGTTCGCAATCACGGTTGCTTGGACGCCAACCGCCGCGTTGGCACAAGGCGAGATCGACCTCGAGGTCACGACTTCGGTCGACTGTGCTGATGCGACTTTCGAGGCCAATGCCAGCGGCGGAGTGACCCCGTATGACCTGACCTGGGACTTCGGTGATGGCGATCCGCCGTCGCTGGATCAGGTAGCAGGTTTTCCGGCGGAAGCCAGCCACCAGTATCCGTCGCAGGGCGACTATGACTGGACGCTGCTCGTTTCGGACGGGGAGGGTGATACCGCCGAGGCCGCCGGCACTGTAACCATCGACGGCCCGGCAGTCGAGCTCACCAGCGACCCATTCCCGCCGTTGCTCTACCTGCAGGATGGCGATGCGACGGTCGACTTCACCGCCACCGCCAGCGGCGGGGAGGGGCCATACACCTATGTTTGGGACCTGGACGGCGACCTGGCGCCCGATCTGGAGGAGGACACTGGCCAGGCCTCGCATACCTACACCGAATCGGGCGGGTACCTGGTGACGGTGATGGTCACCGACCAGTGCGGCCTGACCGGCGAGGCCAGCCTGCGGGTGGTGGTCATCGATCTGGATGAAGAAACCTGCCATCCAATGGCTCAGCGCATCGCGGACGCAGTGAACACCATATTCCCCGATCAAGCTGAACAGCTCTACACCTGCGCGGACATCTACGACTTCTTCAACGGCGGCTTGATCGGTTCGCAACTCGGTTTCGGCCGCATGTGGCATGCCTACCACCTGGCAGAAGCCATGCCGGACCTCACCTGGGAAGAAATCCGTGACTGGCACCTGGACGGCAACGGCTGGGGCGGTTTGGTGCAGCTCGACCGCATGGCCGCAGCGCTGAACGATTACGGCCTACGGGAGCTGTTTGACCTGGTGCTGAGCGGCGACGCCAGCATCGGCGACATCCGCCACTCGATGCACGCAGTGCTGCGCTATGACGCTGATTTCGAAGACGCGCTGATGCGGATGGGCGATGGGATGACTCCTGGCGAGCTGGGGCGGTTCTACCGTGCAGCTCAAGATCTTGATATGGATCCCGCCGAACTCGAAGGATATCTGGCCGACGGAATGACGCTTCAGGAGCTCAGCCATGCCGCCCGCATGGCAGGCGACGGCGAGACCGACTGGGAGCTGATCGCAGAAGCACACGCGGCTGGGTACAGCTGGGGCGCGATCAGGCAGGCTCAGCGGCTGGCGGGCGATGACGACTGGATGACCGTTCTCGAGAACGGTCTGAAGGAGACACGCGAACAACTGCGTGAGCAGTCAAGGCAAGAGCGGGACGACCAGCGCGATGCGTCGACCGCCGCGCGACTGGCCCGGCAGTTCGGCATCAGCGAAACTGAAGTGTGGGCGCTGTTCAACGGCACTTGCCAGGAAGATTGGAAATGCGTGCTCGGCGAACTGCGGGATACCTACGGTCGGGGGGGCGGTCCGAAGAAGGATCAATAGCGCGCGACCGGCCGATCCAGGCCTCGTTCGGTTCGCAGCTGGCTGTGCACGTCCCGTACATCACCGGTGACACGCTTGGCTGCGGACCGACGCGTACTGAGGTCCGGAAAGCGCCCATAAGACACGAATGTCCGAGCTGACCGGCAAGCGAATCGGACGATATCAAGTCCTGGAAGAGATTGGCCGCGGCGGCATGGCCGCGGTCTTTCGCGCCCTCGATACCGACAGCCAGACCGAGGTGGCGCTGAAACTGGTGGCGCCCCATCTCTCCGACGATCCGAACTTCGAGCGGCGCTTCCACCAAGAAGCTGAGCTGCTGCGTGAGCTGACGCACCGCCACATCATTCCGGTGCTGGACTATGGAGAGGCCAAAGGCTACGCCTATCTGGTAATGCCCTACGTGCAGGTCGGAACGCTGACCGACCGGCTGCGCGTCGGACCGATCGGCCCGCACGAGGGAGCTCGGTTGATGGCTCAACTATCGGAGGCGCTCCAGTACGCCCACGATCACGGAGTCATCCATCGCGACGTCAAGCCATCCAACGTGCTGCTGGACGAGCATGGCAATGTCTTGCTTTCTGATTTTGGCATGGCGCGGCTGCGGGAAGCTAGCTCGAGTCTGACTGGCTCCATGCTGGTCGGTACGCCGGCCTATATCTCGCCCGAGCAAGCGCGCGGCGATAAAGCGACACCATTTTCGGACCAGTACTCGCTCGGCGTGATCTTGTTCGAGCTCACCACTGGCCAGCTGCCGTTCGAAGCCGAAACCCCGATCGCGGTGGCGCTCAAGCACATCACCGAACCGCTTCCGGCTGCCCGGGCTGCCAGTCCCAATGTGCCCGAGCCGGTGGAGACCGTCATCCTGCGGGCGACCGCCAAAGATCCCGTACAGCGATTTGCGTCGGTGGCGGAATTCAACCAGGCCTTTCAACAGGCCCTTGCGCACTCACTTGACCCGTCGACCGTCCCGGCGCCCGAGGTAACCCTGCCCGATCCGGTTCGATCGACTCAAGCGCTCCAGGAGCAGCCAGCGCGGCACAGCCGCCTGACCCGGAACCTCAGCCGAGCCGCCGGGCTTGCCCTGGCATTTGTTCTGGTGTGGCCGGCATTTACCCTGGCGCGCTGGATGGGATGGGCACCGGGCTCTGGCAACGCGGCGGTCGAAATGGATCCAGTCAAGCTGGCGGAGCTCAACGGGACGCTGGAGGCGCTTTCCACCGAGCTGGCAGGCTCGCAAGCGGACCTGATGGCGGCCGAGCAAGTACAAACTGCGGCGGTGGCCACGCTGCTCGCCGGAGCGGCGAGTCCAATACCGACCGCGACCTTCGAAGGCAACGAGACCCAGACACTCGGATCAACCGATCCTGCGACACAGCCTGTCATCCAACTGACTCCGATCTCGCTCGAGGATGGCGACCCTACCAGCTCGCCGACCCCCCAACCGACTGACACAACACCCGGGGTCCCAACAAGCACTGCTACTATGGTATCCACTGTCGCTTCCAGCGATGGGCCGTCACCGACGCCAACAACTGCGCCCTCCAACACGCCGACACCCTCCGGCACACCGACGCCCTCCAACACGCCCACTCCGACCGCAACCACTGACCTGTGCTCACTGATTGGCACAGGCGGCTTCTCGGTTGTCGGCAAGCAGGTGAGCTGGACAGTGGACAATTCGAGTTCAAGCACCCAAACAATCAGTCGGATTCAGCTCGATTGGCCGGGAGGCAATGGGCAACTTAAGAAGATTCGGTTGGAGAACTCGCTGATTTGGAATGCCGGCGATGGCAGCCCGCCCAGTGTGATCCAATCGGGCTGGAAAGGCACACCCGAGTTCCCAGCTGGCACACAGAAAGAGCTCAGCTTTGAGTTCAGCAGCGACGCGGCCGGCTCCGGCTACAACCTGGAGATCGAGCTAGTCGCAGGCTGTCAGCTTTCCGCCGGCGGCTAACGCCTGCCCGGTACCTTTGCTGGTCCCGGTCGGATCTCCGTGGCAGATGCGGTAAGTGGCAGATGCCGAGTGACGCGGGCTAGCCCGGATCTGGGGTATCGGTGGGCAGCGGGTTGGGGGTCTCGAAGGGCGAGACCGGCCGGCTAACCAAATTGTTCGAAATCCAGCAGCGTCCCGATCCGTTCGGTAGCTCGATCCACCACCAGGTACCCTCCGGATTGCGGGCAAAGGCTTGCACCAGCTGGCCGGCGGTGAGGAAGCCGTAGGTGGGGAAATCCCGGCTCGACCCAGTGCGGCAGCGTGCCCCTTCAGCTACCACCAACCAGATGTATTCGGGTGTGGGCGTTGGAGACGGTTGCGGGCTAGGGGTCATGCTTGCGGTAGCGGTCGGGCTTGGGACCGGGCTGGAGGTCGCCGGCGGAATCAGGCTGGCTGCCTGGGTAGGTGGCAGAACGGCTGCCTGCTCGGTGAGCGCGCCGCGGTGGCCTGGCCAACCAGGTCTGGCACCGCCGAGCCGCGCGAATTGGTCAGCAGCAGCAGGCCGATCAACAGCACTGCGACCACCGGTGCGTAGCGCAGCAGCTGGCGACGGTCCAGAGGCAGCTCCGCCAAGGTTTGCAACGACTCGATCGATAAGTTGCCAGGCAGCAGCGTTCCCGGAAAGCGCAGATCGAGCCTCGGTCGTGGGCGTGCCGGCGGCGCAGGAGCAGCTGGCTCGCTGCCTCGGCGCTCGGCGCGCAGCGAGATGCGTGCCGCCTGCGCCATGTCGCCGGCTGATGAATAGCGATCGCGTTTGTCCTTCGCCATCGCCCGGCCGATCACCCGTTGCGCGCTCCCCGGCAGGTCCGGATTGAAGGAGCGCAAGCTCGGGATCGGATCCAGCACGTGGCGCATCATCAACCGGGTTGGTGTATCGGCCGCATACGGTTGATGGCCGGTGAGCATCTCGAACAGGATGATGCCCAGAGAATAGATGTCGGTGGTCGCCTCTATGCTGTCGTCGCTGCGCACCTGCTCCGGACTCATATAAGCTGGAGTGCCGATGATGGCCCCGGTCTTGGTCAGGCTTTGCGTGGCTTCCTCCAACATCACGATGCCGAAATCCGATAGGTAGGCCTCGCCGAACTGGTCGAACAGGATGTTGGCCGGCTTGAGGTCACGGTGGATCACGCCCTGTTGGTGAGCGAAATCCAGAGCCGAGCCGATTCGGAACAGCACGTTTACTGCTTCAACCGCCGCCAGGGGGCCTTCACGCAGGCGGGCGGCCAGCGAGCCGCCGGCCATGTAGCGCATGACCAAATAGGGCCGACCGTAATGGGTGCCGGTGTCGTCAACCGGCACAATCGCCGGGTGCTCGAAAGCCGCGATGGTTTGTGATTCGCGTTCGAACCGCTTCTTCAACCCGGCGTCGCTACGTGCGCTGCGCGGCATGATCTTGATCGCCACGTCACGTTTGAAACGCGGATCGCGAGCGTAAATGACGGTAGCCATGCCGCCTTCGCCAAGCTCGCGGATCACTTCGTAGCGTCCGATCTTCTTCATGTTGCTGCATACCAATATAGGGCAGCCGCGATGGCTTCGGCAACGGCCCCGTATTGCTATCCCGCTCCCTTGTGGGTTGGGTGTGCAAGTTCCGTCCCACCTGGTTTGCAGGGGCTGAACTGGCCCGAGACTGGAGGTTTCTGTGAAGCGGGGGTATGCTGATCTACGCGCCCCCTCCAGCGGGCGCGGTACCTTCGCCAGAGGTCACTTTGGAATCCTGGATTGGACGAGTTCTCAGTAAGGTTCGTATCGAGCGCTTGATTGGGCGCGGGGGCATGGCCGACGTCTATCTGGGCCGGCACACCACCCTGAACCGTCCAATGGCGGTAAAGATCCTGCACGCGCACATGACCGCCGATAGCGACTTGCGCCGCCGTTTCCGGGATGAAGCCCAGGCCGTCGCAGCGCTGCGACACCCCAATATCGTCCAGGTAAGCGATTTTGATGTGGTCGACGACCAGCCCTATATGGTCATGGAGCTGCTGGAGGGCATGGCGCTCTCCGACTATCTCAGAGGTTTGCACGCGCTGGGGCACAGCCTGCCTCTGGAGACCGTGGGGCGATTGATACGCTTGCTCACCAATGCCCTGGACTACGCGCACCAGCGCGGCATCGTTCACCGAGACGTCAAGCCGGCCAACATCATTCTGCGGGCTGGAAAGCGGCCGATCGATCCTGGACTGCCACTAGCTCGCGATGTGGAGCCGGTGCTAACTGACTTCGGGGTGGCGCGCATTGCGACTTCGACCACCCCGACCGCCTCTGGAACCGTACTGGGCACGCCGGCGTACATGAGCCCGGAGCAGGTGCGCGGCGAAGCAGTCGATGCTCGCTCAGACATTTACTCGCTCGGCGTAATCCTGTACGAAATCCTGGCCGGCCGGTTGCCTTTCGACCCGACCACCGACACTCCGGCCGCCATACTTTTTAAACACGTCCACGAGGACCCACCCAGGCTGACCAACGTTTCGTCGGGGATTCGCAAGGTGGTTGAAGCTGCCCTTGCCAAAGACCCCAAGGACCGCCCGGAGCGAGTCGGTCAGATGGCAACCGATCTACAGCGCGCCATCGATTCGCTTCCCAGCGAAGAAGCACAAGAGCTGAGGGAGACCAAGGTGCTGTCGCCAACTTCTGCCGACATCACCCCGTGGGCTGGAGGTCCGACGATCAGCCGACCGGTGGGCGTCTTTGCCGGGATCGTATTGGCAATCGCGGTCGTGATTCTGGGTGCGCTGCTGGGCAGCCAGGCCCAGCGCGAATCGGCCGCTGAGCCCCGAGCCGAGACCCCCAATGTGCCGAGCGCCTCGGCCACCAGCCCAACCGAGCCGGCAACCGCCGAGGTTCAACCGCCTGCCGATACTCTGGCGGAGGCCGGGCCGGCAGGCCACGCTTTCCTGCGTGACAGCGAGCTCGAGCTGCGCCTGAAAGGCGTGGCGCAACAACAGCAGGGCTTCAGCTATCAAGTGTGGTTGGTGGGTGGTGAGCAGACCGAGCCACTCAATCTCAATCGAGACGGTGAGGTGGTTTGGATTGCCGGCGAGCTGCAGGTCAGCTACACGCATCCCGAGTCAGCCGACTTGATCGGACCATACGACGGGCTGGTAGTCAGTATCGAGAGCAGCGGCGGATTGCTGCTGGGACCGACGCAAACCCTTTTCGCCGGCCACTTCTCTCCGGAGGTGGCTGCGCTCGCGCAACTCGAAGCTGAGGAGTATTCCGGACAACCGCTGTTGGAACACCTTACTGAACTGCTGGGCTTGCAGGCCAGTCATTATTTCAGCCACACCGGCTTTGCCATCGAGGCAGTGGCAGCCGATAACCTAAACGCGGTTCGGCAGCACACCGAGCATA
>CAZJUE010000015.1:18964-22277 GCA_964549025.1 uncultured Anaerolineaceae bacterium | reverse complement strand
CTGTACTTCGACGTCACCAGCCGCAAGGGCGGAAACTGGAGCATCCAGCCGCAGCACCTGGCGCTGATCCTGCCCAGCGGCAGCGCAGTGGCACCGGACGCCGCCGAACTGCCCTCGTTGCCCGGCTCGGACGCCGGGCTGGACACCACCGGCCTGTGGGCACGCTTCTTGATCGACGACCCGCCCGATGGCAGCTACACGCTGCGCCTGACCCCCGGCAGCTGGTTCATTCCCGAAGGCGGTGCCACCGAGGCGACGATCGAGTTCTCGCTGGCCGACCGCATCCGCGGCAGCTCGCAGGCACCATAGGCGTCATTTCGCTCAATGCCAGCCGCTCATAGGGGCCGGGCAGCTGGCCAGGAACGCCCCGCTGGACGTCCCTGCCTCAAGATCTCCTGGGCCGGTCGCCTAGCGCCTCAGGGCCCGCAGCCCCCGATCCCCCTGCACCACCCACTCCGCCAACTGACGGGCGATCATCTGGTGCACAGCCGCCAGTAGCACCGGATCCTGTTCCCGCATCGTCGTCAACGCTTCCCCGGACAGCTGGACCGCCCGGGTCGGCTCATCGGCCAGCACATCCGCCGAGCGGGCCGCGTCGAGGTACAGGCCGATCTCGCCCACGGTCGTTCCAGGTCCCAACGTCCTCAGCCGTACCGGCTGTCGGTCGCGCTCGTCCAGCCAGACCGAAACCCGGCCTTCCAGCAGGAAGTACACGTCGGTCGCCGGCTCGCCCCTGCGAATAAGCGCATCGCCAGCTTCGATTTCAATTGGCTCCAGGTAGGCGAGTAGGCGCTCGGAATCCGACTCCGACATCCCGCCGCGCAGCAGCAGCTGGCGTGCGTCCGCTGCCTCGGCGCCGCCAAGCTGAGCGTCGGCCACGATTTGGTTCTCACACCACTCCATTCCGCGGTCCAGATCGGGCAAGACCACGATCGCCACGCTTTGAAGGTTGAGCCCACCAAACTGCAACCGCTTCAAGTCGTGCTCGGAAGCGCCGGTAAGCACCAGCGCCGCGCCAGCGGTGCGGGCAGACTTCTCGCACTTGTGCAATGCCAGCGCGGCCGAGGAGTCGATTCCGGTCACCAGCCGGAAGTCAAGGATCACAAAACGCACCGTCGAATCTGCTGATTCCAGCGGCCGGCGCACCCGCTCCAGTAAGGCATTGGCGGTCCCGAAGAAAAGGAAGCCCTGCAGCTCAAGCACCTCCACCTGCGATCCGGCCTCGATCATCTGCTGCCGCTCTTCCGGGGAGCGAACCACCATGCTGTGCAGGTCCGATCCGGAGTAGGCGTGCCGGATCACCCGGGTCCGGCTGTAGCTGACCACGAACATCACCACCATGGTCAGCAGCCCGGCCACCACGCCGGTCAGGAAATCGGTGGCGGCGATCACCCCAAGGATCAACAGCACGATGGCGTACTCGATCCGCGAGAACCGCGTCCAGCCGGTGAACACCCAGTCGACCAGGAAGTCCAAGCCCAGGAAGATCAGGATTCCGCCGACCAGCGCCACCGGCACCAGCGCAAGCAGCGAAGTCCCTGCCATGATGGCAATCAGGCAGACCGTGCCGGCCACCACGCCGGCCAGCCGGCCGCGCACGCCCAGCCGCGAACTGAGCATGGTGGTGCTCAGCGCGTGGTAGCCCACCAGGCCGCCGCCCAAGCCGGCCAGCAGGTTCGTCAGGCCCGCGCCTTTAAGCTCCCGGTTGAGATCGAGCTCGCGTCCGGAGGCCAGCTCGATGGCCGAGACCCCCAGGAGCAGGGCAAGCAGCGACATCCCAGCCAGCACCGCCACGTTTCCTGACTGGCCGCCAATGGCCGCCCAGTCGGCCTGTTCGATCAGGCTCAAGCTCGGCAGGCTCCAGCTCGATTGCCCGGCCCCCTGAAACAGCAGTCCAAGCGATGCAGCCTGCTCCAATGAAGTCCCGGTGGCCGCCAGCGCCAGATAAAAGGCGATCATGCCCAGCCCGATGGTCAACGGAATCGCCACCGGGCTGCGGGCGCGCCGCGAGACCAGCACCAGCACACCTGCCAGCGCGGTAGCCGGCAGCCATTGGACCAGCGCACCGCGATCGAGCAGCGTCGGAAGGTTGTCCAGAGTGAGCGAAGTTCCGGTGATCGCACCGAACGCCCCTTGCACCAGCAGCCAGCCGGTGGCCGCCAGAAAACCCCCAATCACCGGATAGGGCACGTAGCGCACCAGGCCGCCCAGCTCGAGCCACCCCAGCAGCAAGAAGACCGCTCCGGTCGCCACCGCGGACACGGCCAGCAGGACCAGCAGCGTTGGAAAAGCGGACTCCGGCCCAAGGCCTGCGGCCACCGCCAGTGCCATCGTCGAAATCAGCACCGCCGGCACGTCCTGCACCGAGCTGTGAATCCCGCCCGTAGAGCTAAGCAAGGCGCTGCCGACCAGGTGCACCGCACCGGCAAACAGCGCCAGGCCAATTCCCTGCGGCAGCAGTTGACCCAGCGGACCGGCGAAGATTAGGCTGGCCAGCGAAACCGCCAGCAGCACTTCGAGCGCGCCCTGCAGGGCGCCCACCGATAAATCTAGGGTCAGGTTTCGGTTAGGCGATTTCAGCCAGCGCCGACCGCGTGCGTTCTGCATCCGGTTCAGCCTGCAGCGTTTCGAACAGGCTCAGGGCGCGCTCGAGGTGTCCGGAAGCCCGGGCGGGGTCCGAACGCGCCGATTCCAACTTGGCCAGTTCGACCAACGTCCGCCCAACCTGCCAGTTGAACTCCAGCTGCTCGTAGAGGTCCAGTGCCTGGCTCAGGCGCGCATCCGCCTCGTCCAGCTCACCGGCCAGGCGGTGCGCCACACCCCAGGCGCGGTGCGCAGCCGCCTGGTACGGGCGGTGATCGGCCTGCGTGGCTAGCTGCTCCAGGGGGGTGACATAGCGACGAATCGCCACTTCATCCTCCGCCCGGACCGCCGAATCGGCCAGCATCATGTAAACGATATGCTTATGGGCCATCGTGCCGCGCTTGACCGGTTGGCCGGAGAGTTCGAGTGCGGGTTCGAGCTGTTCCTGAAGCAGGGCGAACTCGCCCTGTGCATGCAGCGGCAGGGTGTTTCAATAGAACTGGTTGCGCTGCCAGTGCGCCGGCTCGCCGGACATCGAGACCATGTAGTCGTAGGCCTCTTTGGCGTAGGCGTCGGTCAGCTCTGCCTCGCCGCGCAGGGCGTGCACGCTGCCGCTGAGCGCCACGAAGAAGCAGGTCTCACCCACCCGCTCACGGCTGTAGCGGCGTTCCAATTCCCGCCAGTTCTTCTCCAGCGCCAGCACCTCGTCCCAGCGATCCATGCGGAACAA
>CAZJUE010000015.1:0-18864 GCA_964549025.1 uncultured Anaerolineaceae bacterium | reverse complement strand
TGGGCCGCGTGGTAGTTCTCGATGGCCTGATCCCCGTCGCGCAGCAGCCGGTAGACATCCCCCAGCTCTTCCAGCAAGTCTTGCTGGACCTCGCTGTGTTCCTCTGGATCCACCATCCGCAGCGCCGCCCACAGCGTTCGCACTGCGTCCTCATAGGCGTAAAGCGCAACTGCCTGGGCGGACTCCTTGCGCGAGTACTCGATCGCCTTCTGCCGGGTATCGGCCAGCGCAAAGTGATGGGCCAGCAGGCCGTAGAAGCCCTCCAGCCGGTCGGCGTAGAGCGTCTCCATCGCTTCTCCGACCCGCCGATGGAACTCGCGCCTACGCTTGAGCAGAATGGTCTTGTAAACGGCCTCCTGGGTAAGCGGATTGCGGAAGGCGTACTCCACCTCCGGCACCCGCGCCGCCTCCCGGATGAGCTCCAACCGCAGCAGCGCCGCAACGTTGCGCTCGAAATCTTCGTCTCCCTCGTCCACCGCCTCCAGCACCCGGCGGTGGAAGTTGCGACCGATCACCGAAGCCACTTGCAACGTCGCGCGGGTGGCTTCCTCCAGGCGGTCCATGCGGGCTGAAAGCAGTGAACGCAGGTTGTCGGGGATAGCGAAGTCGGCGCCTTCGGTGGTCGAGCGCCAATAACGCTGCAAGTTCCCGTTGGTCGCCCGCTCCTCGGCCACCACCGCCCCACTCTCGATCAGCGTGCGCACCACCTCTTCGATAAAGAACGGGTTGCCGCCGGACTTCTCCAGGATCGCCGACCGCATCGCCGCCGAGATCTCAGCGATCGCCAACAGCCGGCTGACCAGCTCGCTGCTTTGCTCTTCGGTCAAAGGCTGCAGCGTCAGCTCGGTATAACGGTGACGGTACAGTTCGTCGGCAGCTGTCACCAGCTTCCACGCCGGTGCGTCGCGTTCGGCACGCAAGGCGCAAAGCAGCACCAGCGGGATCTCGGCAGTCAACGGCAGCAGTTGCATCAGCAGCTCGATCGAAGCGGTGTCGCTCCAATGCATGTCGTCGAACACGATCACTGCTGGCCTGGCGGCAAAGCGCGCCCGCCACCAATCCTGAATCGATTCAAGCAGCTCCTGCCGGAATGTCTCCCCCTCCAGCCGCGCCCCGTCCGGCTCGGACTCGATTCCAAAGAGTGAGTTCAGTACCTGCTTGGCGCGCGGCTGGCGCTCCTCCGGCAAGCTCTCGACCAGCGAGGCCAGCGATTCCTGCACCTGCGAGGCGGCGTCGTCGGGACTGAGGCCCAGCATGCGCCGCAGTAGACGTTGGAACATGCCGTAGGCCTGATTGGTCTCGTACGACAGCGCGGTGGTCTCGTGCCACTCGCCGCCCTCGCCGAGAATGCCCTCGTAGATCTGTCGGGTCTCGCTGATCAGCCGGCTCTTGCCCACGCCGGCGTCGCCCAGCACGCTTACGATGCGTCCGACCCCCTGTTTCAGGTCGGACATCAACTCACCGAGCGTGCGCATCTCGGCCTCTCGGCCGACCATTTCGGCGTGCAGCCCTTCGATGCCGCGAGCCCGGGTGGCCAGCTGTTTCGGCCGGAGAACCCGGTAGGCGGTCACCGGTTCGGCTTTGCCTTTGACCTCGATCCCGCCCAGTTCCTCGACCTCGAACAGCGGCTTGACCAGCTTGTAAGTGTCGTAAGCGATCTGAACTGTGCCCGGCACCGCAGTTTGCTCCATACGGGAGGCCAGGTTGATGGCGTCGCCCAGCGCGGTGTACTCCATGCGAAGGTCGGAGCCCACCGCTCCAACCACCACCAGGCCGGTGTTGATACCCACCCGCACGTCGAAGTCCACCCCATATCGCTGCTGGGTCTGCTCGCGATAGGGACGCATGTCCGAAACGATATCGAGGCCTGCCAGAACGGCCCGCTGCGGGTCATCCTCGTGGGCGATCGGAGCGCCAAAGAACGCCAGCAGTCCGTCACCCATTAGCCGGGCGACGATCCCTTCATAGCGATAGATCGGGGTGATCATGTACTCAAAAGCACCGTTGATCACCTCGCCCCAGTCCTCCGGATCCATGCTCTCGGCCGCGGCGGTGGAGCCGCGCACGTCGCAGAACAGCATGGTCACCACCCGCCGCTCACCGACCATCTCGCCGCTAGCGCGGGCTTGGGTGAGCCGGGCCTGGAGTTCCCTGGGAATGAAGCGCGCCAGCCCGGTCGCCTCCCCACTGGGTGCGGGCGCGGCCTGGGTGGTTTGGTCCACGCCGAGCCGTTCCGGCTCTGCCTGGGCGGTCCGCTCGGCCCCAGTTGGCGGGAGGCGGGCGCCGGAATGAGCACCAATCGCTCCACCCTCCCGCCCCGCACCTGCCCCGCCAGGCCGACCCGCGCCGACCTCCCCCGCCTCGCTGGCGCGCCTCCACCCGGCGGCGATCAGCCGCAGGCCACAGGCGTCACAAAAGAACGACTTCTCGGGAAGTTGCGTTCCGCAGCGGGGGCAGTTTTCCAGCAGCCAATTGCCGCAGGCACGACAGTAGCGGGCCTGCTGGCGATTTGTGCTGCCGCAGAATGGGCAGTCGATAGTGCCTGATCTCCGGGGGGAAAGCGGCGTCCGGACCGCCGGTCATGATATCACGCGGGATGTGACGGTCAGAGGCCGCAGCCGCTCCCCGCAACGAGCGATTCATACTCGTCTGACCTGTGGCAGTCTTCGCCCCAGTAAGGTGACATTGGTCAGTCGCCTGCCGGCCCCGAAACCATATTCTATTAATTGAATAACGTTGAGCAGCGCCGATTGACATGGACCGGTTCCGAGCACAGACCAGGCTGTTCAAGGCGCTGGCGCACCCGGTTCGCCTGCGGATCGTGGAAGCGCTGGATCGCGCCGGAGAGGCATGCGTATGCCACCTGGAGAGTGTGCTGGACCTGCGGCAGGCCTACCTTTCGCAGCAGCTTTCCGTGCTTCGCCGGGCCGGAATAGTGCAGGACCAGCGTGAAGGCATGAACGTGTTCTATTCGCTCTCACCGGCGGTTTCTAGGGACCAACTGAACGCCTTTCGCAACCTGGCTGCCGCGGTAGCCGCGGCCGAAGGTTGGCCGATCCAGCCGGTGGAACGGGTTGCCGAAGCTGCCGGCGATTGCCCATGTCCGCGCTGCGCCGGTGATGGATGAACGAAGCGCAACTGGCCGCCGGGCGGATACCCCGGCGACAGGAGGACCGAGCATGATTTCCGTAAAGGTACTGGGACCGGGTTGTCCAAACTGCGAGCGGGTCGAGCAGCACACCTTCAACGCCGCGCGCCGCCTGCTGGAGGAGATCCCGGACGCCGATATCCAGATCGAAAAACTGAGCGACCCGAGCCGGTTCCACGAATACGGAATACTCGGCACGCCCGGGCTGGTCATCAACGGGCAAGTGGTCTCCTCCGGCCGCATCCCGTCGGAGTCGCAGATTCTGGGCTGGATGCGCGCCGCGCTACAGGCTGCCTGAAGCGGTTTTCCGACTTGGGCTAGTTGCATGGACATTCTGGCCGAATTCCCCGTCCTGCTGCGCGCCGGCTGGCTCAACCTGCTGGACTATCTGGCCGCGCACGTGCTGCTGTGCTTGCTGCCGGCGTTCTTGATCGCCGGCTACCTGAGCGCCATGATCCCGCAGCAGGCGATCACCCGCTACCTGGGTCCGCGCTCCAAACCGTGGGTCAGCTACCCGGCCGCCACGCTGGGCGGCTTCATCCTGGCGGTGTGCTCCTGCACCATCCTGCCGCTGTTCGCCGGAATCTGGAAACGCGGCGCCGGACTGGGCCCGGCGATTGCCTTCCTATTTGTCGGTCCAGCGGTCAACATCCTGGCGATTTCTTACACTGGGGCGGCGATCGGCATGCAGGTCGCCCTGGCGCGAATCGTACTCTCGATCCTGTTCGGTATCACCATTGGAGTGGTGATGGCGCGCTTGTTCCGGTCCGCGGAACAGGCGCGGGCTCGGGCGATGTCGTCCGCCGGTCCCTTCGACCAGACGGCGCGGATCGACCCGGCGGTCCTGGCAGTATTCGGCTTGCTGCTGGCGGTGTTGCTGGCGGGCACCTTGCAGGTGGAGCCGCTGGACCGGGCCTGGACCGGCCTCCGTCTCGACGTCGATCTCCCGGATCAACTGATGCAGGCCATCGAGGGGCTCGAGCTAGCCCCTCAGGGCGCGCTGCTGATCCTGCTGCTGGCGCTGCTTGCTCCGCTCGCCTACCTCGGCTTTGAGCGGGTGCTAGACCGCTTCAGCCGATGGACCTACGCTGCGCTGTCGCTGACGGCGCTTACTTTGCTGAGCGCCGCGCCCCACGTGACGGCTGGCAGCCTCACGATCGGCCTCACCGGGCGCTTCTTCGTCGAGCTGATCCTGTTGGTGAGCGTCGCGTTAGTTGCCTGGCGCCGCTTCGAGCGCGACCAGATCGCCGAGTGGCTGTGGGAGAGCTGGCGGTTCGTCAAACAGATCTTCCCACTGCTGCTGATCGGTGTGTTCCTCGCCGGCGCCTTGCGAGCCATCGTCCCTCCCGAGCTGATCCAGTCGCTGGCCGGCGAAAACAGCCTCCCGGCCAACGCCATCGCGGCGGTCTTCGGCGTGTTCATGTACTTCCCGACGCTGGTGGAGGTGCCGGTCGCGCGGGCGTTCCTCGACCTCGGCATGCACCCCGGCCCACTGCTGGCATACCTGCTGGCCGACCCCGAGCTGTCGATCCAGTCGATCCTGGTAACCGCCGGCATCCTGGGCCGCAGGCGCACGCTGGCTTACGTGGGGCTGGTGGCGGTCTTCTGCACCTTGGCAGGCTACCTGTACGGCGCCTTCCTCGCTATTCAGTAGCGCGGACTCCCGTCAGGGTTGTCCTGCTCCTTCAGCCGTGGTACTTTGCTGCCCTATCTACGAGATGAAGGTGAGGATGCGACTTAGTCGTCCAGTACGACCCATCGTGCCCGTCTTGAGCGTACTGCTGTTCGCCGCGCTGGCGTGCAACTTTTCCGAGCTTCCCGACCAAGAAGCTTCGGCCGAGACCCAGGTCGCCGGTACGCTGACCGCGCTGCCGAGCGATACGGCGGAGGTCGTACAGGCCCAGGCCACCGACACCCCCGAGCCGGAGCTGCAGGCCCAACCGACCGCGACGCCCCAGCCGTCGGCCACTGAGCAGCAGCTTGCCCAGCCGACCGCCACGAATACCGCACCCCCCAACGGCGTCAGCCTGAACTGTGACGGCAGCTATCAGCGGGTGCGCATCGTCGATCAGGGCGCTTCCGGCAAGACCATCTCGGTAGACAACTGGGACGGCAACGGCTGGGTCAACGTGTGGAGCGTTTCCAGCGGCGACCCCATGCTCAAGCAGCTCACCGACGACGCCGGCTGGTACCAGTTTGGCGACTGCGAGAAGCTGGTGATTGTCCCGTTCCAACACTCCAATCCCCAGCTCTACTTCGAACTGGCGATCTACCAATGGAACGGCGCCACCATGAGCTCGGCCTACGCCCGGGAGGGCTACTACGGCGAGTGGGAGAAGATCGCCGACCTGATCCGTTTCCGCTATGCCAGCAAGCTAGGCTACGTCAACAACGGCCCACTGGGTCCCTGCGAGTGGATCACCTTCGAGCACACCTGGGATGGCGCGGCCTTCAACCAGACCGGCTCGCTGATCGAGCCGGTGGCCAACTGCGCTCCGATCCCGACCGCCACGCCTTGAGCTCGCACATTGAAGGAGAGCTCGACCTCCACGACGTCGAACCGGATCGAGATCTGATTTAGCCCCGAGCCATCCGGCGAAATCGGCGACGCAGCCATTCAAGGCACTCGCCCGGGGTCCCGATCAGAAAGGCTCCGTCCCGCGCGAGCCGCGGGTTATCCAAAAACTGCGTTCCATCTAGCGTTACAAAGTATTCGATCTCGCTCGCCAGCGCGGAGGCCAGGATTCGTGCATCGGCAGGATGGTCGACCAGCGGCCGAGCGCGGTCGATCGCCTCGGCGCTGGCCTCGGCCACAACATCTAGGTCCGCACGATCGAGCAATAGCGCCAAGGCACCGAGTGCCTCGGGCGCCCTTTCGCGCAAAGCCCACTCCAGCTCGCGCACGGCCAGACGGCTGGTCAGCAGAGCGACCGCGCCGGCCTCTCCCAGCCGCAGCAGCATCCGCCCGCCTCCGCGAGCAGACCAGATGCCGGCCAAAAGGGCGCTGGTATCAAGGAAGATCCGGATCCGGGTCGCCATACTGCTCACGCTTCTCGCGCAGGACCTTGAGCATGCTCTCCAGGTCCTCCCCCTGCTCGGTAAGCGACTCGGTGATCCGGGCCGCAAGGTCGTCGATCTCGGAGGCGCGCGGACTGAGCACGAAAACACCGCCCAGATCCAGCAGCGTGACCGAGTCTCCTGGCTTCAGCTTGTAAGTCTCGCGAACCACTTTGGGGAACGTCAGAACGCCCCGCTGACCAATTTGCAGCGTGTATTCGGCGGACATTTCGCCTCCCGATGTTCAGAATATCTGATCATCAGTTTATCTGAATACCTGATGGAAGTCAACCTTCAGTCCTTTTCGCACGGTCTTTGAGCCCCACGTGGCGGGCGGAGCGAGGCGCGAGCTTCTAATTCCCCGACCCCGGATTGATTCCTAGCGGCAGCACGTCGCCCAATCGACCCTAAACAAGCGCTGAGTCGTAGCCGAGTCGTGTTATACCTAACTACAGTCGTCCCTGGCGCAGGGAGCAACTATTCAGAAAGGTGAGGGTCAATCCATGAAGTCACGCAAGATCGTATTAGCAGCCGTCATTGGGATGCTGGTGCTGGCGATATCGGCCATCCCGGTCGCGGCGGTCACCAATGGCGGGGTGGATGGAGATAACCATCCGCATGTAGTGCTGCTGGTGATGGATCTTCAGGGCCAGCCGGCGTTCCGATGTAGCGCGACGATGCTTACGCCCAAGATCGTGCTGACCGCCGGCCACTGCACCAACTTCTTTCCGTTTGAGTTAGACGGGGAATTCGTCGGCGATTTCACCGGCATGCGGATCTTTACCGAGTCGAATGTCGACGATGGCAACAACAACTATCCGTTCTGTCTCCCCGGCAATAAGAACTGCGTCGAGGCGCAGTCATGGTCCGCCCACCCCGAGTACGAAAACGCCCCGTTCGTTTTCCACGACGTCGGCGTGGTCGTTCTGAAGGGGAAAGGTTTTGATCCAGGGGAGTTCGGCGAACTGCCAGCGCAAGACTCACTCGACAGCTTGCAGACCGGAAAGCACACCACCTTCACTTCGGTCGGCTACGGCCTGCAGCGCATCGTTGACAACCCGGTCATGGGTGCAATTCACCTCGAGTCTGACCGGATCCGAATGTTCGCCACGCCCTATCTGCTCCAGATCAACGTTCCGGGATTCACCGGCGACTTCTCGTTGCTGCTATCGAACAACACCTCGTCAGGAGGCACCTGCTTCGGCGATTCGGGCGGCCCGAACTTCCTCGGCGACTCAAATGTCGTCGCCGGCGTGACTTCGTTCGGCTTGAACGGAAACTGCGGCGGAACCGGCGGCGTGTTCCGCATGGATCGAGCAAACGTGCTTGATTTTGTGAATTCCTACCTGGACAATTGATCCCGGGATTTTCGAAACAAGCCGTGAATCAAGGGAGCCGCAGTGCGGCTCCCTTCGCTATTTGGCGCACAATCTGCAGCCAACTCGGACCTGATGCTGGTCCAACCTCCGGCGTCCCGAGTCGGGAGGCATGCGTGCGGCGCCTTGTTCCCGGTCGAGGGCTGAACTTGCGAGGGATTCAGCACCCCGCTCTCGATACCATTGGCGATGCCGCTGCCAATTTGCCGCCGCGGCGACAACGGCGGCCGTTTCCGGGCTAGCTGCCGGATGCTCTAGCCGAAGCGTCCCTCGACATAGTCGCTGGTGCGTGGATCCTGCGGCCGGGTGAAAAGGAGCTTGCCCTCGGCGAACTCGACCAGCTCTCCCTCCAGCATGAAGGCCGCATAGTCGGCGGTGCGGGCCGCCTGCTGAATGGAGTGTGGCACCAGCAGAATGGTATAGCGCTGCTTGAGCTGGTCCAGGGTGGCCTCGACCTTGCCGGTCGAGATCGGGTCCAAGCCGGAAGTCGGCTCATCCAGCATGACCACCTCCGGCTGCAGCGCCAGGACGCGGGCGATGCACAGCCGCTGCTGCTGCCCGCCGGAGAGGCGCGCCGCCGGCTCGTCCAGCCGATCGGCGACCTCCTCCCACAGTGCGGCCGCCTTCAGGCTGGTCTCGACCGCTTCTTCGTAGGCCTGCCGCCGGTGCTCGCCAGCCAGCTCCAACCCGTAGGTCAGGTTTTGGCGGATGGTCATCGGCAGCACCACCGGCCGGGCAAAGACCATGCCCACCTTGCGCCGTAGCTCGATCAGGTCCTGGGTCGGGTCGAGGATGTCTTCGCCGTCCATCCGGACTTCGCCGGAAAGCTCGACCACGTCGGTCAGATCATTCAGCCGGTTGATGGTGCGCAGCAGCGACGACTTGCCGCCGCCAGCCGGCCCGAACAGCACCGTGATGGCGTGCTCTTCGACGTCGAGAGTGACGTTGCGGATCGACTCCTTGCCGTCCGAGTAGGCCAGCGACAGATCGCGCACGGAGATCTTGGCTGGGCTCATCTGGGTAAATCCCGACCGTTCATAGCGACGCGGCCGGCCTGCCGCGCTTGCCGCTCTCGCCCCCCGCTGCGCTTCCCAGTTCCAAGCCCATCAATCAATTCACCATTGCCGCCGCGCCCGCGCCCGCGAGCGTATCAGCGTCGCCAACAGGGTCATGCCCAGCATGATGATCAGCAGCACCGCCGCCGTGCCGTACTGGATCTGCAACGGCATGCCGGGCACCTGGGTGGAGATCACGAACAGGTGATACGGCAGCGCCATGGTCGGATCGAAGGGCGATCCAGGCAGGTTGGGCAGAAAGAAAGCTGCGGCGGTGAACAGGATCACCGCCGTCTCGCCAGCCGCCCGTTCCAGCCCCAGAATCACGCCGGTCACGATACCTGGCAGCGCCTGCGGCAGCACGATGCGCCGGATGGTCTGCCAGCGGGTGCCGCCCAGCGAAACGCTCACCACTCGGAATCCCTGGGGCACTGCCCGGATGGCCTCCTCGCTGGTGCTGATGATCACCGGCAGGGTCATGATCGCCAGAGTGAGCGCGCCGGCCACGATGCTGGTGCCGAACTGCAGAAACAGCACGAACAGGCCCAGCCCAAACAAGCCGTACACGATGGACGGAATCCCGGCCAGGTTGATGATCGCCACCCGGATGGCCCGGGTCCAGCGGTTTTCGCTGGCATATTCGCTGAGGTAGATTGCGGCCCCTACCCCAAACGGGATCGAGGCCACCGCGGTGCCGAGAACCAGCAGCACCGTGCCGACGATGGCCGGCATGATTCCCCCGGCTTTCATGCCGTCGCTCGGCATGGCGGTCAGGAATTCCAGGTTGATCGCCGGCGCGCCGCGCACCAGCACCACCCCGACCACCAGCACGATCGGGAGTACTGTCAATGCCGCCGCCAGCGCCAGCACGGCGAAGCCGGCTCGCTGCATCCACAGTCGTCGGCGCTGTGAGTTGGGCATTCGCTAGGAGAGGATCCGCTCGGCGCGGGTGCGGTGGCGGAAGACCACCCGCGCCGCGATCAGGTTGATCGCCAGCGAGAACAGAAACAGCACAATGCCGATTAAGAATAGGGCGTGGTAATGCACGCTGCCGTTGGCGACCTCACCCATCTCGGCCGCAATGGTGGCGGTCATCGTGCGGGCCGGGCGGAAGAGCGAAGCCAGTCCGGTCGGAATGACCGGTGCGTTACCGGTGACCATCATCACCGCCATCGTCTCGCCAATCACTCGCCCGATCCCCAGCATCACCGCGGTCAGCACGCCGGAGCGGGCCGCCGGCAGCGTCACCCGCCAGATGATCTGCCACTCGGTCGCCCCCAGCGCCTTGGCCGCTTCGCGATAGCCGCGCGGCACCGAGTCCAGCGCATCCTCGGCGACCGACACCACGCTGGGGATCGCCATGCCACCCAGCAGGATGGCACCGGTAACCGCCGATAAGCCGGTGGGGATGTCGAGCAGCCGGCGCAGGTACGGCGCCAGGGCGACGATGCCCAGGAAGCCGAGCATCACCGAGGGCAGCCCGGCCAGGATCTCGACCGCCGGCTTCAGCAACTCACGCAGCCCACGGGCCGCGACCTCGGCGATGTAGATGGCGGTCAGGATGCCCAGCGGCACCGCTATCAGGCTGGCGCCGATCGTGACCAGAAGCGTGCCGCCGATCAGCGGCAGCAGCCCAAAGTAGCCCTCGATTGGGTACCAGCGGCGCCCCAGCAGCTCCTCAAGCGGGATCTCCAGCAACGCCGGCGCTCCTTCCCGCAGCAGGAAGATGAAGATCAGTGCCAGGAACAGGATGGCCGAGTATCCAGCTACCTTGATCAAGCCGGAAACCGCGGTTTCGGTGCGTACCAGGTTGCGCATCATTGGGCGGCCGGCACGAAGCCCAGCTCGGAGACGATGGCCTGGGCGCGTTCCCGGACGATCCAATCCAGGTAAGCTCGGATCGCTCCGCTCGGCTCGCCGGCGGTATACATGTACAGGTCACGCGAAATCGGATACCGCCCGGCGTTGACCGTCTGGATCGAGGGCAGCACGTACGCCCCGCCGGGCTGCTCGGCGACAGCCACCACCTTGACCTCCTCGGTGACGTAGCCCAGCCCGTCGTAGCCGATGGCGTTGGGGTTGTCGCGCACCTCGGCGATGATGCCCTCGGAGGAGGGCAGCAACAGCGTATCGGGCGAAAACAGGGTAGCGTCGTCCGGGTCGCCTTTGCGCAGCACCTGTTCCAGGAAATAGACGTGGGTGCCGGAGTTGGTTTCGCGAGAGAGGCGCACGATCGGCCGGTCATCGCCGCCCAGCTGCGCCCAGTTGTCGAGCTTTCCGCTGTAGATGTCGGAAATTTGATCGATGTTGAGCTGTCCGACCGGGTTCGCAGGATTTACGATCACCGCGATCGCGTCGCGGGCGACCACGAACTCCACCGGATCGATACCATTGGCCTCCGCCTCTTGGCGTTCCTCGGGCTTGATCTGCCGCGAGGCGTTGGCGATGTCTACCGTGCCATTGATCAGCGCCGCGATGCCGGTCCCTGATCCGCCGCCGGTGACCGCAATGCTGACTTGCGGCTGTTCGGCGCGGTAGGCTTCCGCCCAGGCCAGCGCCAGGTTGACGATGGTGTCCGATCCCTTGTTGACGATCGTGTCGGTGGTTTCGAGCGGGGAGGCTTGGCCACCGTCCCCGCAGCCAGTGAGGAGTGAGCCGACGAGTAGAGCGACGATCGGCGCGATTTTCGACGGGGATAGTGCCGGCGGCATTCCGTACCCGATTATACTGCTCGTCTTTGGCAATCGACCGCGGCGGTAGAATTCGGAGCGATGGGCGAGAACGACGCACGTCAGATCGAAGTCAAGCGGCTGGACTTCTACTATGGGAGTTTCCAGGCCCTGAAGGGCATCTCGATGGGAATGCGCGAGCGCGAGATCACTGCGCTGATCGGCCCCTCTGGCTGCGGCAAGAGCACCTTTCTGCGCTGCCTGAACCGTATGAACGACGACATCGAGGGCGCCCGGGTGGAAGGCCAGGTGCTGATCAGTGGGTCGGACATTTACCAACCAACGGTCGACGTGGTCGAGCTGCGCCGCCGGGTCGGCATGGTATTCCAGAAGCCCAATCCGTTCCCGCAGTCGGTGTTCGACAACGTGGCTTTTGGCCCGCGAGTGCTCGGGCTGACCAATGGCGCCGGCGACCTGGAGGCGCTGGTCGAGCGCTCGCTGGTCCGGGCGGCGCTGTGGGAGAACGTCCGTGACGATCTGGGTCGGGAGGCGCTCGACTTGTCATTGGGCGAGCAACAGCGCCTGTGCATCGCCCGGGTGCTGGCGGTCGAGCCGGAGATCATCCTGATGGACGAGCCGTGCTCAGCGCTGGATCCGATCGCCACACTGCGCATCGAGGACCTTATGCGCCAACTGCGCGAACGCTACACCATTGTGATCGTCACCCACAACATGCAGCAAGCCGCCCGAGTCTCCGACCGCACCGGTCTCTTTTGGCTGGGCGAGCTGGTCGAATTCGACGTCACCTCAACGGTCTTCACCCGGCCGAGCGAGCAACTGACCGAGGACTACATTACCGGGCGGATGGGGTAGCTGCTCTCTCGCGTCGTTGCATGTCAACCTGCTCGTAGTCGATCACCCACTTCACCAGGGTGCCGGAGCACTGCGAAACGCGGGTCGTCGGGTTCTATGATCGGTACCTGACCGGAGAGTGAAGCCGGCCCCGGTCGGTCTTCCCGATCGAGCCGGATCTGGAAGTAGGGATCGAAGCTGAATTATCGGGGGGAGCCCGGGCGCAAAGGCCCGCGGCACCCGGTCAGGGCGACACCCAGACGGATCCGGTGCTTCTTATTCCTTCCGCCACCAGGATCGGCGTCAGATCGGGTTTGTGCACGACATAGAGACCCTGCTCGCCAAAAAACAACACGCTTTCGCCCGCAGGGTCCCAAGCAGCCATTGAAACCGATCCAGCGTATACCTGGGTTGGCTGGGGATCATCGATCGAGCTGATCAGGTTGCCGATCCACAGGCCGGCGGAGCCCCACCACGCCAGTTCTCTTTCGATCGGGTTGGCAACCGGCAGGTTTCCGGTGAATTCGTGCAGCTGGTTCCAGTCGCCGGCGGGTGTGATGGCAACCGTGCCAAACTCGGTCCGTGCCAGGAACAACGCCAGCGCGGTCGACCATTCGACGCCAAATGGATCGTCTTCCAGGATGCGCAGCGGACCGCTATGTTCCGGGGAAACCAGGTACACGCCCAGGTCCATTCCTGGATCACTCAACGTGCCGCTCTCCTTTGAGAGTACCACCAAGCTTCCGCTGCCTGGATCGAGTGCGGTCGCGTGGAATACGCCCTCCCACAATGTTGCTGCCGCCCCGGTTTCGATATTGACGGTACGCAAATTGGAGTTGCCGCCGGCGCTAACATCAACCGTGTAAACCGCAAACGTATCGTTCGCCGTCCAGCCAACCAGGATTTCGCCGCCGCTGCCGCCCGATGGTTCGTAGAGCGTGATCACCTGAGCATTGTCTGCCCGTGCGGCCCATGCGCCGGCCATGTCATACCCTGCGCCGGACCCGATCGTCGTCACGCCGAAATGCACGATGTACTGGCCGTCAGGCGACCAACTGGGACGGATACCTTCACTTGGGCCATCGGTCAGGCGGGTAATGCTTTGGTCGTCCAGCGAGTACACATACAGGTCGGACGAAGGACCCTCAAAGGCGCCCATGAACGCCAGGTGTCGGCCATCCGGCGACCAGGCCAGGTTCGCCTCGCTGGCGATGGCTACCACCGGCTCGGGAGGTCGGAGTGCTGGATCCGAGTCGATCGGGAGTTCGGTGGCGGGTGAGGACAGGGGAGAGATGCGTGTGATCTCGCCCTCCGGCAGACTGAGCAGGTTCAAAGTCAGTCCCCGGAGCTGCTGGTCGGCCGCGGTAATGAACGCCAGGTGCCCACCTGTTGGCGACACGGCTGCGCCCAGGTCCCTCGGCCGGATCAGAAATTCCTCACCCGCTGCGACGAGTTCGGTCAGTCCGGTGCCGTCCGGGTTGACCGCCCAGATGCTATCGGGATACATCGTCCCGCCGACAATGAAAAGCCACCAGGGTCCTTGTGGCGCAAGCGGTCTGTCATCGATAGCTGGCAGTGCAGTCGGCTCGGCGGTCGGCGGGACGGCAGTGTCCGGAGGCCGCAAGGACGGCTGGGCACTTGCAGGCGCGCTGGTGGCATCTGACGGTTCTTCGGCACCCAGCGGCCCGCAAGCCAGCGACGCTGCGACCAAGCCGACCAGGACCAACAGCGCCTTGCGCGGGCCGACGGCTGCTGCCGCCCCCCGTGCTGGGAGCCTGCTACTCCTGCGCTCATCTGCGGCACTTGTCGATGTGGCGTTTACTGGACGCATAGCGCACCTCTTAATCGAGAGACACCGAGCTCGCTACCCGCAGTCGGCTCGTGCGCCGACGCAGGCACGGATTAATCGTAAGCACAGTCTTGCTGGCGTCGGCCCGTTAGCTTGGTACTAGCGACCGCGGGGAGGAATGCCAGGTTGGCTTGGATACGGATGCCCAAACCGCTAAGCACTTGCAGCCCAAGCGCGCAATTGCCTCCGCGCAGGAGCCCCGACGGATCGACGGGGCTCCTAACCGGGGAGTGGTTCTCCCCTATTCACCGACCGCTGGGTCGGCCGCTCAATTCGAGCTGAGTGCTTTGCGGCGGCCGCCAGCTCCTGCCACAGAACCATCGCTCTCCCTCAGGTGTTCAGCCAAGTCAGCCAGCAGGTCGGCCAATTGATCTCGCAAATGCTGACGCCGCCGGTTTCGACGCTGGTGAGCCTGACGATGATCCTGCTCAGCTTCCGCCAAGAATCTGAGCTGACGCGCTTTTGCCGCACGGAAATTGATGTACTGCATTGCGTCCTCCCCTGAATGGGTCGGAGCTATCGCTCCGACCGGCGGACCAGGCGGCGTCGCTCAGGATTGTGCGTCGCCTGGCTACGACGGAACCTCGGGTAACTCGAGCATTGGCATTGGCCTCACCTCCTTTCCATTCCTTAAACGAAAGCGGCCACGGGATTCCCGCGGCCGAGATGCTTAAACAAGACGACCACGGGCCGGTCGTGCGCCCGTGGCCGAGAAACGGCTAGTTCAATGGCTTATCGGTCTAGGGGCGCACGCCAATACGGCGAATCAACGCCTTCGGCGAGACTTCGCATTCGTACGGGGATCTTCCACATTTCGCGTGCGCTCCTCGTTCGTATTCTTTCCAGAATACGACAATGTAATGCAGATTGACCGGCCCGTCAAGGGTTGTCGCCAAGCAGGATGACCCGGCCGCGCAATGCGCGATTTCAAGTCCTGATCTTCCTTCGCCGGTTCCAGCGACCTGTCTGCAGGAGACCGACATACCGGCGGGCTGCACCGTACTGAGACGGACCTGATTTGCGCGCAGGGCCCCCGCGGTCGCAGCCTGGAAACCCATCTGATCTCGTCCCCTGCCTCGTGCAGTCGAGGATTGTATTTCCCCCGCCGAGCAGGCGACTTGCCATGGGGGCACGCCGCTGGCTGCGCGAGGCCTACCTGATAGAACCCGGCCACAGCGGCTGGGTTTCGCCCCATGGGGGGTCAGGAAAAAGTTAGGGATTCGGACACTTGGGATCTGAAATGTCTATAATGCGAATCGAGGCATACGCGGTGAGGGAGCGATGGAAGGCCTAGTTGGCCAGCAAATTAAGGGCTACGAGCTCAGGGAGCGCATCGGCGCCGGGGGTTTCGGCGCCGTGTATCGCGCCTACCAATCCACCGTCGGCCGCGAAGTGGCGGTCAAGATCATCCTCCCCGGCTTCACCAGCCACCCGGAGTTCATCCGCCGTTTTGAGACCGAGGCCCAGATCGTCGCCCGCCTCGAGCACCTGCACATCGCCCCGCTCTACGACTACTGGCGCGATCCGGGCGGCGCTTACCTGGTTATGCGCTACCTGCGCGGCGGCAGCCTGCGCCGGGCGCTCAGACAGGGGGCGTATTCCCTGGAGGAAGCAGCCACGCTGATCGATCAGGTCTCCTCTGCCCTTACCGTCGCCCACTCACACGGCGTGGTCCACCGCGACATCAAGCCCGAGAACATCTTGCTCGACGAAGACGGCAACGCCTACCTGGCCGACTTCGGGATCGCCAAGGAATTCGGCATACGCATGACCGCGGTCACCGCGGAGGACGCGCTGGTCGGCTCGCCCGACTATCTGGCGCCCGAGCAGGCACGCAACGAGCCCGTGACGCCGCAGACTGACGTCTACAGCTTGGGCGTCGTGCTGTACGAGATGCTCGCTGGCGAGCACCCCTTCCCCGACCTCTCGCCCGTGGAACGGCTGTTCAAGCACATCAACGACCCGGTTCCGGAGATCGACACACTCGATGAGGACGTGTCGAAGCCGGTCAATGCCGTTGTCCAGAAGGCGACCGCCAAGAAACCTGGGGATCGCTATGAGGACGCGCGGTCGATTGCGATCGAGTTCCGAGAGGCCGCCGGCCTGAGCGCAACCCAGTCAACCAGGAGCTTGGTTGAACTGCTTACGCCGCGCGAGCAGGAAGTGCTCAAGCTGGTGGTTGAAGGGAAGTCCAACCGCGAGATCGCCGAGAAGCTCACCATCGAGCTCGGTACGGTCAAGTGGTACGTCACGCGCATCTATAAGAAGCTCAACGTACGTAGCCGGGTGCAGGCGATCGTACGCGCCCGCGAGCTCAAACTCATCGTTGACGGCAAGGTCGCCACAACCGCCAAGTCCAGCGTGTTGGCAGAACTGCCCGAGCCAGAGAACCCGTACAAAGGGCTCAAAGCTTTTCAGGTCGGTGACGAGCGGCAATTCTATGGCCGGGAGCAATTGACGAGGAAGATCATCGAGCGGCTGGCGGAGGGCGGTGATCACTCCCGCTTCCTCGCCATCATTGGACCGAGTGGCAGCGGAAAGTCGAGCCTGGTACGGGCCGGGCTGATCCCGGCGCTGTGGCGAGGTGAGCTGGCCGGCTCCGAGAAGTGGTTCATCGCCGACATGATCCCCGGCGCACATCCGCTCGACGAGCTAGAGGTAGCACTGCTGAAGATGGCATCCGAGCGGCCTGCAGACTTCGCCGAGCAACTACGCAGAGATAAGCGCGGCCTGCACCGCGCTGCCCAGCTCATCCTGCCCGACAACGACAGCCAGCTGCTGCTCGTCATCGACCAGTTCGAGGAGCTCTTCGCGCTGGTCGAAAGCGAGGAGACGCGAGCACACCTACTCGATCTCATCGTAAATGCCGTTGAGGATCCGCGCAGTCAGGTACGGGTGATTGTCACCTTGCGGGCCGACTTCTACGACCGGCCTCTCAGGTACCCGGCTTTCGGCGAGCTGGTGCAGGATCGGATCGAAACCGTGCTGCCGCTGACCGCCGAGGAGCTGGAGAGGGCGATCGCTCGCCCGGCCGAGGGCGTCGGCGTCAAGTTCGAAGAAGGCCTAGTCGCCTCGATCGTCGAAGACGTGCACTACCAGCCTGGCGGCCTGCCGCTGATGCAGTACGCGCTTACCGAGCTATTCGACGCGCGCAGCGACCACACACTCACCCGAGAGGCCTATGAGAAAATCGGCGGCTCAACCGGGGCGCTCGCCAAGCGAGCTGACGAGCTGCATCGGGAACTCGACGAGCTGGGACGAGCCGGCGTCAAGCAGATGTTCCTGCGGCTGGTCACTCTTGGCGAGGCCGGCGAAGACACTCGACGTCGCGTGCCGCGCTCCGAGCTACTGGCGGTGGGCGAGGATCCGGATCGGATCGACGAACTAATCGACCTTTACACAGGCTCGCGCCTGCTCTCGACCGACATCGACCACGCCACGCGCAGCCCCACTGTCGAGCTGGCTCACGAGGCGATCCTCGCCGAGTGGCCACGGCTGCGCGAGTGGCTGGACGACAGCCGGGAGGACATCCGCCTCCAACGCGCGCTCGCTGCGGCTGCCGCCGAGTGGCGCGAGTCTCACCAGGATCCAAGCTTCCTGTTGCGTGGGACTCGGCTCGGCCAGTTCGAGAACTGGGCCGAGCGCTCCTCGCTGACGCTCACCACGAAAGAGAAGGAGTACCTGCGGGCAAGCATCGAGGCCGCTCGCCTCGAAGAGCGGGAGAAGGAAGCCCAAATCGAACGTGAACTGGCCGCGGCGCAGACCATTCGCCGCCGGGCGATCTACCTTGCGGGCGCGCTGGTCCTCGCGGTCGGACTGGCCATCGCTGCTTTCACCTTTGCAGGCAGTGCGGCGAGCAGCGCTGAGCTGGCGGAACAAAACTTGCGCGCCGCGCAAGTGGCCCAAACGCAAGTGGTGGCCGAGTCAAACGTACGGGCTACTGCCGAAGCGATTGCGGTGGAGCGGCAAGCTGAGGCCGAGCAGAGTGCCGAGCTCGCCAGGTCGCGTGAGCTATCTGCGTTCGCCGTCAACGTGCTGGACACCGACCCTGCTTTGAGCAAGCTGCTGGCCCTCGCGGCCGCGGATATCGCCGATCCGCCTCTCGAGTCGGTATCGGCTCTACACCAGGCGGTCCAGGCCGACCGGGTAATCTCCCGCTACTCTTGGCCCGAGAACCTCCCTGCGCCGGGGACCATATGGACCGATGTGCATCCTTCAGGAGATCGACTGGTCGCTTCCGGTCAATTCGGCACGCCATCTTCTCACCTCGAGGTAGTGAGTCTGGAGGACGGTGAGGTGATGTGGACCTGGGACGCCAATCATCCGGAGCTTGCCATCGATCGACCTCGTTTCAGCGAGAGCGGAGAGCTCGTGATCGCCTCGACGGTGTGGGATACGACGACCAAGGACGGCGCCCCTCCGCCGCCCGCGGAGCTCGGCGTGTTTGTATGGGATGCTGACACAGGTAAAGAGCAGAGCCATCTTGCGTTAGGAACTTGTGGCGGCACCATCCAGGCGATTTCGGGCTCCCGACTTCTGGTGCGGACGATCCCTGAGAGCGATCCGGGATGCTTTTTTCCACTCCCGGTAGCGGCCGGTGACCTTAACCTGGAATTGATCGACATCGAAACCGGCTCGAGAGAGCTGCTCACGGCCAACAGTCGACGGGGCAGGCAGAACCTTGAAGCGGACGGGGGCGCCGCCTTCAGTGGAGATGGTAGATATGTCGCGTTTGACGATATTGGCAGGCAGTCTACGATCGTTCTCGACCTCACGAGTGGGGAGCAGGTTGTAGAGCTGGCGCTGGCCGACCCAAACAGGTTCGACTCCTATGTCCGAGCGCTCAATCAGGACGGCT
>CAZJUE010000014.1:19249-22545 GCA_964549025.1 uncultured Anaerolineaceae bacterium | reverse complement strand
GCTTCACCCGGCAATCTACAGGCGGCCTGCCGCGATAGGCTCTCCGGTCCGACCGCCACAGCCTAATCGCGAACCAGAGGTCGCTTGGCAGCGATTCCCGGTCGGCGAGGATAGCGTTCAGGGGTCGCGAAGCGCTTTTCCAGCACCACCAGGTTGTGGGTTTCGACCACTCCCGGAAGCTCGACCGGCAGGATCCGCGTCAGCCGGCCGCCCAAGATCTCCAGCGCCCGCTCGGCCGACTGCACCTCGGCTGGCCCGCTCTCGCCCTTCATGGCAATCGCCACGCCGCCCAGCCTCAGCAACGGCAACATGTACTCCAGCAGCACCGGCAGGCCGGCCACCGCTCGCGCCACTGCCCAGTCGTAGCGCTCGCGGTGCTCCGGATCACGGCCTACCAGCTCGGCGCGCTGTTTCAGCACCTGCGCCTCCGCAAGCTCGAGGCCGCCGATCACCTGGCGGCAGAACTTCGCCTTTTTGCCGATCGATTCAATCAAGGTGACCGCCAGCCCCGGGAACGCGATTTTCAGCGGCAGCGAGGGGAAGCCGGCGCCAGCGCCGATGTCGGCCAGCCGGCCGCCGGGCTCGGGACCCATCACCAGCGCACAGGTCAGGCTGTCAACGAAATGCTTTACCCGGATCTGATCGGGTTCGGTGATGGCGGTCAGGTTGCTGCGACGATTGGCCTGGATCAGCCGGTCGGCGTACTGGGCGAAGGCCTCCAGCTGCGTCGAGTTCAGCGAAACTCCGCAGATCTCCCTGGCCAGCCGCGCCAGTTCAGGGTCGGTTGCTGTTTGGCTCATCAGCCAGATGCATCCAGCTGAATCGGGCCGTCCATCGGCGAATCCTGGCGGGGCCCATGGAGCTAAAGCGCTCGATTCAACTGTGTATCCAGACTTACCCGTCTAGCCGGCGGCGCGCAGCGCCGGAAGCAATTGCGCACTCCTGCCCTGTCGCTAGCTCTTCTTAGGATGGGTGCGGGCGTAAAGGTTGCGCAAGCCGGCCTGCAGCCGCAGTGTCACCTGGTCGCGCCGCGTGTTGGGGATCTTGTAGCCCTTGAGCAGCCCATTGGCCATGCGTTCGGCGGCTTCCGGTGGATCGCCACGCTTCTTCAGCCGGTTGAGCCGCACCGGGATCTTGCGCACGAAACGAGCCATGTCGTTGATTTCGTCCCGCCCGACCCGGCCGTCACGGCCGGAAATCAGGATGAAATCCTCATAGGCAGGCGAACGCAGTTCATCGAGGGCTTCGAGCCAAGCCTCGACATCGGCGTCCCCAATAAACGGCGGCTCGGATACGGTGACCAGATCGCCGATGAAGGCCACCTCAGCATCAGGAAGCACAGCCCACATCGCCCCCGGGGTCGGCCCCGGCCGATGCCAGAACAGCACTTCTCGCTCACCCAGGTGCAGCTTGAGCTCGTCCGAAAAACCCAAGTCCGGAACGGCCTTGCCCACTCCGGTGATGCGCTTCAACGAGTCGGCCTCCGCCCCGATCGGCTTGTTGGCGCCCTTGTAGGCGTCTGGCCAGCCGCGCATCTCGCCCAGGGTCAGCTCATGGGCCACGATTGGAACCTCGAAGGCCCGGGCGCCCAGCGCCCGGTCCGGATGGTGGTCAAGCATCGCCAGGTAGCGTGGCCGCCCGTGCTTGGCCAGCTGCGCGATCCACTCCTTGCCGTCGTCCACCCGCAGCGGGCAGTCCACCATCAGCACGCCATCCTCCGAGGGCACTGCCCCCAGGATCGGGCCCGGGTAGCGGGTTTCATAGAAGGACCCGCCGCGCAGCCTACGCGTACCGACCCCCTCTGCCGCTACGCTGGAGCGACCCGGCAAGCGCCCTATGGCCTGGCACGCTCAATCCCACGCCGGGGTTCCACTCCGCACGCCTCATGCAATGGGTAGGGTGAAGTAGAAGCACGAGCCCTTGCCGAGCTCGCTCTCGACCCAGATGCGGCCGCCGTGGGCCACGATCGCCAGCCGGCAGAAGGCCAGGCCTAGACCAAGTCCCTTGGGGCGGCCCTTGCCGCGTTGCACCCGGGCGAACTTCTCAAAAATCCGCTGCTGGTCTTCCTTGGCGATACCAGGCCCGTTGTCGCAGATGCCCACCTTGAGCGATTGGTCCTCCTGCTCCAACGAAACGTCGATCATCCCCTCGCTGCGCGCGTACTTGACCGCGTTCTCAATCAGATTGATCAGCACCCGGCGCACCATATCGGAGTCCATATCGATCGCCGGATAATCGCGCGAGCCGAGATCGTAACTCATGACGTGGCCCTTGCCCTCGGCTACCGGCAGCACCTCCTCGATCGCCTCGACGATCAGAGCCTCCAGCGAGCCTTTTGATTTGTGTAGTACGGTCTCACCAGCCTCGAGCTGCTCCAGATCCAGCAGCTGCTCGATCAGCCGCGACAACCGCCGGCCGGAGCGCAGAGCGATCGCCAGCACCGATTGCAGCGCCTCGTCGTCCTTGGGGACCGAGCTCTTGAGCACTTCCAGGCTGGATAGCACGTTGCCCAGCGGTGAGCGCAGGTCGTGGAAGATCATCGATGTCAAATCCGAACGTAGTTCATCCAGCGCCAACCGCTCCGAAATGTCGCGCAGGATCCACTGCAGGTAGGGTTTGCGCTCGATGTCGATGCGCTTGACGTATACCTCGACCGCCGCGCGGTGCTCGTCGGCCTTGGTGACCTCCGACTCATAGGAAATGGTTTGCCCCAGCTCCAGCTGTCCCAGGTGTTTGGGCAGCCGCTGTTCGTCCGGTCGGTGCAGGTCGAGCACCGATTCGCCCAGCAACTCGGCACTGGAGGAGCCGAGAAAGGACTCGGCGCGATGGTTGGCGTCGGTGATCCGCCCATCCAGATCGCTGATCAATATGGGGTCGATGCTATCTTCAAACAGCCCAGCGTAGCGCAGGCGGGCGGCCTGGGTCTCAGCGAATAGCTGTGCGTGAGCGATAGCGGTGCCGGCCAACCCGGCGATTCCGTTGAGCAGCTCCATTTGCACCAGCGAGAACTCGGCGGTGCGCGGGTTGATAGCCTCCAGCACCCCGATGATTTTCTTCTGAACCCGAATCGGGACCGCGGCAATGGTGCGGGTTTCGAAGCCGGCTTCCTCGTCGGCACCGGAGTAGAAGCGCGCGTCGTCCTGCACGTCCGGCACTACCAGCTCTTGGCCGTGCTCGGCCACCCAGCCGGCGATGCCTTCACCTTTGGGAAGCCGCAAACCGATGATCTTGTCTGCCGCGCCGCCGAGCACGTTGCGAAATTCGAGCTCGCCGCTCTCGTCGTCGATCAGCGCCAG
>CAZJUE010000014.1:7632-19149 GCA_964549025.1 uncultured Anaerolineaceae bacterium | reverse complement strand
TCATCCTTCCGGACCGGCTCCTGGCTGGCCAGCACTCTCATGCTCAGCACCGATGGATCGTCGCCCAACGACTGGCCAATCATAACTTCGCGGTTGTCCAATCCCTTGACGGCCTTCAATTTAAGTACGCCGTCCTCGGCCACGAAGATGCTGGCACTGTCGTAGTCGACCACCCGCTTCAGCTGGGTCAGCACCTGATCGAAGACCAGCTGCGGCTCCAACGCCTCGTTAACCGCCCGGGCGATCTCTTGCAGCGTGGATGCGAATTCGCGGCGCTCCTGCTCGGCCCGAAACAGCCGGGCGTTTTCGACCGCCGTTCCAGCCAAGCCAGCTATAGCCTGCAGCAGGGTGAGGTCTTCTTCGGTGAACTCGTCGGTATTCGGGTGGACCAGCGTAACCACCCCGACAATGCGGCCGCTATAGGTAAGTGGAGCGCTCATCGCCGAGCGGGTTTCACCATCGGCTTCCTCGGGAGATCGGCGCACCCAGCGCTCATCATCCAGTGTGCTGGTGACCAGCGCGGCTTCTTCGTTCTCCACCACCCAGCTGGCCAGCCCGCGTTTGAGGGTTTCGGCCAGCTGTTCGCCGGCGTGGTCGTGCACTTTGCCGTTCACTGCCAGCGCGCCCTCGGTGACCTGCCCGTGCTCGTCCAGCACCAGGATGCTGCCGCTCTGGGCCCGCACGTTTTGCATGGTCAGGTCCAGCACCCGCTGCAACAACATCCGCAGATCCAGGTTGGCAGCCAGCTCGCGGCTGATCTCGTACAGCAGATCGAGCGTGGAGCGATCGCGCTCGGTGACTTTGGGCTCAACACTCATGACAGGTATTTCAATCCCGTGCCGGTGTTGAACAGCACGATGCGCTCATCCGACTCGACCCAGCCGCGGTCCACCAGGTGCTCGAGCCCGGCGAGGCTGGCCGCCCCTTCCGGACAGGTCAGGATGCCTTCGTCCCGGGCCAGGCGCTGCTGCGCCGCGCGAATCTGATCGTCGCTGACTGCGACCGCGGTTCCTTCGCTCTCTCGCAGCGCCCGCAGGATCAATCTGTCGGCGTAGGGATGCGGCACATTGAGTCCGGGCGCATCGGTTTCGCTGCGGTCCAGCGGCGCGGCCCGTTCAGCACCTCTCTCGAAGCCGCGCACGATCGGCGCGCAGCCCTCGGCCTGCACGCTGACCATCCGTGGTTTGTGATCTCCGATCCATCCCATCTCGCCCAACTCGGCAAAGGCCTTCCACATGCCGACCAATCCGGTGCCGCCACCGGTAGGATAGAGCACGACCTCTGGCAGCTGCCATTCGAAGGCTTCCGCCAGCTCCAAACCCATGGTCTTCTTGCCTTCAACTCGATACGGTTCGCGGAAGGTGGCCAGGTTGGCCTTATGGTTGGCTTGGGCGTCGGCCGCCGCCTGGCGGCCGGCCGCATCGATGTTGCCGTCCACCAGCCTCAGCTCACTGCCGGCAGCCAGCACCTCGATCTGGTTCGAGCGCGGGGCACTACCCGGCATGTATACCGTGGCGGGCATCTGCAGGCAGGCGGCATAGCTCGCCGCCGCGCCGCCGGCGTTGCCGGCGGTGGGCACCACTGCGCCGTTCACCCCCAATTCGGCTGCGCGCGATAGTGCAACCGCCATGCCACGGGCTTTGAAGGTTCCAGTCGGATTGAGCCCTTCCTCCTTCAGATAGAGCTGGCTCAATCCCAAGCGGGCCCCAACCCGGCGCAGCGGCAACAGCGGGGTATCGCCTTCGCCAAGGGTGTATCGGTGTTTTTGGTCTCGTACGGGGAGCAGCTCCGCCCAGCGCCATAATCCGGCCGGGCGCTCACTCACCCTCTCCCGATTCAGCGCTTGGGCAGCACTTTGCAGGTCGTACCTCGCGAGCAGAGGTGAGTCGCAGCTTTCACACACGGTTTGTATGGCGTCTGCATTGAATCGCTCCCCACACTCCGGGCACTCGAGGCCGGTGAGGGTGCTCATGTCCGCCGAAGTATAGCATAGCGGCCTAATCCGAAGAATGTGACATAAGAGTCATTTCCGCCCCTTTGCAAAGGGGAAAATCGCCGGTGGTATAGTGATTTCACACCCCCGCGAAACGAGGTGCAAATGGCTCGTGATCATGGCTTTCTGTGGCCAGCGAGTGGCCTGATCGCCCCGGCGCCCGGAGGCGACCGTGGCCGGTGACAGCTACCTGATTTTGGGCGGTGCCGGGCTGGTGGGATTGCAGATCGCACGGCGGATCGCGCACGACCTGGCTCCTGGCAAGATCGTAATCGCCTCGCTGTACCGCGACGAGGTGGAGCAGGCCATGAATTCGCTGCGCCGCATGTTCAGCGGAGTCGAGTTCGAAGGCAGTTGGGGGGACGTGTTCGTGCGCGAGCAGTTCACTGAACACGGCCGCCGCCAGCTGATGGAGAGCTACACCTGGCGGGAGCAGCTGTTTGAAGATCTGTTCGGCCCGCTGGACGGCGCCTACCAACGCTCGCGCTTGGTGCAGCTGATCTTGGAGCACCGGCCGCAGGTGATCGTCGACTCGATCAACACCGCAACCGCCATCAGCTACCAGGACGTGTACACCGCCTCGGTCGTCGCCAAGCGGCAGATCGATCAACTGCTCGAGAAAGTGGCAGCCCAGGACAGCCAGGCGGCGCGCGATCTGTGGAAAGACACTGAGCACGCTTTCGAGGCGCTGTTGCTGTCGCAATCGGTGCCGCAGCTGGTACGCCACGTGCTGCTGCTGCACCGGGCGGCGCGAGAGGTCGGGACCCGGCTGTATCTCAAGATCGGTACCACCGGCACCGGCGGGATGGGGCTGAACATCCCCTACACGCACTCGGAGGACCGCCCCTCCGCCACGTTGATGACCAAGAGCGCCATCGCCTTCGCCCACACCGGGCTGCTGTTCCTGATGGCCCGCACCCCTGGTGGACCGATCGTCAAAGAAATCAAGCCCGGTGCCATGATCGGCTACGCCAACATCACCATGCGCACCATCCGCGAACGCGGTCAGACGATGCACCTCTACCGCAGTCATACCGAACCGCTGGGCGATCGGTTGGTGCTGCGGGTCGAAAACGGGCAGTTCGAGCAACTCTCTGAACTCGATCTGCCGGTAGTGGATACCGGTGAAAACGGGCTGTTCACCAAAGGCGAGTTTGAAGCGATCACCTCGCTGCGCCAAATGGAGTTCATGACCCCGGAGGACATCGCGCTGGAGGCCGTGCTGGAGATCAAGGGCAGCAACACCGGCCACGACGTGATCGCCGCGGTGGACGGCTCGGTCATGAATCCTACTTATCGGGCCGGCTACTTGCGCAGCCAAGCGCTCAGCGAATTGGAGCGCCTGGAGCACGAGACCGACACCCACAGCGTGGCGCTCGGCCAGCTCGGTCCGCCGGAGCTCTCCAAGCTGCTGTGGGAGGCCGAACTGCTGCGCATTGCCTGCGGCACGCTGGATGAGGTACTGGAGCAAACAGATCAGGAGCTGGCCCAAGCGTTGGAGGCGGCGTTGCTCGAGGATTCCAAACTGGCCGCTACGATCACTTCGATCGGCGTGCCGATCCTGCTGCCGGACGGGCGGCATTTGATGCGTGGCCCGTTTATCCGTATCCCGGAGGTGCCCGGCGACAATCAGGCGGCAGTCAGCGAGGGCGATATCGACGCCTGGGCCGAGAAGGGATGGGTGGATCTGCGCGCCAGCAACCTGAAGCGCTGGCGTTCACGCATCCGGCGGATGCAGCGCGCCCGCCAACTGTTGCGCGGCAGCGGCTCGGCGGCGGTGACCCGCCAGACTTACCTCAGTGACCAGATTCGCATCGGCGCCATCGCCGGTTGGGTTTTCAACAACGAGCGCGAAGGCTACCGGATCAAATAGCCCGATACACAGCCGAGCGCCGCACGGCGGGATGTTGTACACCGTGCGGCGCCCGTATTCGTGGCGGAATGGCGCACCTTCCGCCAGTTAAGTCAGGTTTGGCGTTTGTGGCTAGGTCGTACGCATGCGCGGCCGCCGTTTCAGCTCGTCTCGGAAGACCAGCGTCAGCACCGCGTTCACGATGCCAACCACCAGACCTCCCAGGAAGGCCGCCAGCACGCCGTCGCCTCCGGAAGCGAATACGTAGCCGATATCGAACAGCTGGCCGATGATCCCAGTCAGCCAGAACAGCACCCCGTTGATCACGAAGGTGAACAGCCCCAGCGTCAGCAGGATCAGCGGGCAGGTCAGGAGTTTCAAGATCGGTCGCACCAGCAGGTTGACCGGTCCGAAAATCAATCCCAGCAGCGCAAAGGCCCACCAGGCGGTGTTCTGCGGCTCGACGCCCGGGATCCAGCCGGTCCCGACCGCAGCGTAGATAGCCACCGCGTTGATGGCGATACGAATGATTAATCTATCCAACGGCTCCTCCTCGTCGGTTGGGCATGGCCATAGCCTACCTCAACCGGTGCGCTTTGCGCGACGGGTGGCAGTCGGGAAGCTGACGTCGGCCGCGTCGGTGACCGCCGAAAGCCTGCAGGCTGCACAGTGCCAGCAATTTCGTGCCCAGGCCGCGGCCTACCGCTACTCGACGTAGATCTCCACCCGCTGGCCCTCCCCTTCGTCGACCACGTCGACGATCTTGCCTGTCAATCCGGCTTCCAATGCTTCGGAGATCTCCTCCAGATCGATCGATTCGACATCGGGGATCCAGTGTGAACCCAGCCGCAATCCCACGTTGACCAGGCTGATCGGCAGGTTCACGTTGACCGACGTCCGGCCGCCGTCCAGATCGGTGACCCGCACCCGCAGCCACTGGGCCGAACCGCTCGATTTATCCGTGCGCGGCTCGGTCCTGGCTTTGGAAAGCGCCTTCAACAGCCGCGCAGCTTCCTTGGCGGAAAGCTTGCCCTCCTCCAACATGCGCAAGATCTTCATGCGTTCATCAGGGGTAGCCATAATGCCTCCAACTCAACCCTGTCAGGATTTCGCTCCGCTCAATACCACGGGCATTTCGCTCCGCTCAACCGATGTAGACCTCGATGCGCTCACCATCCGGTCCGGCATCGACCTCCACATGCAGTGGGGCGCCCTCAGCTCGGCTGCCCTCCAGCGCCAGCAGCAGCTCATCGATGGCGGTGCGATCCAGCTGCGGGATCATTGGGCCGAACGTACGCAGCAACCAGGCCGCCGGCCGCACCGGTATCGGCAGGCTGATCCCGAAGGTTTTAGGCCAGCCTGCCGCCGCCTTTTGGCTGCCCCGCTCGAAATCGCGTATGCGTATGTGTACCCATGGGGAGTTGGCGCTGGCCAGCGACAGCAGGGTGACCGGCGCGCCAGCCAGCAGCGCCGGCGCGGCCGCGAGCCACCACCAGCCGCCGTACTGCGCCAGCCAAATCCCGGTACCGCTCAGCACCAAACCAACCGTAAGGGGAATCAGCCACCAGTTCCGCCAGCTACTGAGCACACGCTGCTGGTGGGCAAAATCCTCTGGAATCGATCGGTTGACCACGGTGACGCCGGACTCGCCGACGGTTTCCTGGTCCGGCTGCTCTAGCGCGGCCAACGCTTGATCAACGGTGAGCTCGCCATCGTCCAAGCGTCTCAAGACTCTGGCACGTCTTTCATCTTCTTTCATTTGCATTCTCCCGGTAGCGGGTCCTTCCAACTCCAACTCGACTCGCCACACCTTAATACTCCGCCAAGCCACCCGATTTGCGAACATGCGCTTCTGACGAGCGGTACCACAAATAACCGAGTACCGGCATCAGGATTCCGAACAGGGAGGTGATCACGATCTCAACTTCGATAGGCGCCAGCTCGGGGAAACCCGGCGGGTAGTTCATCAGCGTCGAGCGAAAGGCGTCCACCGCGTAGGCCAGCGGGATGACCCGCGAAATCGCCTGCAGCCCAGCCGGCAGCGCCGAAAACGGGAAGAAGTTGGCGCAAAGCACCAGGAACGCAAACTGCAGCACGTTGGCCAGGCTTTGTCCGGTCTCCTTGATCCGCAGAGTGACTGCCGCGAAAGCGAAGCCGATGCCGAAAGTTCCGGAGAGCGCCATCACCAGCAGGTACAGTCCCAGTCCCGGGTTGGCGAATGGCAGCCGGCCCAACATGGTCGACATCAGCCACACGCCGGCCAGCGAGAGCAGCCCGGTCCAAATCAGGTTGTTGGTGACCCGTGAGATCAGGCTGCCGAATTTGGAGGCCGGGCTAAGGTACAGCGCCTCCAGTGTGCCCTGTTTCTGCTCGCGCCGGATGTTGTAGCCGATCGACCAAAGGGTGTCGCTTAAAAACAAGAACAACATGAATCCGTAGATCACAACGCCGGCTGCGCTGCCCCTCATCCCCTGTTGGGCGTCGGAAAAGGTCAGGCCAGCCAGGGTGAAGATCGCCACAATGGCGAATATCTGACCAAAAGAAGCGATGAATTCCACCGGGTAGCGGGTCATGATGGTGAATTCCTTAACGGCCATGGCGGCGATGGAGCTGACCAACGCCGGCAGACCGCGCATCACCTGGGGAGTTCGGTTCCCGGGCAGTTCTCGAGCGGGTACGTTTTCCATCAGCACATCCCTCTCATTGGAGCGCCGGCCGGTCGTCTAGGTCTCATCAGTATTCCCCCATCCCAGCGCTGCGCCGCACATGGCGCTCCATCCCAGTGAACACCCAATAGCCCAGCAGCGGAGCAATGAACAGGAAAGCCCACAGCACCGCGAAATCTCGATACCACTCGCCGAAGAAGTAACCCACGCCGAGCAACGCCGAGCGCACCCCGTTCACCATCCAGGTGGGTGGGAAGGCCAGCGCCAACACCCGCATCAGCGGCGGGAAGACCGCCAGCGGAAAGAACACGCCCATCAGCAAACTAACGCCCCACTGCATCAGGTTGACCAGCGCGTTGGCCTCTTTGACCTTTAAGACCAGCGCCCCAAAAAGCAGCGTCATGCCGAATAACGGCAGCAGGCCGACCAGCACGAAGGCCAGCGCCAGCAGCAGTTCGCCCTGGAAGGGATTGACCCCGAAGATCAGCGAACCCACGAAATAGGCAATCGAGCCGCTGATCAGCGAACGAATGGCGCTGTATAGCGACACCCCGGCGGCGTTCCACACCCGCCGGGTTGGGGTCAGGTAGATCGCCTCGAGCGTGCCGGTTTCCTGTTCGAAGCGGATCCAATAACCGACCAGCCAGAACGCGAAAGACACGATCAGGAAGGTGCTGGCGCCGATCAGCATGTAGGCAACATAGTTCTCGGTGCCGGTGTTGGCCAGGAAATTGGCCTCGGCCGCGTCACCGCCGGTCGCCCGACCGAGCAGGATCGGCATTGCAGCGAACACGATCGGGGTCAGGATCTCGGTGAACAGCTGGCCTGGGTAGCGGGTGACCAGCAGCAACCGCATACGGGCGGTCGCTAGGACGACCGACAGCTTGGCGCGCAGCCCGGCTTCAACAACCATCTCAGACCACCCGGGTATCATCGGCCAGGCTGCGGCCGGTCTTGGCCACGAAGACGTCTTCCAGGGTGACTTCTTCCGGCGCCACATGCTGCACCAGCGCTCCGTGCTGAGTAAGCGCTTCGATCATGCGCGGCAGCACGCTGCGGCCGTCCTGGCTAACGATCGTCAGCCTGGTGGCGCCATTGGCCACGCTGGTCCCCACCCGCGAGACTTGGGGAAGCGCCTCCACTGCCTGCCGGGCCTCATCCGGGATCACCCCTTCGATGTGAGTGACGTGATCGCGGTGCAGGGACTGCTTGAGCTGGCCGACAGTTCCCTGCGCGATGACTTCTCCGTGGTCGATGATCGCAACCCGATCGCACAACGTCTCGGCTTCGGACATGATGTGGGTGGTGTAGACCACCGTCTTGCCCTGGTCATTCAGTTGGCGCACCAGGGCCCGCAGCTCGCGCGCTGAGGGCACGTCCAGCGTATTGGTCGGTTCGTCCAAGATCAACACCGGCGCGTCATTGATCAGCGACTTGCCGAAGGCCAGCATCATCTTCTGACCAGAGGAGTAGCTCTCGACGGCCCGGTCGGCGATCTCTTCAATTCCCAGCAGCTCGATGATCTCTTCCGCCCGGCGGCGCCGCGCCGCCGGAGTAAGGTGGTACAGCGCTCCGAAGAACACCAGGTTTTCCCGCCCAGTGAGCTTCCAATACAGACCGCGCTCTCCCATCAACATGCAGCCCACCGAGGCCCGCACCTGGTTCTCTTGATCGACGATGTGATGACCGTGAATCCAGGCGTCACCGCTGGTCGGCAGCAGCAATGTCGTCAGGCATTTGATCAGCGTGGTTTTGCCGGCGCCGTTAGGCCCCAGCAGCCCGAAGATCTCGCCCTTCTCGATCTCCAGGCTGACGCGCTTGAGGGCTTCCACCTCGCGCTGCTCGGATCTGAACAGCCCGGTGCGCTGCTTGGGATAGTAGCTCTTGGTTAGCTGCTCCACGCGTACTTCAGGATCCATGCTGTGGCCGCTCCTCCATCGTGGCGAATTCCAATCGTCGGCCGACGGTCACCATTGCTGACCCCAACCGTCCGGCCGCCAATCTGAATAGGCGAGGTCCACGGCCGCGACTCGGTTGCTCCGAATGCTGGCGCATCTCTCGTGCGCGCACTGCGCTGCGGATCTCACGTTCACGGACTCGAGCTAGCGTCGGAAGATCGTTGATCATCACGATGCCCCTTTCTGCAGTTCTTTCTTCATCCAGGTCAGCGCCCGCAGCTCACGAAACCCCATGGCACGCAGCGATTCGCTGGCCACGTCGACCGGGTAGTCCAGCAACAGCGCCCCCTGGTGGATCGGGTGCTGGCCTAACCCGTGGCCGATCAGTTCACCCTCAATCTGCCCCTCGTATTCCGGATCAGCCACCATCACCAAGCGCACTGCCGGCCCCTGGCGGACGCTCAAGGCACCAATTAGTCGCTCGCCTTCCCAATACAGCCAATGGCGCACGCCGCGCTGCGATCGGAAGAAGCGCTCGTCCAGCGGGTAGGGCCAGATCAGCCCTTCCGGCGCGGTCCGCTCAGCCAGCGCCAGATGGCGCTCCCAATCATCTCCCTCGCTCCTGCGAATCCGGCCGGGATGCGCGGGCCCGGCGATTGACGGATCACCTAGGTGCCGCCAGCTGGATCGGGTGCGCAGCCGCTCGAACTCGAGCCCGGCGTATAGCTTCTGTGCGGCCTGGTTGTGGCGCTCGACCTGGAGCACCACCCTTTCGGCGCCGCTTTGTGCCGCCAGCTGCTCGCAAGCCTGCACCAAACTGCGGCCGATGCCGCGACGGCGATGGTCCGGATGGACCGCAACGTTGGCCATCACCCAGCGCCTCGAATGCCCCCTGACCGGCAGCAGGCTGGCATTGCCGATCACCCGACCATCTTGCTCCCAGACGTAGCCATGTGGACGCGCCGCCGGCGGCAGCAGCAGCAACCCGAGCAACCAGCCCAGCCAGCCAAACCGGCCCAGGGCTCGCATCTCGCGCACCATTCGCCGCCCGGTGGCGTCCAGGTTTCCAGCGAAGGCCTGCTCGATCAACTCCGCCACCTGCGCAATGTCGCGTCTTGGGTTGATCGGTCGCAATCCGTCGGATCGATCCGCAGAACTGGTCAGCACGCCGGCAGTCATGCGTCGGTCCTGCCAATCAAGCTCGACGAGCTGCCACTGACAGCCACACAATGCGGTGCAATCATTTCGCTTCGCCCCTAGGTTTCCAACGCTTCCAACAAGCTCTCGGCCTCGTCGATGCTGATCTTGCCCTGTTCGACCATGCGCAAGATCGTCAGCCGTTCCTCGTCGCTGGCCTCCGCCCGACGCGCGGCGGAGGGTACCTCCACTCGAAAGTCGCGTCGTTGCGCGGCGCGACGCTGCGCCCGCGCCGCCTTGCGCTGCGCGCGAGCGATCGAGCTGCGGATCTTGCGCCCGATGCGCTCCGAATCGAAGGTCTGCAGCCGATCTCCCAAGCCGCTCAACCTGTCCTCGATCTCGGCCATGTGGGTCTCAATCTCGGCGCCAACTCGCATGGCGATCGCTTCCCCCAGGTCGGCGACCACGGCCTGGTCGTCGGCCTCGCCGGCTCGCAACACCAGGTCGCCTCCGGCCGAAAGCCGGATCTCCGCAGCCGCATCGCCCAGCCGCACCTCGCGGCCGCCGTCGACTTCCTGCACCTGTGCCGGCACCGCCAGACGATAGTCACCGCCCGCGCGAAGCTTAAGGTGCACCGAGGCCTGCTCGGGCACGTAGCAGCTCAAGTCGCCGCCGACGCTGACCGAGTTGGTGGTGTCGGCCGCCGGCTCAAGCGAGAGCTTGCCGTCTCCGCCGGCCGTCGCGTCGACCGGGCCACCGACCCGCGACAACCGCAAGTCGGCGCCGATATTTCTCAGGCGCACTTCGCGCTCGACCTGATCGATAAGCGCGTCGCCGCCGACGTTGTCAACCGAGAGTTTGCCCTCCAGCTTGCGGGCCACCAGATCACCGCCAACGGTTTCGATGACGACTTCACCAACCCGCCGCAGACGGACACTGCCGCCGACGGTGCGGATTAAAAGCTCTCCGGCCAGTTTCAACACTGAGAGGTCTCCGCCCACCGTTTCGGCCTCCACCGAGGCATCTAGCGGCACAAACAGCTGGCAGTCGCCGCTAGCCGACAGCTGTGCCCCGCCGTTGCGCTCCACCAGCTCCAGCTTGCTGCCATCTGGAGTCCGCGCCTCGACCTTGCCGGGTTCGCCCGGACGGATACGCAGCTGCCCCCGAACGTTTTCAATCCATACCTTGGGGTGCTCACCGGTTTCGATCATCAAGATGTCCATGCTTGTCCTCCAACCGTTTGGCTGCCCGGCAGCGGGATTGCCGGTGGGGCCGACTTGGCCCGCTGCCTGGCGACGGCATGGCCGGTGGGGCCGACTTGGCCCGCAGCGTCCGTGCCGCTCAGGCCTCGACGCCCTCCAACATGCGCATCGCCTCCTCGGAACTGATGTCGCCCCGCGCCAGCTCGTCCAGGATCTGATGGCGCTGCTCGTCACTAAGTTCCGGCTCGCCAGCACCGACCTCGAAACCCATCTGTTCGATGACCTCCGTCAATCGAGCTCGCAAGGTCGGGTACGACAGATTGAGCTCGCGCTCCATGCGGATCAACTTGCCCTCGCAGCGCACAAAGGTTTCGACGAACGCCAACTGCTCGGAGGATAGGCGGCCCATCCGCCCGGTCTCGAAATAGCCCTCAATCGCCGTGTCGCAGTTGCGGCAGTGCAATCGGGTAACCGACAGCCGGTGATCGCACACCGGACACAGGCTGGGCATCGCGTTCATGAATTCTTCCTCCGACTCATTGTGATTATTGATTTGCCGCTAAACTTCCGGCAAAGAATACCCTGATTCTATGCAGATTGTCAAGTATGAGTTTAATATTCTTGCACTTTGGGTTGAGTTTTCTTATCCTGGCGCCTCGGAGCCCCCCGAAACGCCCTTTGGGCAAGCATTGCGCCGCATTGGCAGTTCGCCTGCGGCTCAGCACCACAGGCACTTCGCCTCCGGCTCAGCACCACGGGCACTTCGCCT
>CAZJUE010000014.1:0-7532 GCA_964549025.1 uncultured Anaerolineaceae bacterium | reverse complement strand
CGGCTCAGCACCACAGGCACTTCGCCTCCGGCTCAGCACCACGGGCACTTCGCCTGCGGCTCAGCCGACGTTAGAATCAGCGCACCCGTTCGAGGCCCAACCATGACCCGCCTTTTCATTCCTGGTCCGACCGACGTTTCGCCCGATGTGCTGGACGCGCAGGCCCGGCCGATGATTGGGCACCGCAGCCAGGAGTTCAAGCACCTCTACGATCAGATCCAGCCGCGCCTCCAGCAGGTCTTCCAGACCGAATCCCGCGTTTACCTGACCGCCAGTTCGGGCAGCGGATTGTTCGAGGGCGCCCTGCGCAGCCTGGCGGGCAAGCGGATGCTGCTTTGCGCCTGCGGGGCCTTCGGCCAACGCTGGACCGAGGTGGCAGAAGCCAACGGGCTGGCATTCGACCGGCTGGAGGCCGAGTGGGGCCAACCTAACGCTCCGGACCAAGTGCTGGCGGCCCTGGATGCGTCCGAATACGACACCCTCGGCGTCGTTCACAACGAGACCTCAACCGGGATCGAGAATCCGGTGGCCGAGATCGCCGAGCGAGCACGGCAGCACAATCCAGAGTTGGTGATCGTGGTCGATGCGGTCTCGTCGGCGGGAGGAGTGGACATCCAGACCGACTCCTGGGGGCTGGATGTGGTGGTCAGTTCCTCGCAGAAATGCTTCGCCTTGCCGCCCGGTCTGGCCTTCGTGGCGGTCAGCGATCGAGCGCTCGAGCGGGCCGCCCAGGTATCCAGCCGAGGCTGGTACTTCGATCTGTTGCTGCTGGAGAAGTACCACCAACGCAGCTACACGCCGGCTACTCCCGCTATTTCCCTGCTGTACGCGTTGGACCGCCAGCTCGACCGTATGATCCAGGAAGGTTTGCCGGAGCGCTATAAGCGCCATCAGTTGATGCGCGATCTGGTGCATGAGTGGGCCACCAAGCGCTTCGAGCTTTTCGCCGCCGAAGGCCACCGATCCCGCACGGTCACCGCCATCCGCAACACCCAGCAACTCGACATCAATGCGCTCAACCGCTACCTGGGCGAACACGGCATGACGCTGGCAAACGGCTACGGCAAACTCAAGGACCAGACCTTTCGCATTGGCCACATGGGAGAGACCCGGCCCGCCGATCTGCGGCAGTTGACGGACCTGGTGGACGAATTCACCGCCTAGAACCGCAGTGCCGTTGTCCCCCACCCTGATTCCGCTACAATTGGCCCCCCATGGCGATGCCAGGCCCGATCCTGATCGTCGAGGACATTCCCTATCTGCTGGAGCTGATGGAGGTCACCTTGAAGTACAAGGGGTACCCGGTCATCACCGCTCGGGATGGGGAAGAGGCCTGGAGCTTGATCGCAGTGGAGAGGCCCGACCTGATCCTGACCGACATCTTGATGCCCAAGCTGGACGGTTTCGCTTTCGCCCACAAGCTGCGCAACGATCCGCGCACCGCCGACATCCCGATCATCTTCGTCTCGGCCACCTACATCTCCAAAGCCGATAAGGACTTCGCCCTCAGCCTGGGCGCCGTGCGCTTTCTGGAGAAACCGGTAGAGGCCGAGGAGCTGTTGTTGAGTGTGGCCGAGATCCTGAGCAGCGGGCGGCCGAAGCTTCCCGACCCGATCTCAAGCGATGAGTTCTACCGGGGATACCAGGAGCGGCTGCAGGCCAAGCTCAGTGAGAAGGAGGAACAAATCGACCGCGCCAAGCGGCTGGTAGATACGGTGCCGAAGGAACAGCGACCGATGTTCGAAGCGCTGCTGGTGCAGACCGAGGTTCAGCGCGCCCACATTCAACGCGAATTGGACGCGATCCGCGACCGTCGCCAGCAGGGATCGCCACCCCCAAACTGATGCAGCCGCGCTTGGAGCTGGCAAGCCAATTGGCCCGCCGCGCCGGCGGGCTGCTTCTTGAGGCCTACCGGCAGCCCCGTCAGGTGAAACACAAGGGAGCTATCGATCTGCTCACCCAGGCCGATCTTGATTCGGAGCGGCTGATCGTGCATGGGATCCAGGAAGCATTTCCAGAGGACGGGATCCTGGCTGAGGAGGGCGGAGCGGTTGCTGGTAAAGGTGGTGAGCAGCCCGCCGAGGGAAATGGCGGCACAGCACCTGGCGCGGTGGACAGACAGCTCGCAAGCGAGAGCGAGCGCACCCGCGTCAAGTCAACCGAACCACCCTACCAATGGCTGATCGACCCGCTGGACGGCACCACCAACTTCGCCCACGGGCTACCCTTTTTCTCGGTGTCAATCGCCCTGATGCAGGGTCAATCGGTGCAGTTTGGCCTGGTGTACGAGCCGCAGCGCGACGAGCTATTCCAGGCGGTGCGCGGCGAGGGATCCACGTTGAATGGCGACCTGGTTTCGGTTTCCAAAACTCGGGAACTGGGCGAAAGCCTGTTGGTCACCGGGTTTCCGTACGACATTCGCACCAACCCGGACAACAACCTCGATCATTACAACCATCTGGCGGTACGCTCGCGCGGGGTGCGGCGACTGGGCTCCGCCGCGCTCGACCTGGCCTACGTTGCCGCCGGCCGCTTGGACGGCTATTGGGAACTGCGCTTGAATCCGTGGGATTGGGCGGCTGGAGTGCTACTTGTCCAGGAGGCTGGAGGGAAGGTGAGCACCTTCACCGGCAATGAGGTGGTAATCACCAGGCCCGACACGCTGGCGGCTACCAACGGCCTCATCCACGACCAGCTGCTGAGCGAGCTGGCGGCTGGCTCAGCCTGAGGTGCGACCCAGCGAGCGAAGTGCCGCTGGTACTGAGCGAGCTGGTGGCTAACCTGATCTAAGCCGCTTTTTCGTCCTCCCCCAGAATCTCGGCCACCACCTCGTCCAGCTTGCGCTGCTCCCCGCGCTTGAGCGCCGCCTCCACCTGCTCATCGGTCAGGTCGCCGCGGCTCATTTCCACAATGCGCGCAAAATGGTGCCGCGTGAAAGTCGCCAGGATCGGATGCACCCGGGCCATCCCGATGTACTCCAAGCCCATTTCCGGGTTGCCCTCCAGGGCAATTGCTCGCCCAAATTCGGAAGCCATAAAAGCCTGGGCACCTTGATCATCCAGCGCGACATTCATCCGCAAGGATTCATTCAAGCGTTTGCGGCCGCCTTGGATGTCTCCCTGCGAGATCAGCGCACTGCCGAGCTGGCCAAGCGCGCTGCTCAGCAGCGGATCGCTCGCCACGTCTCTGGACAACTGCAGGGAACGTTCAGCTGCCTGCCGGCTTTCGTCGAGGTTGCCCAGCATGTTTTCTACACCGGCCAGGTTTCCAGAAATCATCGCCATCTGCTGCCGGTCGCCGCCCTGCTCTGCCAGCGCCAACGCCTCCCTGAACCACTGCTGGGACTGTTCGAGTTGATCCAGCGCCCAGGCGTTGTTTCCAAGGCTGTTGACCGCGTTGGCCTGCGACTCCAGATCCTCCAACTCCTGAGCAATAGCCAGACTCTGTTTGAGGTATTCAGTCGATTGCTCGAATTCACCGGTGATGAAACCGACGTTCCCAAGCTGCCTCAGCAAGAACATCTCGTTGCGCTTGTCCCCCAGTTCGCGGGCGATCTGCATCGCCTCGTCCAGATATTCGCGGCCGATCTCGTACTTATTCCGCCAGGTCCCTTCCACCCGTCCCAGCTGACCCAACAATTGTGCCTGCATCGAGCGATCGCCAAGCTGGCGGGCGGTGGCCAGGCCAGCTTCGAAGGTCGAGACCGCTGCATCGAAGTTGCCTTTGAAGCCGAGCTGCTGTCCAAGCTGGTGCTGGAGCCGCATGCGCTGCTCGTCCACCCCCTCGACGCCGTTGAGCAGCGCCAGCGCCTTGGAGGCCACCTCGATGGATTCGTCGAGGGTGCCGCGCGAGCCTGCCACTGCGGCGGCTCGGGCGGTGTATTCGGAGGCTAGCGCCATCTGCTCCGCCCGCTCAAAGTGCTCGGCGATCAGCAGGTTGTACTCGTCCAGCCGGTCGCGGTTGGTTTCGATCAGCCACTCTGCTACTTGTTTGTGGTACTCCCGACGCTGCCGCGGCACGATCGTGTCATAGACCACATCACGCAGGATGGCATGGCGGAAACCGTATTCGTTGGTTCCCTCAAAGGCCGACTCCTCACGCTTGAACACCATCTCACGCTTGCGCAGGTCGTTCAACATGCTGGCAACCGCCCCGGGCGTCGTGCCCTCGGTCTTGCTCAAGTGAGCCACCGCGCTCTCCCAGAAGATGCGGCCAACCACCGAAGCGCGCTGCATCAGCGCCCGCTGGCCAGGCGGGAAGCTGTCCAACCGGGACTGCAGCACCCCGACCAGCGTGCCGGGCACCCGATCCGCGTTCAGCCGCCCCATGTCGACCGTCCACTGGTCGTCCCCCTTGATGATCACGCCGTCATCGATCAGGGCTTTGATCAACTCTTCCATATAAAAGGGGTTGCCCTCCGCCCGATCGATGATCAGATCGCGCAGCTTGCCGGGCACTTTGTCCACCCGCTTGAGCATCTCGCGCACCAGCCGCCGGCTGTCCAGCCGCGAGAGCGGCTCAAGATTCAAGCGCGCGTGAAACAGTTGTCCCTCGCCCCACGACGGACGACGATCGTACAGCCCAGGGCGCGCCATGTAGATGACGAACAAGGGAATCTCGGTGTTCTCGCGGGCCAGGCTGTTGAGCAGATCCAGTGATCGGTCGTCGGCCCAGTGGATATCTTCCACCTGAATCAGCACCGGGTGGGTTTTCGAGGCAGTGAGGAAAAAGTCGCCCAGGTACTGCAGCGCCTCACGGTGGAAGCGCTCGGGGTCCTCCAGCTTGGACTGCACCAGCGGATTATCCGAAAAGTCGAAACCCACCAGCTGGCCGATCATCGGCGCGATCTCTTTGCTGCGGCCGTTCAGGAAGCCGGCGATCCCCTGCTGGAACTTCTCGTGCACCACGGTCAGTGGATCGTTGTCCAGGATCTCGAATCGAAAGGAAAACAGGTCGCGGGTCAGCGAGTACGGCTGTAGCACTGATGGCTGGGTGGCTCGCGCCTCGAAGAACCACAGTGTCTCGTCCAGCAGCTCCACCCAAGCAAAGAATTCGTACAGCAGGCGGGATTTGCCCACCCCGGCGTCGCCCACCACGGTCACGACCTGGGTCTCGTCGTCCTCGACGGTGAGGGTGAGGGCGTCCTGCAGGATCTTGAGCTCTGGCTCGCGGCCGATCATCTTGGTTTCGACGCCCTCGATCCCGCGCGCCTCCTGCCGAAAAGCGCGTTGTTTGGCCTCCAGCGCCAGATAGACATCCAGCGGCTCGACCCGACCGCGCATGCGCACCGACGGCAGTTGGCGGATCTGGAAGAGGCCGCGCACCTGGGTGTAGGTGTCGTGCCCGATCATCACTTCGCCCGGCGGCGCCGACTCCTTCAGCCGAGATGCAAGCGTGAGGGTGGCGCCACTGGCGGTAGTGTCGCCGCTCTTCTCACGGGTCAGCAGCACTGGCCCAGTGGTGATGGCGGCCTTGAAGGGCGGCTCCTCATCCGACTCGCCCCAGCGATCGATCGCCTGCGCAACCACCGCTTCCTTCATCTTGAGCGCTGCCCGAATCGCCTGCTCCGGGTCACTTTCCTTGGTCTCCTCACGTCCCCAGATCAGCAGTCCGGCCTCGCCGGTGCGGCTTTCCAGCATGCCGCCGTGCTGTTTGGCGATGTCCTCGAAGGCGGTCCACATGCGGTCAATTTGGCGCTGGACCGCATCCGTTTCTTCAGCCTCATAGAGCAGCTCTGCGAAATCACTGACATCCATGTAGAGGGCAGTCATCTGGCGCTGTACGTCGGTGGGGGTGGTTACGCCAGGTGTGGCCTGTTCCAGCGACGCCAGTTGGTCCGCGGCAAAGCTCTGGGTCAGCGAGCGCAGCTCAGAGGGCGCATTGCTGGCCTGTTTCTTGAGCGCCTTGCCCAACGCCTCCACCATTTCTCCGGGGGTTTCGAAGCGCTCACCCGGTTCCTTGCTCAACGCCCGTTGGATCACCTGGTTGACCGCCGGCGTTAGGTCGGAATTAAACTCGGTGATGTCGGGCACCGGCTCGCGCAGGTGCGCCATCAGCTCTTCGACCGCGCTTTCGCGGTCGAACGGTCCGCGACCGGCCAGCAGCTCGAATGCGATCACCCCCAGCGAATACACGTCTGCCTTGCCGTTCAGCTCGCTCTTACCCCGCGCCTGTTCGGGGGCCATGTACCCGGGGGTACCGATCACATTGCCGGTTCCGGTCAGGTCCTTGGCCGCGTCGCTCACCCGGGCGATGCCGAAGTCGGCGATGAAGGCATTTCCCTCCAGATCGATCATGATGTTGGATGGCTTCAGGTCGCGGTGGACCACCCCTTGGCGGTGGGCATAGTCCAACGCGGTGGCCACCTGACGCAGCATGTAGAGCATCTCTTCGTGCGGCAGCGGCTCGGCCTCCATCACCTGCTTGAGTGTGCCGCCCTCCAGGTAGCGCATCACAATGTAGGGCGGGTCGTGGGCACCGTCGAAGTCGTACACCGGCAGCAGGTGCGGATGCTCCAGCTTGGCGATCAGCTTGGCCTCACGCTGGAACCGATCGCGGCCAATCTCGTCGCCCAGGATGCTGGCACGGATGATCTTGACCGCCACGTGCCGGTCCATGCTGGGCTGGTAGGCGCGGTAGACGGTTGCCATACCGCCCTTGCCGATTTCCTCGGTGATCTCGTAGGCACCCAGTTTGGTACCGATCATTCAGTCGCTCCTAGATGGTTGCCGCGGAGTTTGCGCTCAAACTCCTGCAGGTCAATCCGTGAGGTCATGTCCAGGCTCAAGGGGGTGACCGCCACCACGTGGTCCACCCGGATAGCGTAGACGTCCGATTCAGGCTCCAGTTGCGCCTCGTCGTAGATCACCGCCCAACCGATGCGGGTCGCCTGGGAGAAATCCCGCGGTTCCGGCTGTTGCGGCAAGTAGTAGGTGCTGCGCGAGAGGCGGGTGACCCGCCAGGGAGTGTCAGCCGTAGCGTTGATCGGGACATCGACTTTGAGCACATCGAAGTCGGGAAAGCTCTGGCCCTCCAGCAGCAAGTCGGCAAAAAGCTTGGCGAAATGCTGCGCGGCAGTGAAGTCGGCGTCGGTCTGCTGATGGTGCTTCTCTTTAGGCAGCTCGAGCGAAACCGCCATGGAGGGAATGCCGAAAGAGGCCGCCTCTAGGGCGGCCCCCACCGTGCCGGAAATGGTGATGCTCACCGTCAGGTTCTCGCCGTGGTTGATGCCCGACACAACCAGGTCGGGCGGGGTGTCCATGATCTCCAGGATGGCGTGCTGCACCGTCTGGGCCGGCGAGCCGCCGACCGCGTAGACGGTCCAGGTCTTGCCGTGGACGGTGACCTGTTCTTCGGTGATCACCCCGTCGCTGTGCAGCGGCATGCTGCGGCCAGCACCCGAGAACTGGTCGCGCGGCGCCGCGACGGTTACAAATCCTGACTCCGACAACGCCTCGGCCGCGGCCCACAGGCCGCGTGAAGGGATACCGTCGTCGTTGGTCAGCAGGATTTGGGGCTCCCGCTCCTTTGGC
>CAZJUE010000013.1:0-22792 GCA_964549025.1 uncultured Anaerolineaceae bacterium | reverse complement strand
GTAGCGGGCGGTGTACGGGTAGATCTCGTATTCGTCCGGCTCCAGATACCCGTGCAGCACCAGCACCACCGGCAGCGGGCCCTCGCGGCGCGGTACATTCATGAATCCGTAGACCGTCAACCCGTCACTCGGATAGTGAAAGACGAAGCGATCGAAGGAGTTGCCCGGCTCGGCCCGCTCGAATTCAATCTGGCCACCTCCGTACTGCCGGGCGCTGAGTCCTTCAATGGTCAGGCTAGCGTAGGGGTCGGGGGTCCCCGTCTGGCCGGGAGTGGGCTTCCCCGTCGGGCCGGGGGTGGGCGATCGGCTGGGCTGCGCGGACGGAACTGCGGACGGCCTTCGCGTGGTGAGAATAACCGGGGTGGGAAACGGCGTCGGCGCTGAAACTCCCCCGCAGGCGGCCAGGAGCAGCATCACACCGGTGAGCAGGGCAAAATCAGCTTTCCGGTAAGAATCCTGCAAGATCAACCCCAGCTCTGATACAACGCGGCGGTGGGCCAGCGGGAAGGGCTCATTGCTGGCATCGCCCTAATTGGCCACCACAATCAGACCTGGCTAACTGAAGGGGCTATCCGGGACAGCCGCTCCCTCATAGACGCGGACACCGATCACCTCAGCTTCGGCGGTCTTCACACCATCGACGTAGGCCTGGCAGGTCAGTGATGTCTTGCGCCCCTTGATTTCCACCACCTGGGCTCGCAGCGTGATCGGCCGATCGTTGGGCGTGGGTTTCAGATAGTTCACCGTGATGCGGGCGGTCGCGTAACGGTACTGGGGTTCTGAATCCAGCGACCGGCCCTCTTCCCGATAGGCAGCGGCCATTGCCGTACCCATGCAGTGGCAGTCGATTAGGGTCGCCAGGATCCCTCCGTTCATCAGCCCCTGCCAGCCTTGATAGCGCGGTTCGGAAGTCCACACGCATACTGCCTCGTCGCCTTCCCACCTGCTGTGAATCTGCAATCCCTTTGGGTTTGCCGAGCCACAGCCAAAGCAGATGTTGCCTGGCATATGGGCTTGGAAGGTGCTGTCGTCCATAGGCGCGGAATATACCATAGCCAGCCGGCGGCGACCGGGAGTGTAGAATTGCTCGATCCCGGATCCGATGCAGCTCTACAACAGCCTCACCCACACCGTCGAATCGCTGGAGCCGCAGAGCGCCGAACTTCTGCTATACGTTTGCGGCATCACACCCTACGACACCACCCATCTCGGGCACGCATTCACCTACGCCTCGGTGGACGTCCTGGTGCGGCTGCTTGAGCTGCAGGGCACCAGTGTCCGCTACGTGCAAAACGTTACCGACGTTGACGATGACCTGCTGCGGGAGGCGGCCGAGCGCCAGGAGAACTGGCGCCGGCTGGGAGATCGCTGGACCGCGCACTTTATCGAAGACATGACCGCGCTGAACCTGCGGGCTCCCGACGTGCTGCCGCGGGCCAGCTCGGCGATCGGTCCGATGATCGAGCATGTCCAAAGCTTGTTGGAGGCCGAGGTCGCGTACCAGGCGGGCGGGGGTGTCTATTTCAGCATCGACGCATGGCCAGACTATGGCGAGCTCTCCCGGGTCAAGCGGGAAGATATGCTGCCAATCGCCAACCAGCGCGGCAATCGTCCGGATGATCCGCACAAACGCGATCCGCTGGACTTCGTGCTCTGGCAGCCGCAGGCCCCCGGGGAGCCGGCCTGGGACAGTCCGTGGGGGCCAGGGCGGCCCGGTTGGCACATCGAGTGCTCGACGCTGGCACACACCTATCTGGGTCCGACCTTGGACCTACACGTCGGTGGCGCCGATCTGAGCTTCCCGCATCACGAGAGCGAAATCGCACAATCGGAAGCGATCGGCGAGCAGCCGTTTGCCCGCCACTGGATGCATGTCGGCATGCTGGAATACCAGGGCGAGAAGATGAGCAAATCATTGGGCAACCTGGTGCTTGTGCGCGAGCTGCTGGAGCGTTGGTCGCCGGATGCGCTGCGTCTCCACCTGGCCAGCCACCACTACCGCACCGCGTGGGAGCACCACACCAAGGAGCTCGACCAGGCCGCCACGTTGATCGGAGTCCTCGCCCGCGCGCAGGAGTGCACCGGCGGGACCGGCCCAGCGCTGGAGCCGGAAGCCGAGGAAGCTGGTTTCATCGCCGCGCTGGAGGACGACCTGGATTCACCCAAGGCGATCGAGCATCTGCTGCGGCTGGCAGACTCAATCGTTTCGGCAGCTGGCGAAGGACGCGAGGTGGAGGCCGGGCAGCGGACGCTGGCTGAGCTATCGGGGGTATTGGGATTGCGGCTCACGACCCCCGACCCGCAGGCCAACGTGGTCGATGGGTGGCGGCGCCGGCTGGCGGAATTCAACTCCGGCTAGCCGCCGGGCGCGAATTCGGATTCAGTTGAGCTGCGGGACATCGACTACAGCACAATCTGGCCTTTCAAAGCTCGATACACCTCCGCAGTACAATCATCGATAACGGAGCATCCCTGATGAACGGACTCATCGGTCAAACGCTGGGTGGCTATCGCATCACCGCCCAAATCGGCAAAGGCGGAATGGCGACGGTTTTCAAAGCGTTTCAGCCGTCGTTGGATCGATACGTGGCGATCAAGGTTATGCCCGCCTTCTACGCCGAGCAGGACGACAGCTTCCTCAAGCGTTTCGAGCGAGAAGCCAAAGCCATCGCCAGCCTGCGGCACCCGAACATCCTGATCGTTATGGACTACGGCGAGCAGGATGGGACCACGTACATCGTCATGGAGTACGTGGAGTCCGGCACCCTCACCGACTTGATGGGCCAGCCGCTGGCGATGACCAAGATGGCCAAGCTGGTTGAGCAGGTGGCCGGAGCGCTGGACTACGCGCATCAAAGCGGAGTGGTGCATCGGGATATCAAGCCCAGCAACATCCTGCTTCCCAAACCGGATTGGCCGCTCCTGACCGATTTCGGTCTGGCCAAGATCGTAGGCGGCAGCCGACTCACCCAGAGCGGGACCATAGCCGGCACCCCGGCCTACATGTCGCCCGAGCAGGGGCGCGGCGAGCCGGTGGACGCCCGCAGCGATATCTACTCGCTGGGCGTCGTGCTCTATGAGATGGCCACCGGCGCGGTGCCTTTCGAGGCGGAAACCCCCATGGCGGTGGTGGTAAAACACATCATTGATCCGCTCCCGCTGCCGCGCAGCCGCAACCCGGACCTGCCCGAGGGCATCGAACGTGTCATTCTGAAAGCTCTGGCCAAGGAGCCGGACGATCGCTACCAGCAAGCCGGCGAGCTGGCTGCGGCCCTGACCACCGCTGTCGCCGATGCGGAGGCTGAGCCAAAACCCGACCCCGAATCCGAGCCTGCGGGCCCGGATCTCGCCGAGACGCTGCCCGAATCAACCGCCCTCGAGAGCGAGCCGCCAGCGGATGAACCATTCCCCGCGACAGAAGCTCCCTCCACAGCGGAAATCGAACGCGCGTCGGATAGGCAGGATCGAGCCGGAGCGGTAGTACCGACTGATGTGGCATCCGAGGAGCCGCCAAACGGTCGAGGCCTGGATCGCAGGCTGATGGTAGGCGGACTGGTTGCGGTGGCGGCGGTCGTCGCCTTTGGCGCCTGGCGCCTGCTGGCTGCTTCCGGGCCGCGGCCATCGGACGACTCCGCAGGGGCGGGGCAGGTTATCGATGACCGCATTGGAAGCGGCGGGATTGATGGAGCGGACGGGCGCACGATCGGCCAATTGCTGGCGGACGCGCAAGCCGCCATTGAAGCTGGCGAGTTCGAGGCCGGGGTCCGGGACTTGGAAGCGGCGGCTTCGCGACAACCGACGGAGGCGGACCAGCTGGTGGAGATCGCCCAGCTGTATCAGTCGATAGGCGAGTTTCCGATCGCGGTCGAATGGATCGAAATGGCGCGATCAGCCGCCCCCGAGGATCCGTGGCCGGCGGAAGCGGCCGGATACATTTACCAGGAAATGGGCGATCATCGAGCCGCAATCGAGGCCTTCGAGTACGTCATTGAGCTCGACCCGCAGGCATTGTGGTCCTACTTATCGATGGCCGAGTCCTGGATGAATTTGGGAGAGCCGGATTCGGCTTTTGAGGTCGCACAGAGGGCGAGGGATGCTGGAGCTGCCGAAGATCCAGACCTCATGGAGAGCATGGGCTGGCTGTTCCTGGACTACGGATATATGGGTCAGGCGGAAACGGTCTTTGCCCTGATGACCGAGCTATATCCAGATGACCTGCGCGGCGCGTACGGTCTGGCCGAGGTCCATTATCAGGTAGGAGACGTAGCCGGTGCGATCGCGGTGCTCGAGCCCGCCCTCAAGCGGACGCCAGACTCGGCCGGATACGAATCGCTGGCCGAGTGGCAGTGGGAGATGGACCAGTTGCCGGAAGCGCAGCACAGCTTCGAGCGGGCAATTGAGCTTGATCCGGAACATGCCTTCGGAGCCTACGGCGGCTTAGCTAGCCTGTTAGCCGCCCAGGGCGATCCGGAGAGAGCCGAAGCGTTGCTGCGGCAGGCCTCCGAGGAGTTTCCGGAGCAGGCCCAATTCCATGCTGGGCTCGGCTATCTGATGTTGGAATTGGAACGACCCGACGAAGCCATTCCGGCCTTTCAACGGGCGCTGGATCTGGAACCGGAGAACGGATATCGCCACGTTGAGCTGGCCCAAGCGCTGCAGGCGGCCGGCGACGAGGCCGGCGCGATTGAGGCTCTCGAACAAGCCGCCGCCAGGGCCTTGGGTGATCCGTGGCTGTTCGAGGCGGTCGGCTGGGGATACGCGGATCTGGCCCGCTGCGACGTGGCGGTGGAATACTTCGCACAGGCGCTGGCTCTGGAGCCCGACATGGAAAGCGCGCAGGAGGGACTGCGTACCTGCGGGGGGTAAAGTGGCGCGCCGACGGGCCGCACCACCGAAGCACCGGCCGTTCGGCGCAGATTCGCTGGATCTAGTTGGCAAACATCAGACGCAACAACCGAGCGTCCGGCTGGCGTCGATCAAAACGGTGCAGACCTGCTTGCTGAGCCATCCGGCGAGCATTCTCCATTTCAGCCGGTGATACCCCGCGATTGATCTCCTCGAACTTGTCTTCGTTCACTCGTCCGGCAGGATAGTACTGCTCCATAAGGTTGACGTAGGTGTCCGGTGAAACCTGGTCTGACAAGAAGCGCATGATTTGGCCGGTGCCGGCGATCTCGCCGGGCATCACCAGGTGCCGGACCAGCATGCCCCGCTTGGCCAGCCTACGCTCATCGAAGCGCAGCGGGCCGACCTGACGATGCATCTCACGAATGGCGCTCCGGGCAGCCTGTGGGTAGTCTTTCGCCAGCAAGTAGCGCAGCGACAGTCGCTCGTCCCAGAACTTGAAATCCGGCATGTAGATGTCGACAATCCCATCCAGCAGCTGTAGGCTGTCCATAGAATCGTAAGCCGAGGTGTTGTAGACAATCGGCAGCCGCAGCCCGGATTCCACCGCCAGCGGCAGCGCTTCCAGGATTTGGGGAACCACGTGTTCGGGCGTGACGAAGTTGATGTTGTGGCAGCCCAACGCCTGCAGTTCCAGCATCATCTCAGCCAGCTGCTCCGGACGAGTTTCTGTGCCCTGGCCTGCCTGGCTGATGTCGTAGTTCTGGCAGAACACGCAGCGTAGATTGCACAGCGAGAAGAAAATCGTGCCGCTGCCCCGCCAGCCGCGCAGGCAATCCTCTTCGCCCAAGTGGGGGAAGTGGCTGCTTACCCGGGCGTAGCGCCCCGTCTTACAGGCGGCGGTCTTGTCCATCATCCGATCCACCCCGCAATCGCGCGGGCACACCAGGCAGTGTTCCAGGCGTTCGAGCGCAGCCGCAGCCCGCCGTCGCAACTCGCCGTTGCGGTGAAGCGCAAGGTAGGCCGGCTCGAACTCGCGGGCCACAAGTTGGAAATCGGTCGGGCGCTGTGGCGCGGCCATCGGCCCCATTCTACATGGCGCAACGACACGGTACAGCCGATCGCGGCTCCTACAATATCGGCGGCCGGGCTCCGGATCCGACCGCCTCCCACCGCTAGTTGCGCATAGCCAAATAGGTGTCTTCGGCTAGCCGCAGCTTCCTATCGTCGCGATGGCGTGATTCCTGCAACACTGCGGCTGAAGTGTCGGTCGATCGAACCGAAATCGTAGCTGCGCGAGCGCAGGGCCGTGGCCAGGGTGACACCGTGCCCAGGCGGTCCGATCGCGTCAGCGGAGTCAAGAGTTCGCCGCCCCGGCGCCCGAGGGGAAGCCCGGCGAAGTGGATCATGCTTGGGGTCGGAGCGCTGCTCGCACTGCCGGCGATGCTGGTGGCTGGGGCTTACCTGGTTTTTCGCTTCTCAGACACGATCTCGCCCGGTCTGCAAGTGGGGGAGATACCAGTCGGCGGATTGAGCCGCGAGCAAGCGCAGCAGTTGCTCGATCAGGCCTGGAATCAACAGCTTCAGATCACGGCAGTCGACGCCAGCGATGCGGGGCGCATCTGGCTGGCCAGCCCGGCCGAATTCGGATTGAGTGTAGATGCTGCGGCCAGCGCAGAGCTGGCGCACGCCCACGGACGTTCGGAGGGACTGGGCGGGATCCCCGAGCTGTGGCAGGCGTTCACCCAGGGATACGAGCTGACGCCGATCGTGATGTTCGATCCCTCAGTGGCGCGTGCGGGTTTGCAGCGCTGGGCCGCCGAAGCCGCCATCGCGCCGCGCGATGCCCAGCTTGGCTTGAATGCCGGTCAGGTGGACGCGGTCACTGCGGAGTGGGGGGTCGAACTCGACGTCGAGACCAGCCTGGCGTTGCTGGAGGCCGACCCAGCCGGGGTGCTGCTGGAGTATCGATTCGTCCCGTTGATCACCACCCCGGTTCCGCCGGCCATTGGTGAAGTCGCCGGCGCGGCGGCTGAGGCCGAACAGCTGCTGGCTCGGCCAGTCCAGCTGCGCGCCTATGACCCGGTGACCGACGAGTGGCTGGAGTGGGCGCCCACCCGCGAGCAGCGCGCAGAGTGGTTGTTGGTCCAGGCTGGCAATGGCGGCTACCACGTGGAACCGGATCGATCCAGGATCGAAAGCTTCGTGGCTCAACTGCAGACCGAATTGGGTGAGGAGCGCAGCCTGGATCGGGAGATGGCGGTCGAGGCGCTGATCGGTGGCTTGGGCGGGATTCCGATCCAGCCAATGAGAATCGGCTACTCGCCGCGCCACTACGTCGTCGAGTATCGCGACACCCTGGTATCGATCAGCTTCAAGGTCGGAATTCCGTACTGGAAGTGGATGGAGCTCAATCCTCAGGTCAGCGCCCGCGGTCTGGTGGTTGGTGAATCGCTGACCATTCCGCCGCGGGACGCGATGCTGGAATTGCCGGTGGTCGCCAACAAGCGCATCGTGGTCAGCATTCCCGAGCAGCGCATGCGGGTGTACCAGGACGGCGAGCTGCTGTGGGAGCACGTCATCAGCACCGGCATCGACAACTCGCCGACCATGCCCGGCCTATTCCAGGTGAAGTCGCACTACGAGAATGCCTACGCCTCCAACTGGGATCTGTACATGCCGCACTTCCTGGGGATCTACCATGCGGTCCCCAACTTCCTCAACGGCATCCACGGGCTGCCGCTGTTATCCAACGGGATGCGGTTGTGGGCAAGCGTGTTGGGCAGCCCGGCTTCCTACGGCTGCGTCGTCCTGGACCTGGAGGCCGCCGAACAGCTTTATTACTGGGCCGAGGATGGGGTAGTGGTCGAAATCACGAATCAAGCTCCCTGAGCTCGATTTCCCCGCTGGCTAAATCGACAATCGAGTACGACCAGGATTCGAACTTCAATCCACCGAGCGCACCGGGATTGAATACCCGGGTGGGTCCGTGCCGTTCGTCGCGCCTGCGGTGGGTGTGGCCGTGGAACACATAGTGAAAGCTGCCGGCCTGGATCAGGCGCTCAAGTTCCGGCTCGTCGTCCCCATGCGTCACCGCGATCGGCACGCCCTCGATTTCGCCTTCGTAGGTCGGCACCGATAGATTCTTGGAATTGAGATCGCGCAGAGTGCGGTAGATCTCCTCCGAAGCTTGGTCCATGTTGCCGTCCACGTAGATCACCTGAAAATCCTGTAGGTGCAGCGCGGTTTCGGCGCTGGTCATATCGCCACAGTGGATCAATTGGGTGATGCCTTCCGATCGGTAGGCATCGAGCACAGTACGCATGTTGTCCAGGTTGTCGTGGGTGTCGGAGAACACTCCAAGTTTCATCGGCGCCAACCTCCCTGCGTTCGTCGATTCAGGTCGTTAAGCATAACCTGTGCCGCGTTGCGGCCGGGCATGCCGGCTTGCCTACCGCCTCAATCGGCGGCCGCCTCTCAGGTCCTTCAGAATCACCCGTGCCGCATTGCGGCCGGGCATGCCGGCTTGCCTACCGCCTCAATCGGCGGCCGCCTCTCAGGTCCTTCAGAATCACCCGTGCCGCATTGCGGCCGGGCATGCCGGTTATCCCGCCTCCCGGGTGCGCGCCGGCGCCGCAGAAGTACAACCGGTCAACCGGCGAGCGGTAGCCGGCGAATCCTGGAATCGGCCGCATGAACAACAGTTGGTCCAGCGCCATCTGGCCATGGTGAATCGAGCCCTCGGGCAGACCGTACTGCTCCGCCAGATCTGCGGGGGTCAGTACCTGGCGATGCAGGATCCGCTGCTCGAGATCCGGTGCATGGCGTGCCAACAGCTCCACGACCTGATCGCCGAGCGCTGCGCCGCGCCCGTCCCAACCCCCGGACCGCAGCTGGAACGGCGTATAGCGCACCGTGACCGACAGTACCTGGGTGTCGGCGGGATCCGGACTTTCGGCGTGCAAGGTGGGGATGGTGAAGGACAGGTGCGGCTCCGCCGAGATACGGCCGTATTTGGCGTCGTCGTAGGCCCGCTCCAGGTAGTCCAGGCTGGGTGCCAAGACCACATGGCCCATCAAGTGCTCCGGATTCTCGACCCCGCTGAACTGCGGCAGCCCACGGACCACCAGGTTGACGCGGCTGGTACTCCCGCGGTAACGGATGTTGCCGATCCTCTGCACCACTCGCAGCTCAAGCTGCGGCGCGCCGACCAGATCGAAGAGCGTGTGGCGCGGGTCGGCACTGGATGCCACGCTGCGGGCTCGAAGTTCGCTGCCATCCGCCAGCTGCACTCCGACGGCCGCGTAATCATCGGATAGGATTCGCTCCACCGCCGCGCCCTTGCAGATCTCCACTCCGAAGCGGGTGGCGGCCCGCTCAAGCTCGGCGATGAGCGATCCAATACCACCACGCACGAACTGCGCCCCGCGCGGGAATCCGCCGACGGCCTGGTAAAGCAACATCAATGCGGTGCCGGACGAGCGCGGTCCTTGCATTAGTCCGACCACGCCGCCCGCGCCCAGCGCACCGCGCAGCTCGGTCAGCTCAAACCACTCCTCCAATAGCCGAGCAGCGTCCATCGGTAGTGTGCGGACGAACTCGAACATCGAGCGGGGACCCATCCGACGCAGCCGCAGCGCCACTCCTAACCAAGGAAGCGCCGCCCGGATCGTGCTGAGCCGGCCGTCCGCCGGCAAGTTGGGCGGCCGGCGATGCAGCATCTGCCGCAGCAACCCAGCCTGCATTTCGACCTGCGCTGCGAAGCGTTGATAGCTCGCTGCGTCGTGCTGGGACCGCTCGGCGATCGAAGCCGCGGCTTGCACGGGATCACGCCACAGCCGCAGTGGCCGGCCATCCGGCAGCAGGCTCAACAGCGATATGTCCGGCCGCAGCAATCGAAGGTTTAGCTGCAGGTCGCGCAAGATCAGCGGCTGAAACAGGCTCACATCCTGAGCACCGACCGCTAACGGCTGGCCAGCTGGCGCCCGCGTGGAACCGCTGGCGCCTCCTAATTCGTCGCGCCGCTCGATGAGCACCACTTTGCGCCCGGCGCGGGCCAGATAGGCTGCCGCCACCAGTCCGTTGTGGCCGCCTCCAATGATGATTACGTCGCAGTCTGCCTCGGCCATGTCAGATTCACCCGTGGTTCGTCGACCTGTTGCCCGCCGGAGTCCGATCAGCCACCCATGCCAGTCGCAATCGGCTAGTACCTACGTTTTTGATCCTCGAAACCGCCGAACCTTGAATTAGCCCAATAGTAGCTATAGAATACATGAACGTCCCTCCACCCCACTCAATCCGAAAGGAGTCCTTATGCCCGCTGCCACAATCCGCTCCGATCAAGATGAGCTCGCCCGGATCGGACAAACTTTTAGCAAGGCGAGCAGCGCCATTGCAGGCGTAAACCGCAAGATCAAGTCTTCCCAAGATACCTTGGAGGGCGGGGACTGGATCGGAAAGGGCGCCAACGCATTTTTCAAGGAGATGAACGGCGACGTCAACCCTGCAATGAAGCGCCTCGAGTCGGCGCTGTCCGAAGCGGCCCGGGTCACCAAGCAGATCGCCAAAATCATGAAGCAAGCCGAGGACGATTCGGCCCGGCTGTTCCGCATCTCATAGTCGGCGTGCCGACCGCGCAGACTGCATCGCGAACACTCGCCGATCGGATGCAGCCGCTGCGCGAGCGCAACCCTGAATAATCGACGTGGAGAAAACCCATGCCTGATGTCAAGATGAACTACAACTCCATGGAGAAGATGGCGCAAGCCTTCAAGGAGGCCCACCAGCAGCTCGACGAATCCATGCGAGAGATGAAGAAGATGGCCAAGATGATGGGCGACGGTGCCCTGGTTGGCGACGGCGGTAGCGCCTTTCAAGAGGCCATAAACAGCAAACTGCTCAAGCGAATGCGGCAGTTGCACAAGAAGATGGGCGAACTCGAAGGCGACATCAACGGTGCGGTGGCCGCGACCCGCGACGGGATCAAGACCGCCAAGAGCCGCTTCAAGTGATGGTTTGAGGAGCAATTTCAATGTCCCTTTTTCAGTTCTTACGCCCTGAAGTCAGCAACGTGATGTCCGGAATCAACCAGCAGAAGTCAATGGTTGACGGTCTGCTGAGTCAGATCAACGCCGTGGTTCCCAAGGTGCAGAGCGCCTGGGTCGGCGGCGATGCCGACGAGTTTGCAGCCGACGTACAACGCAGGATCGTCCCTGCCATGGTCGAGCTGATTGCCGCCATCGGTGGCATCAATATCAACCTGACCAAGGCTACCGACGTCGTGGATCAAGCCGACAACAAGGTCAAAGGATTGGCCAACCAGCTCGGCGACATCTTCGACAAGATCTAGAACCCGATCATTGGAATAGGAGAACACCATGGCAACCACAACGGTGCAGATGGATTATGGCGTCGTGGAGCAGGGTTCCAAGATCTTCTCGACTGTCGCCGATATGCTGCGATCCGTCGCGAAGGTACTGGAAGTCCTGATCAACATCCTGCGCGCCTCGGCCTTTCTCAGCGGAGGCACCAGCTTGGCGCTGGCCAACTATCTGGAGAACATCAAGAACAAGATCAACCCGCTGGCCAAACTGTGTGACGAGTTCAGCGGCGATCTCGCTCGAGCGATTCAAGATCACAAGCGCGGTGACGTGCAGGGCAAGCGCTACTTCGGTGAGGGAGTCAGGTAGGACTGATTTCTCGTAGCAACCGAGTTTCGGCCGGCTAGCCGGATAGCACTTGCAGCAGGGTCAGGCCGGCTGCGATTCCCACGGCGATCAACGCGATTGCCGCGAAACCCAGCAAGAGATAGGCCCGGCGGGGCATCGGACGCCGCTCGCGCGGCGGTTTGGAGTAGATTTCGGTCAGAGCGCTCGAAAAATCAAGCACAGTTCCGTAACGGTCGGAGGGAGCGACGGCACGCTCGACGATGGCGGCGACCCCGGAGCGCTCGAGCTCCGGCCGCCCGACCGGCACGGGTTTCCGGTTACCGATCACATCCTCTTTCAGCTGGCCGTCGCGCCGCATCTTCGCCTCATAGGCCGGTTTCCCTGAGAGGATTTCGAAATAGATCATTCCCAGCGAATAGGCGTCCACAGCGAGCGAGAGGGCGCCGTTTCGCGAATTAGACAGCACCTCCGGAGCGGAATAGGCAGGCTCGCAGAGCTTCAGCCAATCTGGAATGCCCGACAGCTCGGCCTCGTCGGCCAGCAATCCCAGGTCGAGCAGCATCGGACGCAAGTTGCCGTCCTTGTCGTTGTCTACCAATACGATGTCCGGACTGAGGCCCAGATGCAGCTTTTCGCTGCGCACCAAAGGCCGCATCGCCTTGGCCAAGGTGGTGATCAACCAGGCACCCTGCGTGTGCCAGATTTGCGGGTTCTCGAGCAGCAAATCACTGAGGATTTTCCCCTCGGCGTGCCGGTAGACGCTGAACACCCGTGGGTCGCCGCGGAAGGTGATCTCACCGTAGGGACGTGCTGAGCGACCGGGAACCGCCGGCAGCGGGATTGGATAGAGCGAGCGAGGAGTAGGGAAGAACGATCGGATGAACGCCCCCAACCCGGTCTGCCGAGGGGTAAGCGCCTCCAGGGCGACTGCTTCGCGTCGCAAGCGCTCGCTGCACTCGTCAGTTGGGTGGGCGACTTTGAGCAGTACCGGCTGCTCGTCACGCTCGGCCTCGTACAGCGCAGCGGTGCGCCACACCCGCATCAGCTTGGTGACCTTGAGGTCGGCCAGGTATTCGCCATAGGAGAGCAGTGGATAGCCTTGTTCGGCTGGGCAATCGACGTCCTGACACCAGAGGTTGCCGTCTTGGGTGACCCGTTCACATCGTTCGCAGTAGCGTTGCATGGGACCTCGCGGGAGCGCTGATGGAGTTGACTGGCGCCGCCAATTGGCGGAAGTGCGAATGTTGATCGAATTCTATAGCAGACCGGTAAGATTGTGAAGAAAGGCTTTGGTAGGGGAGACCAGACTCATGGCCATTGAGTACATCGATCGTCCACCTCGCATCCAGCCGGAACTGCCGGTTGATGAGATCGAAATCCCACAGCCGCCGGATACCCAGCGGCGGGGGCAGCAAGCGCTGGCCACCCAGATCATTCCCCTGATCACCATCGTCGGCTTCATACTTGTTTCGGGTTCCGGCAACGCGCTGTTCATCCTGCCGCTGGGACTGGTGATGGTGCTCAGTGTCGGCTTCGCGCTGTATACCAGCCGCAAGGAGGCGCGCGAGATCGAACGCAAGATCCGCGCCTACAAGCTCAAGCTGGCTGAAATGCGCCAGGAGATGGAGCGCTCGCACAACACCCAGCGACTGTTCTATCGTCACAACTACCCAGACGTTGACACCTTGTACGAGATCGCCGAGCGCAAGGAGACCAGCCGCTTTGGCGGTCGCCTGTGGGAACGGCGCACCAGTGACAGCGACTTCGGCGCCATCCGATTGGGAATGGGCGCCCGTCCTTCAACCGTGGTGTATAAGCTCAGCCATACCGGCGGCGTGGGCGACGACAATCCGCTGGTCAAGGACGCAGCGAAGTTGGCCAGCGATTCGGAGATCGTCGACCAGGTGCCGATCACCATTCCGCTGCGACCGTACACCCCGCCGCAAGAGGATCACTCGGTGGACGAAGTGGCGGCGCCGGATGCGCGCGCGATCGAGGCACGCCACTCGATCGGGATCGTCGGCCAGAACCCGATCAATACCTCCGATTTCGCACGGGCCACCCTGGCACACTTCGCTGCCTTCCATTCGCCGGACGACGCCCGATTGTACGTGGTGGGCCAACCGCATTCGCAGTCCAGCTGGCAGTGGGCCGAGTGGTTGCCGCACTGCAACGTGCGTGACATCGGCATCGACGAGCCCAGCGGCCAGCCTCAATCCACCGATCAGCTGTGCTTCTCGGCGGAGAAGAACGAGATCACCGAGTTCTGGAAGCGCATCAAGCGCGAGCTGGACCAGCGCTCGCTGCGCATGCAGGAAACCGATGAAGAACAGCACTCCGGCGATTTCTCGTTGCCGCTGCTGCTGGTGGTGGTCGATCTGTTGGGCGAGGTGCCGGAGGATTCCCCGCTGGCAGAAGTGGCGGCCGAAAATACTGTAGCCACGATCAACCAATCCGGCCCACAGCTTGGCGCCGCCATCGTGTTCCTGGCCGATGATCCGGCCAAGATCCCCAGCGAATGCGGCTCCATGATCGAGGTGGCCTCGGTGGGCAAGAAAGTGGTCTTCCGCTACGCGGAGGTCGGGGTCAATACCACCCGCTACTTGGGCGACGCCGACCTGGCGATTGCATCCGACGCCCGCCAGCTATTGGCCTCACGCATCCGTCGGCTGGCGGTGCGTCGCCCGTTCGGCACCGATTTGCCATCGTTGGTCGATGTCCTGCAGATGCAGTCTCGCCTGGAAGAGCGGCGCATCGATACGGTCGACAAACTGGCGATTGAAGAGAATTGGAAACGCAGCATCTTGCCGGAGAACTCGGAGTGGCTTTCAGCGCCGATTGGCATGACCAGCATGCGTGATATCCGCCAGCTGGTGGTCTCCGCCAAGGAAGGCGGCGACGGGGTGCACGGGATGATCGCCGGCACCACCGGCTCCGGAAAATCCGAGCTGCTGTTGACGCTGATCGCCAGCCTGGCGGCCAAGTATGACCCGCGCATCGTCAACTTCGTGCTGGTGGATTTCAAAGGTGGGGCGGCCTTCGAGCCGTTCCGCAAGCTGCCGCATTGCGTCGATATCCTGACCAACCTGGAGGAGAACGCGGTCGAGCGCATGTTCGTCGCCATCCAGGCGGTGATGGACGAGCGTAGCCGCATTCTGGCCAAAAGCGGCGCTAAGGACCTGGTTGAGTATCGCCGCCGAGTGATCCCGCGGCTAGATCCAGACGATGCACTACCCAAGACCTTCCCCCATCTGTTCATCATCGTCGACGAGTTCGCCGAGATGATCTCGGCCAATCCGGAATACCGAAACCAATTTGAGAGCATCACCCGGCTGGGCCGGGCTTTCGGCGTGACGCTGATCCTATCCACTCAGCGACCAGCCGGGGTGGTAACCGACCAGATGCGGGCCAACATGAAGTTCCGCATGTGCCTGCGGGTCGAGACCCCCGAAGACAGCAAAGAGCTGCTCGACCGGCCGGACGCCGCCTTCCTACCCAACATGGGCGGCCGGGGTTACATCCAGGTCGGCAATGACATCCTGGTGCCGCTGCAGGTGGCCCGGGTGGCCGGCGACTACAGCGACGACCGTACGGTCGTGCTGCGGGATGTGATCTGGCTGGAAGAGCAGCAGGCGCTCGACCAGGCGCCCGACGAAGACGCTCCACTGTATTCGGAGCTGGAAATCGCCGAGGCGCTGGGAATGGAGGCAGGCGAAAGCCCGACCAGCATGCTGGATTGGATCGTGGGAATTACGGCCATCCGAGCCCAGCGCGACGCCGTGCCAGTACAGCGCAAGCCGTGGCCGGATCCACTACCGGCGAACCTGTCGTTGACCGCTCCGGTGGACGCCCGCTATCTGAATACCGAGCGCAGCGTTTCGGATGACAAAACCATCGTCATCAACGAAGCGCTGCGCGACTGGCTCGACAACGAGAAGGAGAAAGCGATCTGGCCGGAGGTCGATTGGAAGGCGCCGCCTCCGCTCAGTGCGCCGATTGGGCTGATTGACAACCCGCACCGGGCCGAGCAGCGCATCCTGAACCTGAATTTGAGCCACGGGCCGGTGGTGCTTTTTGGCGCCGCCGGGCGGGGCAAGAGCAGTTTCGTCAAGAGTCTGCTGACCGGGCTGGCGGCTACCCGAACGCCCAAAGAGCTGCATATGTATGCACTGGACTTCGGGCGCGGCGGGTTGAAGGGGATTCAAGACCTCCCGCACCTGGGGGCTTCCATCGACGTTTCAGAGGTCGCTCGGGTCGACCAGCTGATGCGCATGCTGCGCAACTTCGTCAACGAACGGCAGGAACTGCTTGCCAAATACAACTCGCTCGCCGACTACAACCGGCTGAATCCCGACAACACCTTTGCCGAGATCGTGGTGGTGATCGACAACTTCGCCGAGTTCGCCGAGAGCTACGAGCATCAAGCTGCCGAACTGATGACCTTGATCCGCGACGGCCGTGCCTTCGGCATCCACTTCGTGATCACCGCCGGCTCGAGCAATGAATTGGGCAGCAAGCTGTTCAATCTGCTCACCCAGCGACTGACCCTCACCCAGGCCGATTCGGCGGCGCATGCCGACGTGATCGGCGTACGGGCGCCCGGCTTCGACAACCTTCCCGGTCGAGGCTTAATGGCACTGGAAGCTGAAGACGAGCGGGTGCCGGTTGAGTTCCATGTCGGCATTCCGGGTCGTGCCCAGGCGCTGACCAGTGCCGACGAGGTCGACGGATATCAGGCGATCGCCCAACGCATGGAGCGGGTATGGAGCGCCATGGGTGGTGAGCGACCGGCGGCCGAGCTGCCCAAGTCCTTCGACTTGCTCGAAATGTACAGCGTGCGCGACGGCCGCGAATACACCCGCATCGGCCAGCTGCCGATCGCCGACAACTGGGTGGCCAGCATGCAGCCGGAGAACCAGGAGTGGCTGCGTGCGCCGCTGGGGCTGATCAGCAGCCGGGAAGTGCGGGAGATGGTGTTCTCGGCCAAGGCGGACGGAGACGGGGTGCACGGCATGGTGGCCGGCACCACCGGCTCGGGCAAGTCGGAGCTGCTGCTGACCCTGATCGCTTCGATGGCGATCGAGTACGACCCGCGCATCGTGAACTTCGTGCTGGTGGACTTCAAGGGTGGGGCGGCGTTCGAGCCGTTCAAGAAACTGCCGCACGTGGTGGACATCGCCACCAACCTGCAGGGCAATGCAGTGGAGCGGATCTTCATCGCCATCAAGGCGGAGCTGGACCGGCGGGCGAAACTGCTGGCGGACGGTCGGGTGGGAGACCTGGTGGACTACCGCAAGAAGGTGATCCCCAAGCTGAAGAAGGGGGACGCCTTACCGGACACCTTCCCGCACCTGTTCATCATTGTGGATGAGTTCGCCGAGATGATCATGGCGAACCCGGAATACAAGGCGCAGTTCGAGAGCATCACCCGGTTGGGGCGGGCATTTGGGGCGACGCTGATCCTGGCGACGCAGCGGCCGGCGGGGATGGTGACCGATCAGATGCGGGCCAACATGAAGTTCCGCATCTGCCTGCGGGTGGAGACCGCCGAAGACAGCAAGGAGCTGCTGAAGCGCGACGATGCCGCCCGGCTGCCGCCGCTCGGCGGCCGCGGCTATATCCAGGTGGGTGGGGGGCCGTTGACCGAGCTGCAGGCGGCCTGGGCTGGTGGAGACTACACCGATGTGCCGCCGGACCCGACCTACCCGACCGAAGAGATCCAGAAGGTGCTCCAGCTGCCGGAGGGTTCAAAGCCGGGATTGATGATCGATTGGCTGGTGGGAGCGATGGCGGCCGAATCGGAGCGACAGGAGGTGCCGCCCCAGCTCAAGCCATGGCCCGACCCGCTGCCGGCCGAGCTGCCGCTGAACCAGCGCATCGACGCCAGCTACCTGGCTGGCTACAAGACCAAGACAACGGTAGTCAACTCCGACGTCGAGGCCTGGGCGAAGAACGACAAAGCCAAGTCTTTGTGGGAGGCCTGGGAGTGGAAGGCGCCGCTGCCAGTCAGTGCGCCGATCGGCTTGATCGATAATCCATTCAGCGCCGAACAACAACTGCTGTCGATTGACCTGGCCAGCGACCCGCTGGCGATCTTCGGTGCCGCCGGGCGCGGCAAGACCACCTTCCTGAAATCGCTGATCACTTCGCTGGCCGCAGCACGGTCCCCCAACGAGCTGAACGTATTCGCGCTCGACTTCGGTCGCGGTGGGCTGAAAGGAATCCGCGACCTGCCGCACCTGGGCGCCACCATCGACGCCTCACAACCCGAGCGGGTGGAGCAGCTGTTCCGCATGATCTTGGGACAGATGAAGGAACGACAGGAGCGGCTGGCGGGCTACAACTCGATCGAGGAGTACAACGCGCAGAAACTCGACGATCCGGATAATCAATTCCCAGCCATCGTGGTGGTGATCGACAACTTCGCCGAATTCCAGGAGAGCTACGAGCACCTGATGGCGGACCTGATCGCCATGGTGCGCGACGGCCGCTCGATGGGCATCTACTACGTGGCGACGGCCACCACGCCTAACGATCTGGGAAGCAAGCTTTACAACCTGTTCTCCCAGCGGCTGAGCTTGACCCTGGCCGACGAGGGCGCCTACATCGACATCGTCGGTCGTGGGGCCCTCAGCTTGGAAGACTTGCCGGGACGCGGATTGGTAAACGTCGGCGGCCAGCCGCTCGAGTTTCATATCGGTGTGCCGGTGATCGAAGGCGCAAAAGGCGACCCGTTCACCGTTTTGGCCGAGCGCATGGACAAGGCCTGGACCGCTGAAGGCGGCCGACGGCCGGCGGCCGAATTGCCGCGCTCGGTCACGCTGCTGGATATGTATGCCATGAAGCTGGCCAAACCGGTGACCCGTATCGGCGACATCCCGATCGCCGACAACTGGGTGGCCAGCATGCAGCCGGAGAACCAGGAGTGGCTGCGTGCGCCGCTGGGGCTGATCAGCAGCCGGGAAGTGCGGGAGATGGTGTTCTCGGCCAAGGCGGACGGAGACGGGGTGCACGGCATGGTGGCCGGCACCACCGGCTCGGGCAAGTCGGAGCTGCTGCTGACCCTGATCGCTTCGATGGCGATCGAGTACGACCCGCGCATCGTGAACTTCGTGCTGGTGGACTTCAAGGGTGGGGCGGCGTTCGAGCCGTTCAAGAAACTGCCGCACGTGGTGGACATCGCCACCAACCTGCAGGGCAATGCAGTGGAGCGGATCTTCATCGCCATCAAGGCGGAGCTGGACCGGCGGGCGAAACTGCTGGCGGACGGTCGGGTGGGAGACCTGGTGGACTACCGCAAGAAGGTGATCCCCAAGCTGAAGAAGGGGGACGCCTTACCGGACACCTTCCCGCACCTGTTCATCATTGTGGATGAGTTCGCCGAGATGATCATGGCGAACCCGGAATACAAGGCGCAGTTCGAGAGCATCACCCGGTTGGGGCGGGCATTTGGGGCGACGCTGATCCTGGCGACGCAGCGGCCGGCGGGGATGGTGACCGATCAGATGCGGGCCAACATGAAGTTCCGCATCTGCCTGCGGGTGGAGACCGCCGAAGACAGCAAGGAGCTGCTGAAGCGCGACGATGCCGCCCGGCTGCCGCCGCTCGGCGGCCGCGGCTATATCCAGGTGGGTGGGGGGCCGTTGACCGAGCTGCAGGCGGCCTGGGCCGGCGCTGAGTACAGCGACGACGGACAGGATCCGGTGTACAAGACCAAGGATATCCTGGACGGACTGGAGCTCTCGGAAGACAACGCTCCCGGGCTGCTAATCGACTGGCTGGTCGGCGCGATGGCCGCCGAGGCCAAGAATCAGAAGGTCCCGAAACAGTTCAAGCCCTGGCCAAATCCGCTGCCCCCGGTACTCTCGATGACCGACCCGATAGACGCCAGCTACCTGGAAGGCGCCAAGCCGGGCGACGAAGTGGTGATTGATCCCAAGCTGGAGCGCTGGCTGAGCTACAGCAGTGCCAAGTCACCCTGGCCTGAGGTCGACTGGGAGCAGCCGATTTCGATGCAAGCCAGCGTCGGCATCGTCGACAATCCATATCAGGCCCGGCAGACAATTTTCAATGTTGATCTGGCCAGCGATCCTTTGGTGGTGTTCGGTGCCGCCGGGCGCGGCAAAACCACCTTCCTGAAGTCGCTGATCCTCTCGCTGGCGGCCTCGCTGTCGCCGGCCGACCTGCACATTCAGATCCTGGATTTCGGACGCGGCGGCTTGCGGGCGCTGCGGCACCTGCCGCACGTCGGCGGAGTGGTGGATGCCAACGAGGACGAGCGGGTGGAGCGCCTGCTGCGCATGGTGCGGCACACCATCGACGAACGGCAGCGCGTGTTGCAAACCCACGACTCGCTGCAGGAGTACAACCAGAAGCATCCCAAGCAGGCCTTTCCCGCCACGCTGGTGGTAATCGACAATGTCGCCGAGTTCAAGGAGACCTACGAGGAGCACCTGAACGATCTGATCGATCTGGTGCGCGATGGACGATCCTTCGGCGTTTACTTCGCCTTCACCGCTAACTTGGTGGGCGATGTGCCCAGCCGGCTGTTCAACGTGCTGGGTCAGCGGGTGACCTTCACCCAGGTCGATCCGACTGACTACACCACCATCGTCGGCCGCGGTTGGGTGAACATCAACGATGAGCCGGGCCGCGGGTTGATGGTCGCCACTGTGGACGGGCGTCCGCATCCGCTGGAATTTCACGCCGCGGTGCCGGCCGCAGATCCGGACGCAGACGGCTATCGCGACCTGATCGATCGTATGGCCAAGGGCTGGGAAATCGTGGTGGAAGAGGATCGCAAGTTGGCCGGCAAACGCGCCAAGCCGGTGGAAGTTTTGCCTGAGATCATCGAGCTGCCGACCGTGCTGCCGGGGCTGGGCAAAGGACAGAAGGAACTGGCGGTGCCGATCGGGATCAACGACCTGGATCGTGAGCCCACATTGGTCGAGCTGGCTGCCAAGGGACCACACTGGCTGGTTATCGGCCCACCAATGACCGGCAAGACCACCACGCTGCGTTCGATGGTACTCTCGCTGGCGCACTGCTACAGCCCGAAGGAGCTGGGCATGGTACTAGTGGATCCATCCGACCCAGCCCGGCGTTTCTTCAACTTCGGTGCCGGCGACGGGAACTCGCTCGACCAGCTGCCTCACGTGCTGGCAACCGCCACCAATGCCGAGGAGCTCGACCGGGTGGTCAAGCGCCTGTACGCTGAGTACGATGAGAACGTGCGTGAGCTGCTGGGGAACCGCACCAATGGCTTCAAGCCGCAGGATAACCAGAAGCGCTCGATCCTGGTGATCATCGACCACTACGACGATGCAGATCTGCTCAGCTCGACCGGAATGGGCACCCTGGGGCTCAGCGAGGTTGGCAAGGGGCAGAACCTGCACTTTGTGATCGCCGGCAGCACCGACATCATGCGCGACAGCTCCGACAAACTGCGCCGACGGGCCGAATCAGCCCGCTACACGTTGGTGCTGCAGGATTGGGAGCAGGTTCGCTACATGGGTGTGCGCGGCGACTTGGCGGTCAACAAGGAGCTGCCGCCAGGGCGTGGATTTATGGTCAAGGCCATCAGCGCCTCGATGGTGCAGGTTTGCAATCCGTACCTCGACGGTACTGGCGATCAGGATCTTGGGAAGTTCATTGCCAACATCAAGAGCAAGCACAGCGGCAAAGCGGTCTGGAGCTATCAGTCGGAGGACCTTTCCCCGTTGGAGGCCGCTATGGGAGCGGAAGCCAGCCTAGCCAATCCGATGGAAGTCGAGAGCGCGGTGCTCTCCGACCTGTCCGACTTGATGTCCATGCAGGCTGACATGGCGGATGCCTTCACGGCGACCGAGATCCCGGATGCCAGCGACTTCGCCTCGGTCGAGATCGAGACCGACGGTGGAGGTTCCAAAGGCAAGCGCAAGTCCAAAGCGAAATCCAAGTCGAAATCCAAATCGAAAGGCAAATCCAAGAAGTAGGCGATGCCATGGATCGAATGAACCTCACCTTGGAAATCCGCCCCAACGAGATTGGCGATAGGCAGGTCAATGTTCGCAGCAGCCTGATGGTCGCTAACCTGATCGCCGAGATTCAGGATAAGTTCAACCTGGACGGTACGCTGCAGCTTCAGCTGGAGGGCGAGCAGACACCGCTCAGCCTGACCATGCCGTTGGAGCGGGCCGGCATCGGCGACGGAAGCAAGCTGGTTTGCGATCGGGTGATGGAAGATACCGGGACGATGGAAGCTATCGAGCGCGGCGTGCGGCACGAGCTGGAGGGCAAGTTCAAGCGCGTGTACCTGACCGAGCAGCGCACGTTGACCGAGTACGATCTCAACTGGCAGCCGGCGGTCATTGGAAGGCGGGATCACCGCAATCCATCCAACAACCGCCTGCTGGCGGTCGATCTTGAGGACGCAGAAGACCTGCCGACCGTCTCCCGGCAACACGCCTGCATCACGCTCGATGGCGGCTCGATCTTTGTGGAGAGCATTCAGCCGCGAAATCCGACCTTCTTGGACGGCGCGAAGCTCAAGACCGGTATCCGCTACCCGCTGAACGCCGGCTCCTCGCTCCAGGTCGGGCGGGTGACGCTGACCTTCAACATCATCGGTTAGTTCGCGCACACTGGAACGCCAGCTAGCGGCTCAACGAGCAGCTCAAGCAGCTCCCATGGTCGCCGGGCTCCGCAGCACAAGCCCAGAAGCTGGCCCAACCGGCCGGGCTTGCGGCGCGCATATGACTTAGGATTGCCTGCTCGATATTTCCCGTCCGCCGCTTTAGTCCCCCTTTGAATTGCAGGCCGAACCCCGAAAAATCACCTGCAAACCAGCGGGCGACAAGAACCAAACCTACCTCCGCTTCTGATCGACTCTCGTTGCTCCAATATGGCCTCAAGTTGCCTCCCATTATGGTTTTCTCAGAATCCTTTCAGACAATTAGCAACTGGCAATCCTGGTAAGAGACCCAGCCAATGAATCGTAGGCGGATGACTCCCATGACGGGCTTCTTCACAGCTGCTTTCAGCCTTCTAATCCTGGCCACTGCTTGCACGTCAAACGGAGGTGACGCTGGCACGCCCCCCGACAGTCCGAGCGCGGCCGACCCGACCGGATCAACGTCGAGCGTAAGAGTGCCAACGGTGCCTGCGGGTGAAATCCGCGAATTCGGCCCAGCCCCTACTGTTCCCAGCGGGGAGCTCGAACCTGAAGTACTCGCTGCATTGGAAGTCGTGTTTGGCGACCAGCTGGCCGATGGGGTATTCACGGATGAGGAACTGACCGC
>CAZJUE010000012.1:0-22891 GCA_964549025.1 uncultured Anaerolineaceae bacterium | reverse complement strand
ACTGAGATCCAGGATGCGCTCATCGATCGGGCCGACGCCGACCAGGCCGACCTGGTCCTGACCACCGGCGGAACCGGGTTTGCACCCCGCGACGTCACTCCGGAGGCCACCCGGGCAGTGATCGAACGCAGCGCGCCCGGCCTGGCGGAGGCGATGCGGTTGCGCGGACTCCAGGAGACTCCGCACGCCATGCTTTCGCGGGCGATTTCCGGCATTCGCAAGCGCACCTTGATCGTCAATCTGCCCGGCAGTCCCAAGGGCGCGGTCGAGAGCCTGGAAGCGATCTTGCCGTCGCTCCCGCATGCCGTGAAGCTGCTTCGCGGTGACGCCTCGGCTTCGGAGGAGCATGCTCCGCGGCGCAAGCAGCGGCATACCTGAACCGCCGCCGTGGCGGGTAAGATTAATAAACTGTAGTGCGTCGACTGTAATGTATCGGTAGGAGTATTGTGAGCTCACAAACCAAAGAACTGACCGTCCCAATCCTTGGGATGCATTGCGCCAACTGCGCCACCACCATCGAGAAGAGCCTGGTCAAGCTGCCCGGCATGGGCCAGGTCGGGGTCAACCTGTCCACCGAGAAGGCCATGCTGGAGTTCGATCCGGAGCAGGTGAGCGGCAAGCAAATCCTGGAGCAGGTGCGCGGGGTCGGCTACGACATCGCCATCAGCTCCAGCGACGTAGCCGTGCCCGGTCTCCGCGATCCCTCCGATGCACGACGGCTGGAGGCCGCCTTGACCGCCACCCCGGGCATCGTTTCGGCCGACGCCAACCTGTCGAGCGAACAGGTACTGGTGCGCTACTTCCCCAATGCCGTCACGCCCGGTGAGATCGTAGGCGCTATTCAGGCGGCCGGTTTCGAAGCGCTGCGCCCCGAAGAGCAGCCTGACGATCCGGAGCGGGCCGCTCGGCTGCGCGAGGTGGGCCGCCAGCGGCGGCTGCTGGTGATTGGAATTGCGCTTAGCTTGCCGGTGTTCGTGCTCTCGATGCTTTCCGATTTCGGCGTTATTCCTGCCGATTGGGCCTGGGTGCGCTGGCTAATGCTGGCGTTGACCACCCCGGTGGTGTTCTATGTGGGTTGGCAGTTCATCAATGGGGCCTACAAGGCGCTGCGCAATCGCACCGCCAACATGGATGTGCTGATCGCCATGGGCTCGCTGGCGGCGTACCTGTATTCGCTGCCGATCCTGTTCGGATGGGTGGAAGGGCACGTCTTCTTTGAAACTGCGGCGGTGATTGTGACCCTGATCGTGCTCGGGCGGTTCCTGGAAGCTCGGGCCAAAGCCCGGACCGGCGAATCGCTGCGAGCGTTGCTCAATCTGAAGCCGAAGACCGCACGGATCGAGCGAGATGGGCAGGAGCACGAAATCCCGGCTGATGAGGTAGCGGTGGGCGACATCGTCGTCGTGCGCCCCGGCGAACGGATCCCGGTGGACGGCAGTGTAGTCGACGGGGATTCGACGGTCGACGAGTCGATGTTGACCGGCGAATCGATGCCGGTAACCAAGCAGGGCGATGACCCGGTCTATGGCGGAACACTGAACGGCAGCGGGCTGCTGAGATTCGTGGCCACCAAGGTCGGCCGGCACACCGCGCTGGCACAGATCGTCCGTTTGGTTCAGCAGGCACAAGCCAGCAAGGCGCCCATCCAGCGTCTGGCCGACCAGGTCTCTGGTGTGTTCGTGCCGGCGGTGCTCACGATCGCGCTGCTGACCTTCCTGGGATGGATGTTCGTCGCGGCCCCTGACCCACAGACGCCGCAATTTACCCGTGCGCTGATCAACATGGTGGCGGTGCTGGTGATCGCCTGCCCGTGCGCAATGGGGCTGGCTACTCCGACCGCGGTCACAGTTGCCGTGGGCAAGGGCGCCGGACTTGGGGTGCTCTTCAAATCCAGTGAGGCGATGGAGCGTGCCGGGCGCACCGGCACGATCGTGTTGGACAAGACCGGCACGATCACCGAAGGCCGCCCGGCGCTGACCGATCTTGCCTTGAACGGTCTGCCCGCCAGCGAAGACGAGCTGCTGGCGCTCGCGGCCGCGGCGGAGCGCGGCTCCGAGCACCCACTTGGCAAAGCGATCGTGGCTGAAGCCGAACGCCGTGGCCTGCCTTTCGGATCGGCGGAGCGATTCCAGGCCCGGGTGGGCGGCGGGGTGGTGGCAACCGTCTCTGGCCGGTCGGTGGCGATCGGCAACCCAGAGTTCCTCGAGGACGAAGGCGTGTCGCTGGACGGGATGCTGGAGCCGCTGCACAAGCTGCAAAGCGAAGCCAAGACCGTGGTCGGCGTGGCCTCCGACGGCCAGCTGGCCGGTTTGTTGGCAATTTCCGACACAGTGAAGGACGGCTCGGCGGCGGCGGTGAAGCAGCTGCAACAGATGGGTCTGGAAGTGATGCTGCTGAGTGGGGACAACCAGCTGGCCGCGGAGGCGATTGCCCGCAAAGTGGGTATTCGGCCGGAAACCGTACTGGCGGAGGTCAAGCCGGCCCAAAAGGCCGGCCGGATCAAGCAATTGCAGGCGGACGGCACGCCGGTGATGATGGTGGGGGACGGCATCAACGATGCACCCGCGCTGGCACAGGCCAATGTCGGCGTGGCGATCGGCACAGGGACCGACGTCGCCATCGCGGCTGCCCCGGTTACGCTGATGAGCGGCGACCTGCGGCTGTTGCCGCGGGCAATCCGTCTATCGCGCGCCACCCTGCGAGTCATCAAGCAGAATCTGTTCTGGGCCTTCATTTACAACGTGCTGTTGATCCCCATCGCCGCCTCCGGTCGCCTGAACCCCATGCTGGCTGCCGGCGCGATGGCCTTCAGTTCGATTGCTGTGGTCACCAACAGCCTGCGCCTGCGGCGTATGTCGATTTAGCCCACCGACCTCCGTTCGTTCGAGCCAGAAGCCCCTGATGCAGCAGCACAAGTTGGAAGATCCTCGGCCCAGCGCTTGGCCAGTAATTGCGGCCGGGGTGGTCATCGGCGCAGCCCTTGGCTGGTTGGTGTTTTTCGGACTGCCGATGCTCGATCGGTCGCCTCCGGAAGTGCCACAGCTGCCAACCCCGGCGGATACCGAACCTCCATCAGTAAGAGCCGGCGGGTTCGCCCTGGGCGCCGCAGCGCCCGGATTCGAATTGATGACCCCCGGCGAAGAAGTGCTGCAGCTTGAGCAGCAGCGAGGCAAAGTTGTTGTGCTTAACTTCTGGGCGACCTGGTGCGGACCGTGTCGTACGGAGATGCCACTGCTGCAGGCGGCCGCCGATCAGTACGCGGAAGACGGCCTGCTGGTGTGGGGGATCAATTTCGATGAGACCGCCGAGCAGGTTCAGGAGTTCGCTGAAGAGGTCGCAGTGGAATTCCCGTTGCTGCTGGATCCCGGCGGCGTGATCCAGGAGCGCTACGGGGTGCGGGGTTACCCGACTACCGCGTTCGTCGATCGTGATGGCAATCTGGCCGCCTACCATATCGGCATACTGACTTCAGATCTGCTGGACTCGTATTTGGAGCAGGCAGGGCTGTTCGAATGACGCAAGTGCTGCTCTACACCGAGCCAGGCAACTCGGGAACGCAGGCGGCTCTGGACACGCTGGCCGGTCTGCAGGCCGAGCTACCGCACGATCTGGTGCAGATTGACGTCAGCCAGGATGCGGCGCTGCGTGCTCAGTTCGCGCAACGTCAGCTGCCGGTGCTTGAAATCGGTCCCTATCAGCTTGAATCGCCGTTCAGTGCGGTCGATCTCAAAGTGGCGCTGGGAGCGGCTCGCAGTTCGGTCTCAACATCCGCGCAGCGGAGCCCCGGCCAATGGGGCTTGCGGCTCAACCGCGGAATGCATTTCGTGGTCCGCCATTGGCTGGCGGTGCTGAGCGTGGTGGTGGCGCTTTATGCCGGGCTGCCGTTCGCCGCGCCGGCGCTGATGAAGGTCGGCGCGACCGGACCGGCTCGGGTGCTCTACACGCTGTACTCGCCCTTCTGCCACCAACTGGCCTTCCGCTCCTGGTTCCTTTTTGGCGACCAGCCGGCCTATCCACGCCAATTGGCGGGAACTTCGCTGGATGCGTTTGGTGAGGTGTCCGGAATCGACGAGTCCGACTTCTTTGCCGCTCGAGCGTTCCTGGGAAACGAGCAGCTCGGCTACAAGGTGGCGCTGTGCGAGCGTGACGTCGCGATCTACGGGGGAATCCTGGTAGCCGGATTGGTGTTCGGCCTGCTGCGCGACCGCCTGCGGCCATTGCCGCTCAAATTCTGGGTGTTGATTGGCATCGTGCCGATTGGTCTCGACGGCTTCAGCCAGCTGATCTCTCAATTGGATCTGCTGCCGCTAGCCGCCCGCGAGAGCACCCCTTTCCTGCGCACGCTGACTGGAGCGCTTTTCGGACTCGCAAATGTTTGGATGGCCTATCCGCACCTGGAGGCGACCATGCGGGAGACCGAACAGACGGTGGCCGCCAAGCTGGCGGTCGCCAGGCAGCGGTCCACGCAGCGTTCCGCCGATTGAGCCAACGATGCGCGATGGTAGACTAGCGCCATGCCGTTTCGGCAATCCGCAGACCTGCGCTACTTCCAGTTTGAATCCCTAAACACCGAAACCCTCCAGCACGCGATCTTCACCCGCAGGGGCGGGGTCAGTCCACAGCCCTGGCGTTCGCTGAACTTCGGTGGGACGGTTGGCGACCAGCCAGGCCGCGTGCGTGAAAACCAGCAGCGTGCGTTTGACGGCGTTTCCCGGAAGGTAGAGTCGAGTTTCGACGTGTGGCAGGTGCACTCGGCTGAGATCGTACATGCCAAGCAGCCGCGCGGTGCCGATGAGCCACTCAAAGCGGATGGTATCGTCAGCGACTCGCCCGAGCTCACGCTGGTGATGCGGTTTGCGGACTGCGTTCCGCTGCTGATCCACGATCCGGTCACCCACAGCGTAGGTGTGGCTCACGCTGGCTGGCTGGGAACCGTGCGCAAGATCGCCGAACATCTGGTGCACAGTATGCAGCAGCTTTTCGGCGCAGATCCGGGCGACATGCTTGCCGGAATCGGCCCGTCAATCGGTCCAGACCATTACCCGATCGGGATGGAGGTGGTGGAGCAGGTGCGCGCCGCGTTCGGAGAGGATGCAGGGGAGCACCTGAAACCGGTCAACGGGTCAGTCCATTTTGACCTGTGGAGCGCAAACCGGTCGCAGTTGGAAGGTTGTGGCGTAGCTTCGATTGAGCTGTCGGGGATCTGCACCGCCTGTCACGTCGAGGATTGGTACTCGCACCGCGGAGAGGCCGGAAGGACCGGACGTTTTGGAGCAATTGTTAGTCTCCGCGGCTGAGATCGAGCCGCGGCTGCGCGAGGTGCAGGCTCGAGTGCGGGCAGCCGCCGAGCGGTGCGGCCGCGATCCTCAGCAAATCCGAATCGTTGCGATCAGCAAAACGCACGCGCCTGCCGTCGTTCGGGCCGCCTATCAGCTCGGTCTGCGGGACTTCGGCGAAAACCGCGTGGAGGAGGGGCTGCCCAAGCAGCAAGCGTTGCGGGACTTGCCGGAGATCCGCTGGCACATGGTTGGGCACATCCAGAGCCGCAAGGCCAAAGATGTGATCTCTGGCTTCCAGGTCGTCCATTCGGTGGATCGAATGAAAATCGCTCGCCGGCTCGATCGGTATGCCGGCCAGCAGGGCCAAAGACTACCGGCGATGCTAGAGTGCAACGTCTCCGGCGAGGCCAGCAAATACGGGTGGTCGCTCAGCTCCCAGGCAGAGTGGGGCGAAGTGGTTGACGAATTGGCGGCAATCGAAGCGATGCCCAATCTGGAGGTCAGCGGATTAATGACGATGGCTCCTCTAGTCGCCGATCCGGAGCTGGTAAGGCCGGTTTTTCGCAAGCTGCGGCAGCTGCGCGATTTCCTCCGAGACTCGGTGTCCAATCGCTGGACGGAGCTCTCCATGGGGATGTCGGACGATTTTGAGGTGGCGATCGAGGAAGGCGCGACCGTGCTGCGTATTGGCCGTGCCATCTTTGGTCCCAGACAGGAGCGATAGGAAATGCTTCCTCGGTCGGCTAGGGGGGAATCATGTGATAATTGCGGGCGGCGCGATGGCGTTCATCATTGACCTGATCAGCCTGATCTTCACAGCGTTATGGCTGTTGGTCCTGGCTCACGTCATCGTGAGTTGGGTGCTCAACCCCTGGCACGATGTGCGCCGCTTCATTGACTCGATCGTCGAACCATTATTGGCTCCGATCCGGCGCATCCTTCCTCAGACGGGAGGAATCGATTTCAGCCCACTCGTACTGCTCATCGTGCTCGACATCATTCGAAGGTTATTGATTGGAGTGCTGATCCGGTTGGCATGAGGCGCAAATTCAAACTGTCTGACGCTAAACACGGAGCCGCGCTCACGGTGCGGGTCACGCCGCGTGCGCGGAAGAGCGAATTCGCCGGCGTGCTGGAGGACGGCACGGTTCGCATTCGGGTCCAGGAGCCGCCGGTCGAAGGCAAGGCCAATCGGGCCTTGGTTAAATTCCTATCCAAGGTTCTGGGAGTGCGCAAAAATCAGATTGAAATTGTGGCCGGCCAGACCGGCCTGGATAAGATCGTGGCGGTCGAAGCGATGACCGCCGAAGAGGTTGAGAACCGGATTATGGGCTGGCTGGACGGCTAGCCCAGACCAAAGCGCATCGGATCGGGGAGCTCGACTCCGGTGGTTCCGAGGCGCCAGAGCGCTTCGAAGGCGGCGTCCCGCAGGTAGTCATCGCCCGAATCAAGCGCCTTGTACATCTCCAGCGTCAGATCCTCTCCTACCCCCCAACTTAGGGTTTCCAACGCCGCTACTCGCAGGTCGATTGAGCCATCGTCCAGCGCTTTGCGCAGGGTCTCCAGCGAGGCCCGCCCCGGTCCAAGCGCCAGGCCGGATTTTTCGGCGAACTGCGCCAGCCACTGTTGCTCCATCGGATTGGCCGCCGGGAGGTGGGCTTTCCAGGGTGGCTGGGTTCTCCGCTCCAGTAGTTCGGTGGCCGCGCCGCGCACGATCCATTCCTGGTCGTCCACCCGCACTTTGTTGAGCGCTTGAAGCGCCCAGTCCTCCTGCACTCGGGCCAAACCAAAGACTGCTGCCCGTCGGGTCATGATCTCATCGTGTTGCGAGGCATCGCGCAGCATAGCGAATCCTTCGTCGGCGTCCACCGCCAGCGCCTCGGCGGCTGCCAGGCGCAGCTCCTGATCGCCGCCCAGCAGCGCTTGGCCCAAACCTTCCAGCGCAGCGTCGCTGCCGATAGCGCCCAGGGCCAGGCAGGCAGCCTGGCGGACCAGCATCTCAGGATCACTCTGCGCGGCTATCACCAGTCGCTCGACCGAGTCCTCGTCGCCCATACCGCCCAACCCGAGCGACGCCAGCACTCGGCTGGAGGTGGTTTGCGATTTCAGCATTCGGTTGAACAGAATGGCGACAGTCTCCTCGTCCGCTGCGGCCAGCAGATGCACGCAACGCAGCCGCAGTCCGTAGGGTCGCGAAGTATCGTTAACCAGCTTGGCCAGCTCTCGCAGCACTTTGGCGCGCCACTCAGCGCTGGGCGGCGACTGGCGCAGCCATCGCCCAACCACCAGCAGCCCGGTTTGGAGCGGATCGCTCGAGCTTTGCATCAAAGCGTGAACTGCGTTTTCGATTTGCCCAAAAGAGGCCAGATATTGCAGCCCTTTCAAACCCGGATCCCAGTTTCGCTCGACCAAGTCGTCGAGCAATCCCTCGCGCGCCATGGCCCGAGCGCCGAAGTAGGCGCCAACGACCGGCACCGCGAAGGACACCGTTCCAGCATCGTGGCGCAAAAGCAGACCGGCTTCGGTCAGGCTGGGAATCGATACGCCCCCTTCGATCGAGCGCTCCTGAACCACCGCGGTTCCGCCCTGCAACCATGCCAGCGCCACCGCTCCGGCCTGGCTCTGCTCGGTCGGGGAGAGAATTCGAGCGACATAGGATTCGAAGTCATCGACCGTTCGCTGGCCGCGGGTGTCTCCCGCGTATGCCGCCCATACTTTGACCGTGACCTCCGCCGGGGTCAGCCCGCGCATTGTGCCAGCCAGCCAACCGTTGATGATCGAAAGATCCAGCGGCTCGCCGTGCTGCTTGCCCTGGCCCGGCGCGACATATCGCTCCCATGAGTGCGCCCAGCGGCGCAGGAATTTGCGCACCGTCAGCTCGGACCAGGGCGAGATACTGACCGGGGACAGACCGATGCTGCCCAGCTCGCCGATGTAGCTCGCCGATCCAGCGGCTACGATCCGCACTTCGGGGTACTCGCTCCGAACCGCTGAGATCCATCCGGTCAATTCCGGCAAATCCTGCCCGCCCATCTCATCCAGACCATCCAAAAGCAGCAGCGCAGTTCCCGAGCTGAAGTGACGCTGGACGTACCCGGGCATCAACGCTGCTACACCGGGAGAGGCAGTCCGTTGAGTGGCGGTGATCAACCGCTCAAGTGTGCCTTTGTCGCGGCTTAGGGCCAGATCCGCGGCGTGCACCAGAATCGGGATCCGCCCAACCAGATCGCCCATGGACGAGTCGCGATTGGCCAGCCTGATCGCCAGATAGGCCAGCGCAGTTGAACGCCCGCTGCCGGGCTCGCCGGTGATCAGCAGATCGACGCCGTTGCTCAAGGCCTGCGGAATTGAGAGACTGGGAGCGACGTACACCCCCGAAAGGAAGCTGACGTCAGGCAGGTTGGGCACGACCGCCAGCGAATTGATGGGCAGCTCATCGCTCTGGCCCGGATCGCTAGGCTGGGGAGGGGTCATCACCCTGGGTTCAACCAGGATCTCATCGAGCGCGAATACGGCGCGCGCCAGGTGCATGGTTTCGGCCCTGGAGATTAGTTCAACCTGGTAGCGATCGATCGCCCGGGTTCGCAGGCCGCGCAGGATGGTCTTGAGCCAACTACGGATCTCGGCCGTGATCGGCGCAAAGACCCGACGGATACGCCAAAGGACGAAAAGCGCGATGACGGCAATGACTAGCCCGAGCAGGAATTCGCGCCCACCGAACAACTGCCCGAAGGGCCCAAACGGGCCGAAGTCTATCGGCATCTCAGCCTATCCTCCGTAGAGCAACCTGCGACACTGGCTGCAGCTCACCAGCTCATTGCCACTGCGAACTGATTGCTGGGTCGCGGCTGATAGGGTCAAGCCACACTCGCTGCAGCTGTCGTCACGAAGCGTGGCAATTGCTATCCCGTTCAAACGTTCTCGCAAGCTTTGGTAGGAATCCAGGTCGTCCGGCTCGACGGTTTTCACAGCGGCTTCGCGGGCCCCCAGCAGGTCTTGCTGTTTCTGCTGGACCTGCGCCTGCTCAGCGATCAGCTGTTCATGCCTGACCGAGCGGGCTGCGCCGGCTTGTTCCAGCTCGGTTTCCAGACGGTCGAAGGTTTGCTGCGCCTCATCTTGCGCCAGCATCTCCTCTAACAATCTGTCCTCCAGGGTTTCGAGATGGCGCTTCAACGACTCCTGTTCGGCCTGCAGGTCCTGGAGTTCCTTTGGATTCTGGATCTGCCCACCGTAGAGCTTCGCCTCATTGCTGGCGATCTTGGCGCGCTGGCTCTCGACCGAGTGTTCGGCGCTCTGCGCCTCGTTGCGTCGCGAACGGAGCTCGGCTTCGGATTGTGCTAGCTCCCCCTGCAGCCGCCTTATTTCGCTCGAATCCTGCAGGATTGATTCGATCTCGTCTAGCCGTACGTTTAGCTTATCGAGTTCGAGATCGATCTCCTGCAGGCGATACAGTCCCGAAACACGCGACACGTAAAGATTATAGGCACGCCAAAAGCAAGGGCAAATGGCGGCCCGCCTTCTCCCGGCGTACAATCCGCCGCATGCTCCGAGCCCGTAGCGTGGCCGGGCTGGCGCTGCTGGCGGCGCTGCTCGCCACCGTGCCCTACCTGGCTGCCATAGCGTTGGCCGGACCACACTCGCACACCCAATTCTCCGGCTTTCTGCTCAACCCGATCGATGGCTTCAGCTACCTTGCCAAGATGCGGCAAGGTGCCGCGGCTCCGTTCGAATTCAGTTTGCCGTATGCCGCCGAGCCTGGCCCAGGCGCGCTGCTTTTCGTTTACCATCTGGCGCTCGGCTGGCTGGGCGGACTGATTGGGGCCGAGCCACGCTGGCTGTATCACGCCGCCCGATTCGTCGGCACGCTGGCAATGGCCGCTGCAGCCTGGGTGCTGTACCGTCGAGCGCTGGACAAGTCAGGGGCCCGAGCGGCCTTCGTGTTGGCGCTGTTTGGTACCGGTCTCGGTTGGCTGGGGATTCCCTTTGGAGTGTTGGCCAGCGACCTGTGGGTTCCGGAGGCCATCCCGTTCATGAGCGGCTACGCCAACGCGCACTTCCCGCTGGCAAGTGCGTTGATGCTGCTGGCCGTCGGCTTGATAGCGTTCGATGACCTGCTGAGCCGCGTGAGGCTGCCGCTCGCCTTCGCCACCGGTCTGGGGCTGTCGCTAATCCAACCCTTTGCGGTTTTGCCGGTGCTGGTTGCAGCCGTCGTCTGGTACGGATGGGAGACTTACCGTAGTGGAGGGCTGCGCTACGCTGGTTCGCGCTGGGTCGGTTTGGTGGCGTTCTCCCTTGGCAGCGCCCCCGCGCTGTTGTATGACCTGCTCGCCACCAGCTGGCAGCCAATGCTGGAGATCTGGGCCGGTCAGAACATCACACCTACCCCTGGACTGCTGGAAACCGCGCTCGGATATGGTTTGATCCTGCCGCTGGCTGCGGCCGGCGCACTCGCCGGGCGCACCGCGCAGACGCCAGGCCAGCGGCTGCTGCTGTGTTGGGCGGGGGTCGGCCTGATCTTGATGTATGTACCTCTGCCGCTCCAGCGAAGGATGGCGCTCGGATTGTTCTTCCCGCTTGCCGGCCTGGCCGGCGCGGCGCTGTCGGAGTTCATCCGTCAACCCCGCCGGCTGACCTTCGCCACGATCGCGTTGCTCGCATTCTCGCTGCCCTCACACTTGGCGGTGATCGGCGCCGGACTGCAGTCGGTCTCAGCCGGCGAACCGACACTGCTGCTGAAGGAGTCAGAGCTCGACACTTATGCATGGATCGAGCGCAATCTGCCGGCCGGGAGCTTGGTGCTGAGCGCCGCCCGAAGCGGAAACCGCATCCCAGCTTTCACCGACGTGCGGGTGCTCTACGGGCATCCGTTTGAAACCCCGGGGGCGGACGGCATGGCGCAAGCGGTTGAAGCGTTGTACCGGTCGAGCGATGAATCGGAGCGTGGATTATTCCAATTGCGGGAATTGGGGATCGGCTATGTGCTGTATGGCCCGGAGGAGCAGCTGCTAGGGCAGCCGAGCTGGTTGGGGCGGCTCAATCAGGTACACCGCAGCGGCGAGTTCGAGCTCTACCGGGTTCCAGAGTAGTGATGCTGCGATCGCTTTATCCAGTGCCTCTGTTCCTATCCGCCGGGCTGTTGCAGCTCTTCCCGCTGCTGAAAGACCCGCGCCAGGTCCTTTTCTGGCGCGGCGGCGCATTTTCGGACTTGTTGGTCTCACACTGGCCGAATGCCGTGGTGGTGCGACGCTCAATCGAGACCTGGGGCCAGCTGCCGTTGTGGAACCCGTCGGTGCTATCCGGCGCGCCTCTGGCCGCCGATCCATTGGCCGGATTATGGTATCCACCCAGCTGGCTGGCGATTGCGCTGCCGACCGCACTGGGGTTCAACCTGTTGATCTGGCTGCACCTGGCCTGGGCCGGGATCGGCTGCTGGGCGTTGGCCCGTCGTCTCGGGCAGGGACACGCGGGCGCAATCGTCAGCGGTCTGGCCTTTAACGCGGCACCGAAGCTGATTGGCCACGTCGGTTTGGGGCACGTCAGTTTGGTTTTTGCGGTGAGTTGGACGCCATGGGTGCTGCTGGCTGTCGAGGCGGCGGCGCGCGCCTCGAGAGGTTCGGTCGGCCATCGGCTGTCGCGGGCGGCGTCTGCCGGGGCGCTCAGCGGGTTGGTTTTGCTGGCGGACCCGCGCTGGTATCCGGGCTTGATACTGTTAGGGGCCGCCTTTTTCCTGTGGCGCGCTGCGCATAGCCATGATGATTCGAAGGGTGAGGCAGCTGTACGTACGGCGGAGCCGAGCGGCGCTAGGGCGGCCGCATCCGGCCCCAACTGGGCCCGGCTGACCGGCATGCTATCAATTGGCGGGGCGGTATCGCTGGCCGTCGGATCGGCGCTGCTGGCGCCACTGACCGAGTTCGTAGCGCTGAGCACCCGATCCGGCCTGGAGCTCAGCCAGTCCGCTGCCGCCTCACTGCCTCCGGCGCGGACGGTCGAACTGCTGGCCCCCGATCTCGGCGTGTGGCCGGAATGGCAGGCGTACTCTGGCGCGGTCGTGCTGTTTTTGGCTTGCCTGAGCGTATTGCAGTCCTGGCGAACAGGACGCTTCTGGCTGGGTGTGCTGGCGATCGGTCTGCTGGTTGCGGTCGGCGATGCGACTCCGTTCTACCCAATTGCCCGCGTGCTGATCCCCGGTCTATCCCAGCTGCGGGTTCCGCCGCGCAGCCTGCTGCTGGTGGGGTTTGGTTTGGCGATGCTCGCAGGTCAGGGGTTCGATGCGTTGAACGGGCTTTCCCGTCGCACGATTGGCCGAGCGGCAGGACTGCTGCTCGCGCTGTACCTGCTTTTGGGGGCGGTCAACTGGATCGCCAGTTCGGGCCAACCGGCGCAGGAGCGGTTGATCGAGGTGATTCCCTGGGGGATATCCGGGATATTCGTCGCGATCGCCGGGGCGTGGACCGGAGTGGGCATTCGCAAGCGGCTGTCGGCCGGCTCATTTGCCACTTTTCTGGCCGCGGTGCTCTTGATGGACCTGACGCTGGTCAACCTGACCACGCTTAAGGCCGAAGCCGTGGCGGTTGATCCGCTGGTTGAGCGGGTGGCGGAGCACACTCCCGATGGCCAGCGCATCTTCTCCCCTTCCTACAGCGTCACCCAACCCGGAGCTGCGATGCTCGGGCTGGAAAACGCCGATGGGGTCAATCCATTGCAGCTCAGGCGCTACCGTGACTTCATGGCCCAGGCGACAGGCTTCGAAGCCGCTGGATATTCGGTGACCCTGCCGCCGTTCCCCAGTGGAGCGGTGGACCAGCCATGGGGCTTCGAGCCCGATCTGGAGCAGCTTGGGTCGCTGGCGGTTTCGACGATCGTTTCGGACTACGCACTAACATCCTCAGGGCTGGAGCTGCTCGAACACACCGGCGGGCGCTACATCTATCGAAACCCTGCGGCACTGCCCAGGGCGTGGATCGTCAGCGGTGACCTGCGGAACCAGGTGCGGCAGCTGGAGTGGAGTCCCAACCGCATCGAGCTGCAAGCCGCGGGCCCTGGCAGGTTGGTGTTGAGCGAAGTGGACTACCCAGGATGGAGAGCCTCGATTGATGGTGTGGATACGCCAATCGAACTGCATGCTGGCCTGCTTCGCTCGGTCGACTTGCCGGCCGGACCTCACCAGGTGGTCTTCAGCTTTCGGCCGACTGCTGTCTACGCTGGAGCGATGATCTCGCTGATCGGTTTGCTCTTCACACTCTCCCTATGGCTCCGCCGCTGAATCCCGCGGGATCCCGGCGCGAGCCGGGTGTTCGAGACGACCTGCGCTGGTGTCTGGTCTACGCCGCCCTATTGGCCGCGCTGACCAGCTTGCCATATTTGCTTGGCGCCGCCCGGTCGGATGCTGACTGGGAATTCTCCGGTTTCGTCGTGGCGGTCGATGACGGCAACTCGTACATTGCCAAGATGCTGGCCGGAGAGCAGGGAGAGTGGCTGTTCCGTTCGCCGTATTCCACCATGCCGCAGCGCGGTGTGTTGGCGTTCGTCCCGTACCTGCTGCTTGGCAAGCTCAGCGACGGTTCGCATGGCCAGCTGGTCATGCTCTTCCACTTGCTTCGGGTGGCCGCTATTCCGCTTCTGGTTCTCAGCGTCTACGGTTTCGTCGGCCTCTTCCTGGCGGCCACGAGTTGGCGCCGCTGGGCTACGCTGCTGGCTACCGCCGGAGGCGGTTTGGGATGGCTGTTGGTGGCCCTGGGCGCTTCGGACTGGCTGGAATCGCTGCCTCTGGATTTCTATTCACCAGAGACATTCGGGTTCCTGTCGGTCTTCGCCTTTCCGCATTTAATCCTGGCCCGCGCAGGCATGCTGTGGGGGCTGACCCATTACCTGGCTGGCCAGCGACCGCTCGCCGCCGGTGCGATTCTGCTGGCGACCGGTGCACTGCACTCACCGGTCTTGGTGCCGGCGCTGGCGGCGCTGACGGCTCATCAACTGGTGCTGCTGGTTCTCCGGCAATCGGACTCAGACTGGAGGCGGAGATATATCGCAGCCGTGCTGCCGGTTGCGCCGTTGCTGATCTACCTGGCGGTGTCGCTTTCCACCGATGCATACCTGCAAGCTTGGGCAGCGCAGAATCGGATCCGCTCTCCACATCCGCTGCACTACCTGGTGGCTTACGGCGCGCTGTTGCCTGCGGTGGCATTGGCCGTGCGCCGCATCGCCCGGGAGCCGGCCGGCAGACTGTTGCTGCCGGCGGCATGGTCGCTGGCGCTTCCACTGCTTGCCTATGCGCCGGTTGACTTGCAGCGCCGGCTGACCGAGGGGGGGTGGGTGGCGTTGCTGGTGCTGGCGGCGTTCGGCATGGGCGATCTATCTGAACGATTGCGCCGGCCAGCCCGAATCGGGTTGGCCGCCGCGCTGCTGCCGAGCAGCCTGCTGGTGATCGCGGCCGGCTTGTTGAACGTCAATCAGCCGGGCGAGCCCATCTACCGCACAACCGAGCAGATCAGCCTATTCCGATGGCTTGGCGATCACTCTGAGCCGGGAGCAGTGGTGTTGGCGGGATTTCAGACCAGCAATGCGTTGCCGGCCTGGGCGCCGGTGACGGTGGTTACGGGTCATGGACCCGAGTCGGCCGGCCTGGCATCGATTGCCCCTCAGATTGACCGGTTTTACTCAGCGGCAGGCACCGACGTGCAGCGATCGGAGTTCGCGCACACGCACGACGTCGAATACCTGTATTGGGGTCCGGCTGAGCGGACGTTCGATGGCTGGCAGCCGGCCGACTGGGACTGCCTGACGCCTGCCTTTCGGCAAGGCCAGCATGAGCTTTACCGGGTGTGCGATTGATGACCGCACACCTACGCGGCCGGGGCGAGGGGCAACCGGCGTGATCGGAGCGATCCGCACCGGGTGGCGTCGTTGGTGGCTGCCCTGGGTGCCGCTGCTCTTGGGTCCGCTGCTCCTAATTGGGCCGGCGCTGGCCCGCGGCGAGGCGCTGTTCTGGGGCACGCCGATCCTGCAATTCACACCCTGGCGCACTTATGCCAGGCAATTGCTGGCCGCCGGTCAATTGCCCCTGTGGAACCCGGCGCTGGGTATGGGCGCTCCGCTGCTGGCTAACTATCAAACTGCGCTGCTATATCCTCCCAACTGGATCCTAGTGCTGCTGAACGTGGCCTGGGGTCAGACCGTGCTGGTAATGCTGCACCTGATGCTGGCCGCCATCGGCATGGCGCTGCTGGCGCGACAGCTCAGCCTCAACCGTTTCGCTCAAGCGATATCCGGTCTTGCCTTTGGTCTATCGGGCTAGCTGGTTGCCCGGGCAGGATTCCTAAGCGTCAACGCGGCCAGCGCCTGGCTGCCGTGGATCGTGCTTGGCATCGAGCGGCTGGTCAACGGCGCCGCCAGCCGCGCCCGGTCGGCCAGCTCACGCAGCCCGGCTGCTGCCTGGCTCAGCGCGGCAAATCTCCGACCAATCGCCTGGCTGGCCATCGCCTTCGCCATGCAGTGGTTGGCCGGGCACGCCCAGCTGGCCTGGTACAGCTTGATCTTCGCCGGCGGGTGGTTGCTTTACCGTACGATCGCGCTCGGTGGCCGCGCCGCGTTGCCGAAGCGCTTAGCTCAGTTTGGAGTAGCCGGAGCGCTGGCCCTGCTGGTTGCCGGCGCCCAATTGGCGCCCACCCTCGAATACCTCGGCGAGTCGGCTCGGTCCAGCGGGCTGGACCCCGAATTTGCCATGACCTATTCCTTTTGGCCGTGGCGGCTAACTGGATTGATTGCGCCCGACCTATTCGGACACCCGCGCGCCGGCAGCTACTGGGGGTATGGCAATTACTGGGAGGACGCACTCTACCTCGGGGTGCTCCCCGCGCTGCTGGCGGTCGGCGCGCTGTTGCGCAGGGATGGGGCGCCGCTGCGCTGGTACCTGGCCGGCACAGCCGGGCTAGCGCTGCTGCTGGCGTTGGGCAAAAACACCCCGCTCTTTCCATTTCTCTATGAACGGGTGCCGACATTCGGTCTATTTCAGGCGCCTACACGTTGGAACCTGCTGCTGGTTTTCGCGATGGCGTTGCTGGCTGGATTCGGCGCCGAACGCTGGGGGGAGGCCGTCGGCCGGAAGCTGTACTGGCTGCGGTTGGGCACGGCCGGCGCCGGTGCCGTGGTGGTGACCGCCGCCATCGGCGCTCAAGTCGTCGGTGAAGTCGAACCGACCTTCATCCCGGCCGTCGCGCTTGCGGGCGCGCTGCTTTTGGCGTGCGGCGTGCTGGGGCTCACGCGGGGCGGTCGACCGACGCTCATCTGGCAAGCGTTTGCGGTCGGGCTGGTTCTGGCCGACCTGCTGTACGCCGCACGCGGCAATAATCCCACCTTGCCGCTTGTGGCTTTTGAGCCGCGTCCAGCCGGCGAGATTGCTGCCTATCGGGCGCAGCGCCTGTACATGCCAAGGGCGGTTGAGCAGGACCTCAAGTTCGAGCAGGCCTTCCGGTTCGACGACTTTCAAGCCGATCAGGATTGGTCCTTCGTTCGGGCAAAAGCGCTGCCGAATACCGGGCTGCTGGACGGTTTGTCCAGCGCCAACAACTTCGATCCGATTTTGAGTGCACGCTACGCGGAATGGATCGAGCGATTGGAGAGCGCGCCGCCGGCACTCCAATCCGAGTTGTATCGAATGATGGGGGTCGGTTGGGTGGCTGATTCGGGAGGCGAGTACCAACCGGTCGCGGATGGCCGGCGCGCGTGGGTCGTGCCGACCGCGGAATGGGTGAGCGGTCGCCTAGCGGCGCTAGCTGCGGTATTCGACGAGTCCTTCGAGCCGTCTGAGCGAGTAGTGCTGGAGCGACCGCCCGGCATGCCGCCCGATGGGGCACAAGGGTCAGTTGGCCAGCCGCAAGGCGCAGCAGGCCAGGACTCCGCGGACCAGGCGCAGATCGTGGGCCAATCGGCCGGGCGGACCGCGATACAGGTGGAGACTGTCCAGGGCGGCTGGCTGATGCTAGCCGACAGTTGGTATCCGGGCTGGCAAGCCTACCTGGATGGAACGCCGGTGGATAGCTACCCGGCCAATGGGATATTCCGGGCAGTGTGGGCCCCAGAGGGCGCTCACACGGTCGCCTTTCGCTACCAGCCGAGCTCATTCAGATTGGGGCTATCGATGACCGTGTTGGGCCTGATCGGCCTGGCAATCGCGCTGCGCCGTCGATGAACCGCAGATCGCTGATCGCAACCGTGAGCGCGCTCGTGGCAGCGCTTTACGTGCTTTGGCGATTGTCGGCCGTAGCCTGGGACCCAGTCGGCATCTTCGAGCTCGGATCTCAATACTCCGAATCCGACCTGGAGGGCTCGGAGGGATATGACGGGCAGTTCACCTACTTCATTGCCATCGAGCCGGATCCGCCGAAGGTTTCCCCCCGGCTGGACGTGCCGGCCTATCGCTACCAGCGGATTTTGCTGCCGTTGCTCGGGCGAGTGTTCGGGCTAGGCAACCAGAGTTGGATTCCTTGGGCGCTGATCGGGGTCAATTTGGCCGCGCACTGGCTGGGGACCTGGGCGGTATGCAGCTTGCTGCGTAACCGCGGCGCGCAGGAATGGTACGGGTTGAGCTACGGTTTGTGGGTCGGCTTGATTGCCCCGATTGGAATCGGCCTGGCGGAGCCGCTGGCCTACGGCTTGGCGGCGCTCGGGCTGCTGCTGACGGTCGACCGGCAGCGCCCGCTGCTCGGGATCGCTGCTATCGGATTGGCAGGCTTCGCAAAAGAGACGGCTCTGATCTTCCTGGCAGCTTTGTTGGCGGCCGAGCTGGGCGGCGAACGTAGGCGCAGTGTGCTGGCGGCTGGTGCGGGGGTGATCGCAGCGCACCTGGCCTGGCAGCTTTGGCTGCTGGCCAGCTTCGGAAGCATCGGGATTGGAAGCGGCGGGGCCCTGGCGACCGGGTTCGAGTGGATCCCGTTCATGGGTTTGCTGCGGATTGGCAGCGTCAGTATCGCCGCCCTGGCGCTTTACCTGCTGGTGTTCGGACCATCGGTGGTGCTGCCCAGCGTCTGGGGTGTGGTGCGGACGGTTGCTGATTGGCTGCGCGGCTCTCGAGCGGTGGAGTTGTACTCGCTGCTGGGCCACGGCCTGGCCATCATGGCGCTGCCGTTCTCTACCTTCCGAGAGCCGTTGGGCATCGTTCGCATCACCGACGGGCTGGTGATGGCGGTGTTGCTGTATGCTCCGACCGTCGAATCGCGCAGGCCGCTCCGCTACAGCTTGCTGTGGATTGCCTGGCTAGCGCTGCTCGTGGCCCGCTGACAAAGTCCCCATTGCGCGCCAAAGTGGCAGCCTGCAGCGCCGCGCGGCCTATCTGGCAACGGCCAAGTACAATTTCGCCTCTGAGCCATGCAACCAGCTAAGCCAGTACCGGACCCAACCGCAGGACGGTTGCTGCTGCCGGCGGTGTTCGTCGCCGGCATGACCACGCTGGCGGTGGAGATCTCCGCCTCCCGGTTGGTCGGTGCGGTCTTCGGCACCAGCAACATTGTATGGGCCAACATCATTGGCCTGATCCTGATCTACCTGAGCGCCGGGTATTTCATCGGCGGACGTTGGGCCGACCGCTCGCCGTATCCAGGGACCTTCTACCGTATCCTGGCCTGGGGTGCCTTTACCTCGGGGCTGGTGCCGGTGCTGGCCAAACCAGTGCTCGGCCTGGCGGCCAATGCGGTTCAATCGCTCGACGCGGTCATCATGGCCGGTTCATTCTTGGCCGTGCTGCTGCTCTTCAGCATCCCGGTGACACTGCTGGGATGCGCCTCGCCCTTTGCCATCCGGCTGGCGCTGGACGATACCGCACGGGCCGGAAGGGTCTCGGGCCGAATCTACGCCATCTCGACCATAGGATCGATCATGGGCACCTTCCTGCCGGTGCTGTGGCTGATACCGGCCATCGGAACTGCGCGCACATTCCTGGTTTTCAGCTTGCTGCTACTGGCGTTGGCGCTGGCCGGCATCGCCCTGGACGGCGGCTTGCCGGCACTGATTCGACACGGCTGGATGCCGATCGTGCTGGTGCTGCTGGCGCTGCTGTCGTTGCCGGGGCCGATCAAACCCGGGGACACGGTGCTTTACGAAACCGAATCGGCCTACAACTACATCCAGGTAACGGAGCGGGACGGAGCGCGACTGCTGCTGTTAAACGAAGGATTGGCCGAACACTCAATCTACCTTCCAGCCAGCGAGCGGCCGCCCTATGGCTATGGCACCTGGGAGTTCTTTCTGGTGGCGCCCTACTTCAACCCGCCACCGGTCGGCCTGGAGGCGGTCGACCGGTTGGGACTGGTTGGATTGGCCGGAGGAACCATCGCAAAGCAATACACTGAGGTCTTCGGACCGGTTCCGATCGATGGTTGGGAAATCGACCCGCAGATTGTCAAGGTGGCGCGGGACTACTTCGATATGAACGAGCCGAATCTCAACGCGGTCGTGGCCGACGGGCGCTGGGCGCTCTCGCAGAGCACCCACAGCTACAGCGTGATCGCCGTCGATGCCTATCGGGCGCCGTACATTCCGTGGGAGCTCACCACTGTCGAGTTCTTCGAGCTGGTGCGTCAGCGACTGACGCCGGATGGTGTGCTGGCGATCAACCTCGGCCGGACGCCCGGCGATCGACGATTGATCGAGGCTATGAGCGGAACCATCGCGGCGGTTTTCCCATCGCTCTATCTGGTGGATGTGCCGGGAAGCTTCAACTCGATCCTTTACGCCACGGTTCAGCCGACCAGGTCCGCCAATCTGGTCGAGAACCTGCTGCGGCTCGAAGCAAGCGGTGCCCCGCCACAATTGGTGGCGGTGCTGGAGCGAGCGGTCGGAAACATCCGGGCCGTCCCACAATCCACAATCGTGTTTACCGACGATTGGGCGCCGGTGGAGCAGCTGGTGAATTCGATCGTGTTACAGTTCGTGCTCGGCGGCATGCAAGGGCTGCAGTGAGATGGTCGCTGACGGCTCGAAGGATGGTGTGAGCATGGGTTACAGCTGATGGAGATGCAGAGCAGCCAACCGGGCTGGGTCAATGCGGCCCGGGTGGTGCTGCAGGTGGCGATTCTGGTGCTTTTCCTATTGACCAGCGTCCGCTTGCTGCTCACCCGCGGCTTCATCCGCTTTGAATACGCCGTTCCCGGCTTTCCCGCCGATCCGTACGGCTTCACCCAGTCCGAGCGAATACGGAATGCCGACATCGCCCTTGAGTACCTGCTGAATGATCAGGGGATCGAGTTCTTGGGTGAGCTCGAATTCGAAGACGGTTCCCCGGTCTACAACTCCCGGGAGCTGCGCCACATGGCGGACGTCAAGCGGGTGACCCGAGCCGCCCTGCAGGTTTGGATTGGGGCTGGCGTGTTGGCGGTCGCGTTGGGGGCGCTGCTGTGGCAGACGGCCGGATCGCCGACGGTGGCGCAGGCGCTGGCCGGTGGAGCGAAGCTGACGGCGGTGGTGATGGTCGTCCTGTTGGTGGGCCTGATCGTCGGCTTCTCGGTGATCTTCGTGGGCTTCCACCGGGTGTTCTTCGAAGGAAACACCTGGCTATTCAATTACTCCGACACCCTGATCCGGCTGTTCCCCGAGCTGTTCTGGCAGGTCGCCTTCGCCACCATCAGCCTGGCAACGCTGATCCAGAGCGGAGCGCTGTACGCCGTGGCTCGCTGGCTGGAGGGCAGGCCCGGGTAGGCGTATCGACCGGTCGTCCGAACTCGCGGGCCACGATCCCACTCAACCGAACTCGCCGAGCCGCCAGGCGCAGGCAATCACACTCGGCCGCCCTGAGGCCTGGGCTACGCGCCGTATTTGTTCAGCCGATTGGCGTGCGCCATCAGCTGCGGCATGATGCCGGTTGCTGGAAAGGTCCCCAGGCCGCCGGCGGCGCAGCTCCGCTCTCCGAACCGCGTGCTGGCGTCTTCTCGCACAGTGGCAGGCGCCCACAACAGGAACGGCACCGGATGCCATGAGTGTGCTCGCAGACGTGCCGGCGTGGAGTGATCGCCGGTGACTGCCAGAACATCCGGTTCCAGTTCCAGCAGCTGCGGCAGGGCCGAATCCACGGACTCGATCACCCTGGCCTTAGCCTCGAGGTCGCCGTCCTCGCCACGGCTGTCGGTGGCCTTGATGTGGACGAAGGTGAAATCATTGGCCGCCCAAGCGGACTTCAGTGCGCCGAACTCGTCAGACGGCTGCTCCCCGGCAAACTCCATCACCTGCATCCCCACCAATTTGGATACGCCGCGATACATCGGGTAGACCGCGACGCAGGCCGCCTGCAACCCGTACACCTGCTCGAAATCCGGCAGCTCCGGATTGGTGGAGAAGCCGCGCAAGGTCAGGCCGTTGGCCTTCTGCTCGCCTTTGAGCAGCTGGCCGGCCTTTTCAATCCACTCTTGAAACAGCCCGGCGGCACGCTCGGAGTCGGGCGCCTGGGCTTGCGGCGAGAGCGGCGCACGACCGGCCCGCTGTGGGTCGGTGTCGGCGATCTGGTGGCCCAACTGTTCGCCGCGGGCCACCACGGCAAACCGGTATTCACGTACCAAGCGCACCTCGAATTCGGCGCCTTCCTGCTCGATACCGGATAGGCGTTCGATCAGGGGCGCCGCCTCTTCGGATGCTAGTCGACCGGCGCGCCGGTCGATGATCGCCCCTTGCTCATCCAGCGTGCAGAAATTCCCGCGGGCAGCCAAATCCCCTTTGGCTACCTGCATGCCAACCCCGGTCGCCTCGAGCACGCCGCGCCCCACCTCGAAGGTCAGCGGCTCGTAGCCGAACATCGCCAGATGGGCGGGGCCGGAGCCGGGGCTGATGCCGAGGCGAATCGGAATCGTCTGCCCAAGCGCACCTTCCTTGGCCAGCCGATCCAGGTTCGGGGTACTGGCCGATTCCAGTGCGGTGGCGCCTCCCGGCTCGATACTCAAGCCGCCCAGCCCATCCATCACCAAAAGAACAATCTTGGTCTGGTTTGGGCGGTGAAGCATTCGCATCAGCTCTAGTTGGTCCATGCGCAATTCCTTCAGGCAAGACGAAGCCCCCGTGTGCACCTGAACGGGGGCTTCGTTACCGTGATCCTAGGCGTGATCAGACGATCGCTTGCTGGTCTCCATCGGTCTTGAACAGGTGGAAATTGTCCATGTTGAACGCCACCTGCACCTGATTGCCGGCTTCCATGGAGGTGCGCGGGTCGATGCGACCAACGAAATCATCCTGCCCGGTCTTCAAATATACAAAGATCTCGTTGCCCATCAGCTCGGTCACTTCGACCTTGGCCTCTACCTTCGAAGGCTTGATTTCGGCCGGGGTGAATTTCGGATCGTGAACATCCTCGGGACGGATCCCGAAAATCACGTCCTGCCCGACGTACGTCTGATAGCGATCGGCTCTGGATTCTGGCACGGTCACGTGGAACGATCCGAGATCGACCACAAGGTTGCCATTTGAGCGATTCAGTTTGCCGTTGAAGAAGTTCATCGCTGGCGAACCGATGAAGCCTCCCACGAACACGTTATTGGGGTTGTCGTAGAGGTTCTGGGGGGTATCCACCTGCTGCATGATGCCGCGCCGGATCACCGCGATGCGGGTGGCCATGGTCATGGCTTCCACCTGGTCGTGGG
>CAZJUE010000011.1:0-23956 GCA_964549025.1 uncultured Anaerolineaceae bacterium | reverse complement strand
CGATGGAAGGCTCGATCGCCGGCACCATCTTCCGCACCAATCAACCGGTGATCATCAACGAAGTGGCCAGCGACCCACGCCACTTCGACGTCGAGGACCGCACCAAAATGCCGACCCGTTCGCTGGCCGGCGTGCCGATGCGAATTCGCGACGAGGCCATCGGGGTACTGGAGGCGATCAACAAACGTAGCGGCGCATTCGAGAAGCACGACCTGGAGACCTTGGGGATCATCGCCTCGCAGGCGGCGGTGGCGATCAACAACGCCCGCCTGCTCGAGGCGCTGAAGAAAGCCTACGAAGAGCTTGGAAAGCTGGATCGGATGAAAGGCGATTTCATTGCCATCGCCTCGCATGAACTGCGCACCCCTCTGGGGGTGGTCCTGGGCTATGCCCACCTGCTCAAGGAAGAGGCAGGCGGTGAGTCTTCCGACCTGGCTGAGTCGGTGCTTAACGCGGCAGAGCGCATGCGGGGCCTGATCGAGAACATGACCAACATCAACTCGATGAAGGTCGGATCGAAAGAGCTGGCGCTGGAGCAGCGGCCGCTTCAAGAGCCGATCCGCATGGCGCAGCACGAAATCAAAGAGCTGATCGAGGCCAAGGGCCAGCGGTTGAAGCTGGAATTACCGGAGCAACCGCTCAATGCCCAGATCGACGCGCCCAAGATCGCTAAGGCGATCACCAACCTGCTGAACAACGCCATGCACTTCACCCCGGCGGAGGGCAGCATGCGAGTACTGCTCGAGCGACACGGCTCGGAAGGCTGGATCCGGGTGGTGGACACCGGGATCGGGATCCCCGCCGATCAGCTCGCCATCATTTTCGACCAGTTTCACCAGGTCGAGGATCACATGACTCGTCGTCACCAGGGCATGGGGTTGGGGTTGGCGATTGTGAAGGCGATCGTCGAGGCCCACAGCGGCCGGACCTGGGCGGAGAGCGGGGGACCGGATCAGGGCGCGACCTTCACGATCGCGCTGAAGCTGGCGTAAGCTAAATCTGGATCGGCTTGGGCTCCATGCAGGCTTGGCCGAGCGCCAGCCAAGCAAGCTGTGGCAGCAGATTAGAACGGCGGGCCTGGGGCCCGCCGTTGTGCTTCCTGGCCTTGATGGGGATCGGTGGTTCGGACTAGTCCGCTTCTGGGTGCAGCAACTCGTCCCCCTTGCGCACCCGTTCCTTGACCTTGATGGCGACCTCGTCTCCAGCCTTAACTTCGGTCACCTCCTCGTGCTCGACCTGCATGGAAGCGACTTCCTGGGTGAAGTCGGTGGTCGCGCCGTGAAAGCGCACCTGGTCGCCGAGCTTCAGAGCTGAGTTAAGCTGAGCCACCGCCACCTTGATCTTGTTGAAGTAGTGCACCACCTCGCCGATGCGCTTATCGCCTGCCATCGCACCTGCCTCCTAACTTGTGCTCAGCCGCCCGGCCCCGTGCGCTTGGGCCGGTAAGTCGATTGTACACCGCGGATCAAGCGCGGCGGCTTTTGGGTACCGGTCTTGGAAATTGCTGCACGATTCACTGCGCTGGGGCTTCGGCACAGGGTCATGCTCACCGGGAGTTGGCCGCCGGCCTCGTTTCGCAGGCGCTTTGGGCAAGCTCATATTCACCGAGAGCTTTCCGCGGTTTGGGACCTAGGAGGAGCTCGGTTCAGGGCTCGGCAGCGACGAGCTGGGCAAGCGCAGCACTGCCAGTCCGGCCACCAAGAAGGCCAACAGCGTCAGGCTGTACAGCGCGGTGTAACCAGCGGTTGGGTCACCGGTCAACCGATTGATCGGATCGATCAATGCTCCGCCGGCAAAGCGGGCTGCAAAGCTGCCGCCGGCGGTAGCGATGTTGGCGATGCCCAAATACCGCGCTGCGCGGAAACGGGGCACCAGCTCGGTCGCCAGCGCCCAGTTGGCAGCCAGGTAGATACCGACCGCCACCCCAATCGAGCCGCCGGCCACCACCAGCATCGGGCGGCTGCGGGCAAACAAAAGCGCCAGATTGCCGCCAATCGCTACCGCGCTGGCGCCCAGGATCAATGGGCGACGCCCAATGCGGTCCGACAGCCTGCCGGCCGGAATGGTGACCGCCACCAGCGACAAGCCCAGCACCAGCGACAGATCGCCGAAGAAACGCGCAGCTTCGGCAAAGCTCATCCCGATCACGTCGCGCAGGTAGAACAGCACGAAGTTGTTAAGTCCAATCGCAGCGCCCCAGAACAGACCGCGGTTGACGAACCACCAGACGAATCCCGGGGGCCAGGGGCTGCGCCTGTCCGAGCTCCGGGTCGACCCGTCAGATGCAGTCCGCGCGACGGTGCCGGCCTGGCTCCGCGGAGGCGGGTCGAGCGAGTCCGCTGCCGACTGCGCGCGAGCTGGCTCGCCTGCTGAGCTAGCTGTTCGGGTGCCTGCAGTTCGCGCTGGCTCGCGGGCGGTCACTGCAGTAATCACCATCGCCAACACGAAAACCACGGCCGCCACTGCGACCGCGTTGATCAGCTCACCTTCGGCGACCAGATAGCCGGAGGTGCGCCGGCCGGCTACGAAGGCCAGGATCTCGAAGACGGTTTTCAGCCCGGAAGCCACCCCCCGCATTTGCTCGGGGACCTGATCGGGCAGCAGCGCCTGCCAGGGTGCTTGGGCCACGTTGGCCGCGAATTCGTAGGCAAGCATGCCCAGCACCAGCAGCGTGATCGAGGAGGCCAGCGCCAGCCCGAACAGGCTGGCTGCGGCGAAGAGCGCGCCCAACACGATGAACGGAACCCGCCGGCCCCAGGCCGAGTCGGCTCGATCGGAAAGCGCGCCGATCAGCGGCTGGGTGAGGGTGGCAACCAGCAGGCCGGCGGCGGTGGTGAAGCCCAGCGCAGTATTGGGCCGATCCGGCGCGAGCTGGTTGACCTTGGCGCTCAGCACCGCTGGGTCGAGCGTATTGGTGGCCATGCCAATGCCGAACGCCAGCAGCGTCAGGCCGGCAAGGCGTAGCCAGGGGGTGGAAATCGAGCGGCTCAACGGTGGGGGCGCGTCGGGATGGTCTGGTCTGCGGGGCGGCGCGGGTGGCTCAGCGGTAGCCGGCTGCCAGGCGCGGTGGCCGCTCGGACGCTTGAGCTAGATCGTGTAGCTCTCCCCCGGGCTCAGTACGTGTGGCTCGGCGTCGGTTTGCTCGCGCACTTCTTGCGCCCAGGCCTGTGGATCTTGGGCGATCAGGTCCCAGGTGTTGTAGTGAACCGGGATGACGTGCTTGGGATTGAGCATTTTGACCGCTCGCAGCGCGTCGTCGGGACCCATGGTGAAGTTGTCACCGATGGGCACGGTAGCCAAATCGATACCCTCTTCGCCGATCAACGCCATGTCGCCGAACAATCCAGTGTCGCCAGAGATATAGAGCTTTAGATTGTTAGGGGTGGTGATCAAGAAACCGCAAGGATTGCCGCCGTTGCTGCCGTCGGGAAGCGCAGAGCCGTGAAAGGCCAGTGTGAGCTTCAGGTAGCCGAAGGGAAACTGGTGTCCCCCGCCCAAATGCTGGCCGTGGGCTTTGAGGCCCTGCTTCTGGGCCCAAACCGCGATCTCATTGACGCTGACGATCTGCGCCCCGGTGCGTTTGGCGATGTCGATTGCGTCTCCCACGTGATCGCCGTGTCCGTGGCTGATGAGAATGTATTCAGCCTCGATCTCATCCGGCTTGATCGTGGCCGCCGGATTGTCGCTCAGAAACGGATCGATCACCGCCTTCACCCCCTCGATCTCCAGCCCGAAGGCCGCGTGGCCGTACCAGGTCAGCGTGGTTGCCATCAGCATTCCTCCGCGTACGGGTTCAGTATAGACCAGGCTATTGTGGTTTCGGGTCCAGCGCCTGGTAGTAGGCGCACAGTTCGGCCAGCACGCACTCCTGGCAGAGCGGCCGCTGCGCCTTGCATACCTGCCGCCCGTGGGTGATCAGGTTGAGGTGGGCGGTGTAGTAGGTCTCCGGCTCGAGCAGTTCGGCAAGGATCTCGTGGGTCTTCTCTCGGCTGGCCTTTTCCGGCCGCAGCCCGATACGGCCGCTCACCCGGTGGATGTGAGTGTCGACCGGGAAGGCCGGCATGTCGAGCGCGAATTGCATCACGATGGCGGCGGTCTTCGGCCCCACGCCTTTGAGTTTGGTCAACCAGGCGCGGACCGCCTCGGGTGGCATTTCCCGCAAGAAGTCCAATTCGATCTGGCCCCGCTCCGCGGTGATCGCCCGCAGCGCGTTCTGGATGCGCGGTCCCTTTTGGTTGGCGATACCAGCGATGCGGATGGCGTCGATCACCGCTTCAGTTGGTGCATCGCGCACCGCTTCCCAGGTCGGGAATCGAGCCTGCAGCTCGTCGAAGGCCCGATCGCGGTTGAGGTCGTTGGTGTTTTGGGAGAGAATGGTCGAGACCAGCTCGTCGACCGGTGGCAGCGGGTTGCGCCAAGTCGGTTCACCGTACGCCTTCAGCAGTCGCCGGTAGACTCGGCGGGCGAGGCGCTTCTTCGCCGGCGTGACGGTTTCGTCGGTCAAATTGCGGTCCTTGTTGGCTTGCGGGGCGGCCCCCGGTCTTGTTATGGAATGCGCTCAGGGGCCGGCCGTCTGGCACCGGTTGACCGGGCCCTACATGTGCTCGATGATCGCCTCGCCGAACTCGGAGGTCTTGACCTTGGTGGCACCTTCCATCAGCCGGTGCAGATCGTAGGTAACGGTCTTGGCCGCGATGGCGCCCTGCATGCCCTTGATGATCCGATCGGCCGCCTCCGCCCACCCCATGTAGCGCAGCATCATCTCGCCCGACAGCACCACTGAGCTGGGGTTTACAACGTCCTTGTCTGCGTACTTGGGCGCGGTGCCGTGGGTGGCCTCGAAGATGGCGTTTCCGGTCTGGTAATTGATGTTGCCGCCGGGGGCGATGCCGATCCCGCCCACCTGCGCCGCCAGCGCATCTGAGATGTAGTCGCCGTTCAGGTTCATGGTGGCGATCACGTCGAACTCGCGGGCGCGGGTGATGGTTTGCTGGAAAGCGATGTCGGCGATGGCGTCTTTGACCAGCAGCTTGCCGTCCTTGAGCGCCGCGTCCTGCTCGGCGTTGGCGGCGTCTTCGCCGTGCTCCTCCTTGGTGCGGTTCCACTGTGCCCAGGTGTAGACCCGGTCGCCGAACTCGCGATCCGCCAGCTCGTAACCCCAATTGCGGAAGGCGCCCTCGGTAAACTTCATGATGTTGCCCTTATGCACCAGGGTCACCGATCGACGTCCGTTGTCCAGCGCGTATTGGATGGCCGCCCGCACCAGCCGCTCGGTCCCCTCTTTGGACACCGGCTTGAGGCTGATCCCGGAACTCTCCGGAAAGCGGATTTTGGCATAGGCCTCGGGCTGGTTTTCCTTCAGCCAACCCAGGAATGCGGCGTTCTCAGGGGTGCCCTCCTGAAATTCGGCTCCGGCATAAATGTCTTCGGTGTTCTCGCGGAACACCAACATGTCCACATACTCCGGATGCTTCACCGGGGACGGCACGCCGTCGAAGTAGCGTACCGGACGCAGGCAAACGTACAGGTCGAGCGCCTTACGAAGCGCAACGTTCAGCGAGCGGATGCCGCCGCCCACTGGCGTGGTCAGCGGCCCCTTGATGCCGATCAGGAACTCGCGGAAGGCCTCGATCGTCTCTTCCGGCAGCCACTCGCCGAATTGGTCGTAAGACTTGCCGCCGGCAAAGACCTCCATCCAAGCGATGGTTCGCTCACCGCCGTAAGCCTTCTCGACCGCCGCATCGAACACCCGCACCGAAGCGCGCCAGATGTCTGGCCCGGTGCCGTCACCTTCGATGAAGGGGATGATTGGGCGTGCCGGCACGTTGAGTACGCCGTCCGACAAGGTGATGTGCTCGCCTTCGGCGGGAACCGTTGAGTGCTGATATGTCATGGGTATATTCCAGAAAAAAGGGGCAGTTTGCAAACTGCCCCACCGTCTTCGGAGGGATTATAGCATGGGGGTGTGGCTGGACCCTGCCCCTTGGGCTAGACCGCGGCCGCGCGCACCAGTGACGCTAGCTCAACGCCCAGCACCTCTTCGTGCCGGTCGACCCGCAAGCGGATCGGGCCGCCGAACGGCCCGCGGTTGAGGATCTCGATCGTCTGTTCGGGGATCAGACCAACCTCGGCGAAGTAGATTAACTTGTCGTCCTCGCGGGCCTTGACCCGGCTGACGACGCCTTTGAATCCGATCGGCAGCTCGGTGAGCGGCGTGTCTTCGACCTCGGGCATGACCCCTTCGGCGCTGGGGATTGGCTCGCCGTGGGGGCAGCGGGTGGGATGGCCGGCGGTCTGGTCCATCTTGCCGACGAAGGTCTCATCGGCGACCTCGGCCAACGCGTCGGCCATGTCGTGCGCCTCATGCCACCCATAACCCATAACCTGCACCAGAAAGGCCTCCGCCAGACGGTGATAGCGGATTTCACGCAGAGCCTCGCGCGCGCCGCGAGCGGTGAGTTGCACACCTTTGTAGGGAACTCGTTCGGCCAATCCAGCTTCGTCCAGCCGCTCGATCATGCGAGTGGCTGCAGGCACAGATACATCCATCACCTCCGCCAATTGCGAAGGCGAGACCACCTCGCCGTGACCACCCAAGCGATGCAATTCGCCCAGGTAGTGCGACATGGCAGCTGAGATTCGCTGGTCTGAGGTGGAACTACTGCTCAAATCGCCAACCTTCCATCCCGATCGGGGTCTGCATCGCGCGGCGCTTGCCGATCGCGCCGCCCGGCGCTCTTCGAATAAAAACGAGTAATTTCATGCATATTATCACAGCCACGGGGAGGCCACGCTCAGAGCTGGCGCAGCGAGCCCAAGGCATGTTTCGGACCGATGCGCAGGAGGTGCGCAAGCCGCCTGGCTGGCAACAGTTCCCTATGGAAACGCGGGCTATACGCCCTCATAGCCCCCGGGATGGCTCCGATGCCACTCCCAGGCGCTGGCGACGATGGCTTCGAGTTCCGGGTATTCGGGATCCCAGCCGAGTTCGGACCGGAGCTTGTTTGAGCTGGCGACCAGGCGGGGCGGGTCGCCGGGGCGGCGGTCGGTCTCGACCTCCGGCAGCACCTGGCCGGTCACCTTGCGGGCGGTATTGATGACCTCCCGCACCGAGTAGCCGGCGCCACTGCCGACGTTGTAGACCAGCTGGCCGGCCGGCTCAAGCGCCTCCAGCGCCAGCCGGTGCGCGGCGATCAGATCGGCGATATGGATGTAGTCGCGGATGCAGGTGCCGTCGGGGGTGGGGTAATCGGTGCCGTAGATCTGGATTTCGGGCCGCTGCTCAAGTGCCACTTGCAGCACCAATGGGATCAGGTGCGATTCGGGCTGGTGGGCTTCGCCGCGACCGGGCAGCGCGCCGGCGGCGTTGAAATACCTGAGCGCGGCGTAGCCCAGGCCATGGGTCTGCCGATACCAATCCAGCACGGTCTCGACCATGAGCTTGGTTTGGCCATAGGGGTTCCCCGGCCGCAGGGTGGAGGATTCGGTCAACGGCTCATCGCTGGAGGCATACACCGCAGCCGAGGAGGAGTAGACGAAGCGCTGCACGCCGGCCCGCACGCAGCCCTCCAGCAGCCACATCGAGTTGATCGCATTGTTCTGGAAGTACTTACCGGGCTGGCTCACGCTTTCGCCGGCTTCGATGAAGGCCGCAAAGTGCATCACCGCGTCGAAGTTGTCAGCCTTGAGCGCCTCGAACAGCTGATCATGGTCTTCCAGGTCGGCCTCGATGAACTCGGCACCGGTCGGTACAGCAGCTCGGTGTCCGGTCACCAACGAGTCGAAGACCGTGACTTGATGGCCGCTATCCAGCAGTGTAGCCGCGGCTGCCGAGCCGATGTAGCCGGCGCCACCGGTGAGAAAGATGTTCACAGGCTCGATCCGGCCAGGTTATGGAGTGGCCGAATGGCGGCCGGTTGTACGCGGGTGCCTGGGCGGTTGCTCACTCCTCAATCTCCAGGTTGGCCAGCGAGGCGGCCAAGATCTTGATGCCGGCCTCTTCGAATTCCACCGTGACTTCCTCGTCGTCCAGATCGACTTGCGTCTGCTGCACGATACCTTCGCCAAACTGCGGATGCGATACCCGCATGCCTGCCCGATAGCGCGGCTCGGGTGAGCGCAACGGCCGGTCTTCCCAGCGGGTCTGACGGGCGTAGCTGGCTTGCTGCGCTCCGTGCAGACCGACTACGTCACCGTCCAGCAGATCGGCCGGGAGGTCGTCCAGAAAGCGCGAGGGATCGGTCAGCGAGGAGGTACCAAACAGCCGCCGGCGGAAGGCCCGCACCAGGATCACCCGGTCCTGGGCGCGAGTCAGCCCGACGTAGAAAAGCCGCCGCTCCTCGGCCAACGCCTCCGGGTCGTCCTGCGAGCGCTGATGCGGCAATCCGCCCTCATCCAATCCGATGATGAACACCACCGGGAATTCCAGCCCCTTAGCCGAGTGCAGGGTGAGCAAGGTGGGGGCGTTGAGCTCATCGGTCAGCGTGTCCTGGTCAGATACCAGCGCCACCTGCTGCAAGAATTCGGCCAGTCCCAGTGCGCGGAACTCCTGCGCGGCGGCGCGCAATTCGAGCACGTTGGCCCAGCGGTCCTCGGCATTCAGGTATGTGCGGTAGTCGATCTGCTCGGTCACCCGGTCGACCAGCTGCTCGAGTTCGAGCGAGTCTTTGGCCCGCAGCCAGCCGTCGAGCAGCTCACCGAAATCGCGCAGGACCGCATGCGCCCGCGAGCTGATTGCTTCAAACTGACCGCCCCGCGCCAAATGAACCAGGATTTCGGCGGGGGTCTCGTCGGCCTGAGCAGCCGCGGCCCGCAGCTCCTCAAGGGTCACCGCGCCGATGCCGCGAGAAGGGGTGTTGATCACTCGCTCCAGGCTAACCTGATCGGCCGGATTGTGGATCAATCGTAGATAGGCGATCAGGTCCTTGACTTCACGCCGCCCGTAGAAGCGCTGTGCCCCCACCAACCGGTACGGCAGGCCGGCGCGGAAGAAGGCCTCCTCCAGCGCGCGGGATTGGGCGTTCGTGCGGTACATCACCGCGCACTCGCCGGGATCGGCCTCGCCGCGCAGCGTCAACATCGAGATGCTGTCGACCACGAACTGGGCCTCTTCGTCCTGGTCGTACGCCTCGTGCAGCAAAATGCGCTCGCCGCCCACCCGTTCGGTAAACAGCTGCTTGTGTTGTCGATCAGGTAGCCGATCGATCACTGCCATGGCAGCATCGAGGATGGTTTGGGTGGAGCGGTAATTCTGTTCCAGCAGCAGCGTCTGCAGTTGGGGGAATTGCTCGCCGAGACGGTTCACGTTGCGCGCATCCGCCCCGCGCCAGCCATAGATCGACTGGTCCGGATCGGCGACCACGTACAGATCCGGACGCTGCCCCGCCAGGGTCACCAGCAGCGCGTACTGCAGAGCGTTGGTGTCCTGGAACTCATCCACCAGCAGGTGCGGGTAGCGACGCTGGTAATTTGCCAACAGCGTTGGGTTATCTTGAAAGAGTCGCAGCGGCCATAACAGCAGGTCGTCGAAGTCAAAGGCGTTGCTGCTGAGCAGCAGCTCACGATAGCGCTGGTAGACCCGGCGTACGATCTCGTCGAAGTAGGTCCCGACCGGAAGTGTGTTCGGATCCTGCATCTCGTTCTTGGCGCGTGAGATGGCCTCCAGCACTGCAACCGGACGCACCTGCTTGGGATCCTGGTTGATTTCCTTCAGCGCCTGGCGTACCAGGGTCAGCTGATCGGTTTCGTCAAAGATCACGAAGTCGCGTGTCACCGGCAAGCGATCGGTTTCGGCGCGCAGCACGCGGGCGAAAAAGGCATGGAAAGTGCCGAGGCGGGGAATCGCGCTCTCGGATGCGTCCAGCAATTGCGCGGCGCGGGCCTGCATCTCGCGAGCAGCTTTGTTGGTGAACGTCAGGCCAACGATCTGATGGGCCGGAACGCCGAGTTCACCGATCAAGTAAGCCAGGCGGTGGGTGAGCACTCGGGTCTTTCCCGAGCCGGGTCCGGCCAGCACCAGCACGGGGCCGGATGGCGCAGTGACCGCCGCACGCTGCTGTGGATTGAGCTGGGCCAGCAGGTCCATGTCGGCGCTACAGCTTGGGTGCTAAATCCAGCATGCCGTCTGAGCCCAGCAGGCCGCTCAGCGATTCGGGCTGGAGGTCCATTACCCGGCTGTCGGCAAAATACGGGAAGTCGAAGTGAATTTCGTCGCCGGCTTGTTTGCGGGGGATCGGCATTAGGCGGGCGGTCAGCGGTTTCGAGTGTCGCAGGGCCAGCGCGCCCAGATCGAGCAGCAACCCGGTCAAGGCATCCAGATCCGCCGTGCCGGGCAGGGGAATGGTGTCCAGCCCGGCGCCGCACACGGTCGAAAGCAGCATGAGATCGCTCAAGCCGAGTTCGCCGCCGGCGATGCGTTCTGCCAAGATCGAATCCTCCAGCACAGGCAGGAATAGTCCACAAAATCCGGTCCGCTGGAACTGGGCCTGATCCAGGCAGTCGGTAAGGAAAGCCGCAGCCGCGACAGTTCCCGTTAGTCCAGCGGCCGGCACCCCCAATCCTTCCAGTGCGGTGCCGATCGAGCGGCCCGGCTCAGGGAACGGTGCCAGCGAGAAGTCAATCCCCAGCCAACGGACGTTGTGCTCGGTGCTGATCGTTTCGGCAGTCTGGGTAAGCGCCGCGGCGTGGGCTTCGATCATACCCACCAGCCGCCGACGCACGGTGGCCAGTGAGTTCACCTCACGCAGAGCGTCGACCGCCAAGTCGGCAGCTTCAGTGGCCAGCGCCACCGAAGGCGGCCCGCCGCGGTGGTATGCGGCGGGAAAGAAAGGTGAGCCGGGAGGCATATTGGCCAATCCGGCGAAGCGCAGGTTGGCGAAGCCGTCCGGCGAGACAGTCGAGTTGCCCAGGATGGCCTCGGCGCAAGCTCGAGCGGCAGGAAGCGAGAGGCCGACCTGTGGGTCAGCATACAGGCCGGAGCAGAATACGTTCTCGGCGGCGGCCAATACCTGCGGCACGATGGCGTACCCGTCCAGTTCATCGGGCAACACCGGCCCGATGTTGGCGTAATCGATGCCGTGCACGAAGCACTCGGCCTCCAGCTCGCGGGCCAGCACCGGCCGGTCCTCGATCGGGACCGGCGAATCGAATTCGGCCGGAGGCGGAGTGGCAACCCGGGTGGTTTGGACCTGGTAGCCGGCTTCGGTCAGCTTGTCTCGCAGGCTGCTCAGGCAGCCGGCAAGCGCCTCAATACGCTTGGGTTCGAGCGGCCAGCCGGGGTCCAGAAAACCGGTGATGGCGCGGATATTCATTTTGGTACGGCCATCGAGGTGACGGCGGCGATTCTATCACCGTGCCGCGGAGGCGCTGCTGCAAGCAGCAGGAGGGCACGAAGTGGCGGCTGGTTGTGGGCTAGCCGCTTGGCTTGGCGGCCTTGACCACTTTGGTAAAGGCCTTTGGGTCGCGCACCGCCAGATCAGCCAGCATCTTGCGATTGAGCTGGATGTCGGCCTGCTTCAGACCGTAGATCAGTCGGCTGTAGGTGGTGCCGTTCAGCCGGGCTGCGGCATTGATGCGGGCGATCCACAGCCGGCGCATATCGCGCTTTCGGTTGCGGCGGTCACGGTACGCATACCACAGGCTCTTGAGCCGGGCCTCGTTGGCGCGGCGGAAGAGCTTGCTGCGGGTACCGTAATAGCCGCGGGCGGATCGGACAATCTTGCGATGGCGGCGGCGGGTGTGGGGACCGCCCTTGACTCGGGTCAATTCATTCGCTCCTGTTTGGCCAGCCTACTTGGAGGCGCCTCCGGTGCGGGCGTTGGGGTTGGCCTTGTGTTTCTTTAGATATGGAGCCAGGCGGTGGACCCGCTTGCGGATGCCGGATCCTTCCACCGGGATCATCTGATCGAACAACACCTTGGTGCGCTTGGACTTGCGCCGACGCAGGTGGCTTTTGCCGCCCTTGGTCCGCACCAATTTTCCTGACCCGGTCAGGCGAAACCGCTTGGCGGTTGCCTTATGGGTCTTCAACTTGAATTTCCCCTTCTTCTTCTTACGAGCCATGCGATGCTTCCTTCAATCCAATATCCGCACCATAGAAAGCGCCCGGCGATTGTGCTGCCCGGGCGTTCAGGTCACGTGGGCGGTCGATTACTTCTTGTTCGGGGTGAGCACCATGAACATCGTCCGTCCTTCCATACGCGGCGCCTGCTCAATGGTTCCCACGTCCTCCAACTCCTCAGCGATCTGCTTCAGATCCTCTAACGCGATCTCCGGGTAGGTGATCTCCCGACCTCGGAAACGAATGCGCGCCAGTACTTTCTTGCCCTCCTGCAACCACTTGCGGGCGTTGCGGACTTTGAACGATCGGTGATGCTCGGAGGTTTTTGGGCGCAGACGGATTTCTTTGACCTCGACCTTGGTCTGAGCCTTACGAGCCTCCCGATCTTTCTTGGATTTTTCGTACAGGAACTTGCCGAAATCGAGTACGCGGACTACCGGGGGATCGGCGTTGGGGGCCACCTCCACCAGGTCCAAGCCAGCAGATTCGGCGGCGGCGCGCGCATCAGCGATAGCCACCACGCCTTTGTTATCACCATCCGCGTCAATCAGGCGGACTTCTGGAACCCTGATGCTTTCGTTTACCCGATAGTCGGATGCGCTGATCTCCTGCACCTCCTGCGGTCACACTTCCCAAAGTCACGCAAAGCCGCCCGGCCACGCCGCAGCGGCTCGCGAGCATCATACCACGCAAAAGCTGCAAGGGTCAAACAGAGCGATATGGGAGCCTGGTCACGATGTCAGCGCGTCACGAAATAGGCGGCTACACGGTCCGGCGAGTGTCCACTTGTGCTCTGAGCGGTCACTCACCATTTCTCCAGCCGCCGACCTAATCGGGTGAGCGCAACCGCGGCGAAGGGGGACAGCATCCAGGCCAGTGCGAGTGACAGCAACCAGCGCAGCGGCGAGTCGATCGCCGCCTGAATTGAGAGCACGAACTCGAACCACAGAGTGGCGGCCAACAGGCTGGCTGCACCGTTGAGCAGCAGCGCGCGGGCGCGGACTGAAGCAGGGCCCAAGGCCAGCCAACGTGCCCAGGCCACCAGGCTGAGGCAGAGGGCGAGCAGCGTGAGCCCGGCGGCCAGCACGGCCGGCCAGTTCGAGCCCCGGCCCTGAGTCACGAACCCCGCTGCGGCGGTGAGACCGAGCACCGCCAGCACCAGCAGCTGGTCGCGGTGTTTCATGAGGTTGCCACCGGGGTCTTGTAATCAACTGCCAACGGAATCGATGGCGGTGGATCCACCGGAGTTGGTACGGACGGCACTGCGGTTGGCTGTGGTCCATCGATCAGCGGCAGGTCGATATCTGCGTGTGGTGGGGGCAGCGTGCCAGGCGGACCCCAGTAGCCCGAGTTGCCGAGTAACCAGGTCTCCAGGGTGGTACGGTCGACCCCCACTGGAGCGAGCAGACTATCGATGGCTCGCAGCAGCAGCTCGGTGTAGGCCGGCACGTCGTAGTCGGGTGGGTTGGTGCTGGAGCGAGGCCGATCCACCTGCGGGCCGATTTCCGGGTCGATGGATTTCAGATAGTTTGCCGACTGGGACAATTCCGCCTCCGGGCTCGAGACCGAATCCAGCGGACGGACCCGCTCCGGGCCTGGCACATACACGAACCGAATCTTCTCTCCCGGGCTGAGTTGAACGCCGGATTGGCTCAGCTGATAGGCGGCGCGTGCCGCGGCGGTGCGAACCCGATACTCATCGAGCTGGCGTGAAAGTCGATGGGTGACCGCCAGCTGCTTGAACGGGACCTCGCCTGCCCGTAGCTGGCGAAGTTTTTCTTGGGCGTAGATCACCACCCGGGGCACGGCCGCGCGGAACTCAGACACGTTGCGTGCCTCGGCCAGGATCGTCAGGATCTCCAACTGGGTGTCCTTGATGAAGGGCGGCGTATCGTGCCTGCGGGCCTCGATCCCCCGGATCTTCACCGTCCCGTCCTGGTAAGCGCCGAAGTATCGGTTGGCCACTGCCACCCGCGGCTCGGTACGGGAGGGCAGGAACGCCAGCCAGCGATAGATGCCCTCGATCCCCACCCGCAGCCCGGTCTGCGCCTGGATACGCGCCAGCAGCCGGTCATATTCAGCCTGGGTGGCGCCCGGCTTGTGGATCCACAGGCCGTCGACGTACAGGTGCAGCACCCGGAAGCCGGCCTCTTCCACCAGCTCCTTGGCTTGCAGCAGCACCTCGCGGCCGTATGCATTGACCGACTCGTGGGCCTCGATGCGACCAAAGCGGGCGTTCTTGTAGCCCAGGTAACCGAAGCAGGTGACCAACAGCCACTTGTGAGCCGAGTAGCGCCGCTCGTAGCGCCGGCGGTCCTGGTCGCCAGGCGGCAGCTGTCGAATCAGCTCCTTGTAGCGATTGCGCTTGTCCAGCAACGGCGCCAGGGTCTCGGGAACCAGCCCAACCCGATGCCGGCAGATCGAAATTCCCAATTCCGGTACGGTCTCGCCCTCGCAGCACTCGGCCTGCACCGTTTCTGGCGAGACGTTGTAGTGCACCATGATGCTGGGGTACATGGCGGTGAAGTCGAGCTCCGCCACCCCCTGGTACAGTCCGGCGATCGGGGTGTAGACCAGGCCGCCCTTGTCGGCGGCGAACAGGTCGAGCCCGCTCTTCAGCGATTCGGGGTGGCGCTTTTGCCAGGGCACCAGCACCCCGCGACGCAGCGCGGTCGCTACCTGCATCCCGGAGATGCCGGTACCGGTGGAGACCCGGGCGACGGTCTGTACCGGAAGCCCGCTCACTCTGGCGATCTCCAGAATGCCGTCCAGGCCGTAGTAGTTGGACAGGAATGCGTTCTGGCGGTCGATGTGCCAGCGGCCAAACAGGGTGTGCTGCTGGTCGCGGAAGAAAATGCGACCGTATGAGAAATAGGAATGCGATCGCTTGCGCTGCACCTGTCGGGCCGGATCGCGGTTGAGCGGCAGCGGGATGCGGAAGCGCCGCGAGAGCTCGACCAGCCGGGGCAGGATGAAATTGTCTCCGTAGGCAGTGATCAGCACGTCCGGGTCGTAGCGTTCAAGCAGGTCGCGGAGTCCGCGCACCAACCTCCGGCCGTTACCCCGCTTCAACCTGAACTGTTGACCATCGATCTCCACCAGCAGATCTGCACGGTAGCCGCGGGCGGGGTTGCGCAGTTCGCCGTCCAGCCGCACGGTCATCATTCGCAGCGGTGGCAGCTGGTATTCGGCCTCCCAGGGCGTATCCAGCGCCTCGATGCGCCGGATCTGGTCGTCCTTCCTCTCGACCGCGCAGTAAGCAAGCGGAAACACACCGCGCGCCAATCCGTAGCGCTGCGGCAGCGGGATGTCGGCGTCGTAGTAAGTCAGGTCTGGAAAGGCGCGGCTGACCCGACGGAATACCGGCTCCAGGCGGCCGGGGATGCGCAGGCGGACCTCCAGCACCTCGATCGGTCGGTCCAGGAAGAGGTCGGTGCGCTCGGTGCGCCGCAGCGCGACCGGAGCGCGCATGCTGCGCAGCGCTTGCGCCACCCGGCGCAGCTCAGAGCGAGGAGCATGAATGTAGAAGGCGGGAGTGAAGTGGTCGCGCAGCGCGTGCGCCTGCCCCTCGGCGTCGATCAGCCAGATCAGCATGCCGGATCCGGAGGGGTAGGCGTCAAACAGCCAGCCGAAGAGCGGCGGCACGGTCAGCCGCCCGGCGGCTTGGGCAGGTTGCTGACACCCCCACGACGCTCCTGTCGGAGCTGCTCGAGCTGGTGCTGCAGCCGCAGTACCTGTTTGTGCTCCTCGACCAGCATCGCCAGCAGCATGACCTCGAAGGGCAGCAGATGCGAGGCGTAGGCCGAGGCGGCCAGGTGGTGTCGAGCGGAGGCCAGCAGGTCGTCCAGCGCCCGCTGGTCCTCGCGACGCAGCGCCCGGCGAAAGCGCGCCAGCGAGGCCTGCTCCTGAAGAAAAGCCTGTGTGATGGAAGGAAGCGTGCGGCCCATGTCAGAACAGGCGCGGCTGCTCGGCCGATTCGCCGGCCGGTAGGCGCAGCCTCCATGTGGCGTCGACGCCGGCTTGCAGCTGCTCGAGCAGCGTCCAGCGCTCCTTGATCAGCGCCTTCGGCTCGCGCGCTCCGACAATCACCGGTGCGGAACGCGCCAGCTGCTGCAGGCGGCCGATCACCCGGCCCAGCAGCCGCTGGCAATCTCGCAGCGGAACACTCTCGTCGTAGAAGGTGTTCAGCAGATCCAGCACCAGTAGCGGAGACGGTCGCTCCGGGGCGGTCTCAATCAGCTCCACCAACTGAAAGCAGGTGAAAGCTCGCGACAGGTGCATATCATCCAGTACCGCGTGCGGACGCGGAGTCAGCCGGCGCGCCAGCCGAGCCACGAAGTAGCCGTCGAAGCGATTGCCGCCGTCGAAAAGGCGCGGCGTGCTGCCCTGCACCGCCAGCAGGGTAAACAGCGCCAGCATGCTCTGGGTCGGTAGGCGAGTGCCCCACAGCAGCGTAAGCTGCGGCCGCCGGACGGCCTGCAGTACCCCTGGATCGAGACCGGGGATGGTGAGAGTGTGGGAGGCTTGAGCAGAGAGCACGGTTAGTCCTTGGCGGGATCAGGGTCGGATGGCTCGCCGGGTTTAGGAGGGGGAGGGCTGGGCTCGACCTCCAGAGCACTCAGCCCTCCCAGGCAGCGAGTAGAACACATGTTCTATTTTAACCATGTGGAATGCTTTGGCTATCCCCCGCGCGGTGGAACCGCAGGGGGGAATTCCAGACGCCGGCGCCGCCTGAACGGAGATAATCAGGGCGACCAGATGGCGCCGATCGCCTGCCGATCGGGTCGATTGATCGGGTCGGTTTTCGGTGATATAACCAGCCAGGGGCAACACAGCCGCGTGTACGCTAAGCGCACACAAGCCCGGCCACCATCCGTGTACGGTCGGACGGTGATCCCGGGCTTTGCTCGCCTATGTTGAACCGCAAACCACCAGCCCAATGAGCCTCGAGCCCAACAGCCTCTTACACGACCGCTACCGCATCCTCGAGCAGCTCGGCAGCGGAGGCATGGGGGCCGTGTATCGCGCCCACGACGAGAACCTGGACGTCGAGGTGGCGGTCAAAGAAAACTTCTTCGTATCGGCCGAGTCGGCCCGCCAATTCCAGCGGGAGGCTCGGCTGCTGTTTGAGCTGCGGCATCCGAGCTTGCCGCGGGTGATCGACCACTTCGTTACCGAGAGCCAGGGCCAGTACCTGGTGATGGACTACATCCAGGGGCAGGATGCCCGCCAACTGCTGGAGGACAACGCCCGCCCGCTCGACGAAGACCTGGTGCTGCGCTGGGCCAGCCAGGTGCTGGAAGCGCTCGAGTACCTGCACGGCCGCAACCCGCCGGTGATCCACCGCGACATCAAGCCGGCCAACCTCAAGATCACTCCAGGCGGGCGTGCAATCCTGGTCGACTTCGGCCTGGCGAAGGAGTACGACCCGGCCAAAAGCACCACCGTGGGTGCCAAGGCCTACACGCCTGGCTTTGCGCCGCCCGAGCAATACGGCGAGGGCCGTACCGATCCTCGCACCGACATATATGCGCTGGGCGCCACGCTATACAACCTGCTCACCGGACAGGTCCCGGCCGACGGCTTGGAGCGCGCCATGGGCGCTGCCCGGCTGACCCCGGTTCGCGAACTTAACCCCAAGGTCTCGGCCCACGTAGCGGCGGCCATCGAGCGTGCCACCGAGGTCAAGCCGGACAATCGCTTCGAGAGCGCTAAGGCCCTTTCGGCCGCGCTGACTTTCGCGCCGACTTCGGTTGGTGGCCCGGAGGTACCCGCAGCTCGCTCGCCGACCGCGCCGACGGTAGTGGCGCCGGAACGTGAGCCGGCGGTCCGACCGGAACCCGAACGGTCCGTGCTGCCCTGGGTGCTAGGCGGCATCGTGGTGCTGGCCATCGGTGCCGGCGGCATTGGGCTGCTGATCGGGGCGCTCTCGAGCGGCGACAATGCGCCGGAGCCCACGCCCAGTTCGGCCCCATCCGCCGCCCCAACCGAAGCGCCCGCAGCCGTGCCGACCGAGTTCGCGACCGAAGCGCCGACCGAGCTTGCAACTGAGGCTTCGCAGCCAACCGCCGTGCCGGAACCCACTGAACCGCTGCCGCCAAGCGAAACGCCTACCCCGGCCGCCACGCCGCGGGGTGGAGGCGGCGGTCAGATTGCCTTCGTTAGCGAGCGCACCGGCCTTCCGCAGATCTACCTGATGGATGTCGATGGGCAAAACCAAACCCAGCTGACCGAGGTGGCGGATGGCGCCTGCCAGCCGGCTTGGTCGCCGGACGGCCAGCAGCTATTGTTCACCTCACCCTGCCGCGAGAAGCGCGATCAGTATCCAAACGCAGCTTTGTTTGTGATGAACGCCGATGGCAGCGAGGCTCGACCGTTGATCAGCCGGGTCGGCGGCGTATTCGATCCCGAGTGGACCGAGGCCGGGATCACGTTCACCTGGCTGGAGAGCGGCATTCCGGCCATTTGGGTGGCCGACGCCGAAGGCGCCAACCAACGCCGCATCAGCATCGGCCGGGCGCGCGACGGTGAGGCCAGTTGGGCGCCAGAGAACGACAAACTGGCGCTGATGAACACCTCTCGGGCCGGAAGCCCGACCATCTTCTGGGTATTTGCCGACGGCTCGTTCAATGGCTCCAACCCGGATCAAGTCACCCGCGATCAGGTGGCCTCTGAGCCGGACTGGTCACCGCAGGGTGAGCTGATCGCATACGTGGCCAACAGTCACATCTGGGTGGTGCCGTGGGATGAAGTCGGTTTCGGCGCGACGCGCATCACTGTGCAAGGTCCCAATGATGACCCGGACTGGTCCGGTGACGGCCAGTGGATCACCTTCGAGAGTTGGCGGGATTCGGCCAACCACGATATCTACCTCATGACCGCCAACGGCGCGCAGCCTACCCGGCTGACCAGCGACGCCGCGCCAGACTATCACCCGGCCTGGCGGCCCTAGCGCGGGTCAAGAAATCCTAGTCGCCTGCTGCAGATGACGTGCGGGCAAAGAATTCCAAGATGTGGCCGGCGATCTCCTCGCCGGCGTCTTCTTGCAGGTAGTGGCCGGCGCCTTTGATCATGATGCGCGGCTGCTGCCGGGCGGTTGGAATCAGCCGTCGGAAAAAGACATGGCCGCCGTAGGTGATCGGATCTGAGTCGGAAAACAGCACCTGTACTGGCTTTTCCCATGCCGACAGGGCCTGGCGAGCGGCCTTCATCTCGGCGGCGCCCGGATCAGCGGGCTCCAGTGGGACCAGCAGCGGCCAGATCGAAGCGCCGGCCTTATAGCTCTGGTCGGGGAAGGGCGCTTCATAGGCGCTCAGCTCCTGGTCGGAAATCGCTTCCGGCCGGCCCAGGCCGCCCTTGATCAACCGCTTGATCGGCAGGTCGCTGATTCGCTCGGCAAAGGCCCGCCAGCGATGGAAGGCCTCCGGCATCGGCTCTTCGCCGATCGGCAAGCCGGTGTTCATGATCACCAGTCGGTGGATATGCTCGGCCAGCTCAGTGGCGACGGTCAGCCCGATCAAGCCGCCCCAATCGTGGACCACCAGATTGATGTCCTGCAGGTCGAGTTCATGGATGAAGCCCGCCAGCGTGTCGCGGTGCAGCTTGAAGGAGTAGTCGTGTGGCCCGCCCGGCTTGTCTGAGCGGCCGAAGCCGATGAAATCCATCGCCAGCACTCGATGCTGCTGGCTGAGCGGCGGGATCAGCTTGCGGTAGAGATAAGACCAGGTCGGTTCCCCGTGCAGGCACAGCACCACCGGGCCGGACCCGTGATCGATGTAGTGCACCCGGCGCCCGTCAATGTCGAGGTAATTGGGTTCATAGGGAAAGTCCGGCAGATCTTGAAACCGCTCGTCTGGCGTTCGCAGGACGGTCATAGAATGCTCAACTGGGCAGGCCTGGACAGTCTATCAGGCTTGGTTGAGGCTTGAACCGGAGTGGTCTGATCTGAGCCGCTCATGTGCGCGGCCAGCTCAGGCCGGCGAGGGTTGGGCAGAGGCGGAGGGCCTGGGCCCGGAAGACTGTTCGACCAGTTCCAGCACACGCGGGTTGCCGGCGTAGTAGCCCCAGTAGCGCGGCGGCAGCAGCGCCGCGATGCGGCACATGATCTCGTCGGTGTTGCGGCGCAGGCTGAGCGAGCGGTGCTCATCGTCCAGGGGCGGCAGCTTGAAAGGCTTGCCGATCCGTACGATGATTTCTGGGCGGCGCAGCCGCAGCAAGCTGCGGAAGGTGCGGTCGGTGCCGATCAGCCCGACCGGCAGGATCGGCACGTCGGCGCCGTCGGCCAGATAGGCCGCGCCGGTCTTGCCCCGCTGCAGGCCGCTGTTCCTGCTGCGGGTCCCTTCGGGGGACATGCCGAATGCCTTGCCGGAGCGCAGCCAAGCTAGCGCGGCGTCCAGCGCGGAACGGTCGACCTCGCCTCGCTCGATGAATATCCCGCCCCCCAAATGCACGATCGGCGCAAAGAATGGATGATTGCGCCACTTGGCGGCAGCCCAGCCGGTGATGTGCGGCCCGCCCAGGTAGATGTATGCGACCGGAACATCGGACATGCTCAGATGATTGCTCACCATCAGGAAAGGACCGCTTTCGGGGACGTTCTCCAGGCCCTCGGCGCGGGTGCGGGTCAAGGTACGCACCAAGAAGGAAAAGAACAAATGCAGCAGTTGGTGGCGCATAAGAGCATCGATTGTAGATGCTTTGGCAGGGTGATACAATCTCGGCTCGCGCCGCGACCGGTTAGATCAACGCGGTGTTTCATAGATGAAACACCGCGTTTTACGTCGGCGACTCGCATTCCGATCTGGTTCTATTTAGGAGGTTCACTGCATGAGTTCCACCCTTGAGCGGACGCTTACCCGGCCAACGCACGACTGGCTGAAGAAGATCAGCGTAGCGTTCGAGCCGGGCCAAACCAGCTCGCTCCTGGAGGAAGTGGTCGACGGGTTGCTCGACCAATTCGAATTGCTGGGGCACGATGTGCAACCGGAGCCCCAAGGACACACCGATATTCTGATAACCACGGCTCGCTTCGGCGAGCCGGTGCCTTGGCGCAAAGCACTGTTCTTTACCGGACGATCGCGCTTCAAGCTGGACAACAACCCAGCCATTTTCACGCTGCTTCACCTGACCACCGCGCAGTACGAATCGGCGCTGGCGCACTTCGAGGCCGCACTGCAAAAGGACCCGCCCGATCCGGCCGATTTCCAGTTCGCCGGGCTGGCGCCTCAGGCATATCGAGTGCTGTTGGAGCAAAGCCGCCGCGCCGGTCCAATCCTGGCTCTTGAGCGCCAGGTGCAGGCCCAGGCAAAGAGCATTCGGGTGCTGCTGGTGGTTGGCGAGGACCACCCGCGGTGGGCGCACTATTTCGATCTGGTAGGGGCCTATCCCAGGATCGAGATGGGAAACGGCTCACCGTCGTACGAGGAGTTGGTCTTGCGCATTGTGACGGTGATGAGCACTGAAGAGATCACCGACCACGAGCTGGTAGGCGAGCCGATCACGGCGGATCAATGGGAAGGATTGCCGGGTCGGGAGGCGATGCTGCGGGCCGGATCGGAGCTCGGGAAACGCAACTTCTTTACCGAAATGGTGCGCATCGCCGACCTCGTACAGGTGCCGGCGGTGGCCGAGGGAGTGGCCAGTCAGTACAGCGAGGGCTGCTTTGCCACCTGGGAACCACGGATCGAGGCGTTGATCGCTACCGTAACCGGGAGCGCTCGTCCGGTGGAAAAGGACGACCTGGCGGACGACGACCTGGCTGTGATTGTGGGGGTACGGCCGGATGGCAAGGGCGCCCAGGTGCGGCACGTAGGTGGCCGCCACAACGACCCGCCGTCATCGGAAGCGGTCGAGCTAATGGATATGGACAGCCAGTTGCCGCGCATTGAGCTGAATCCGGATTGGGGAATCGATCGTCCAGTTCCGGTAGTGCGCTCCAAGCTGCATGGCCATCGAGGAATCGACAGTTTTGATCCGCGCCTGGTGGAATACGTCCCGCTAGATGGGCCGTACTATGACTACCCGGTCTCCTGCGCCACGCGGGCGCAGGCCCAGGCGATCAAGCAGGCTTTCGCCAGATCCAAGGCGCTGCTAAATCCCGACGACCCGCGTCAACTGGCTTTTACCGTGCTGCCAGGCCACGGAGTGGTGATCGCCGAGAAGTGGGTGGCTGGAACGCGACCGTTTCAAACCATGTGGGACGCGATGGACAACGCTGCGCTGGAGGTCGGCAACCGGGTGCCGCAAGGCCGGATGCGCTACCGCAGCGCATCCGACGGCCGCATGCGGCTCGACGAAAGCTGAGCGAAGTGCCTGAGGAATTGAGCTGCGTGAAATGCCCGGGGTGCTGAGCGGAGCAAGATAGCTTTGGTTGCTGAGCTCCGTTTCGTGGCGGTAGAAGTCCGAACCGTTGAAGTCACGAGCAAATGAACGCCGGTCGCTGAAGCGACCGGCGTTTTATTTTGGGAATTGGATAGATTAGCCCAGTAATCCACCCAACACAGCCGCGCCGAAGCCGAGCAAACCCAGCACGAAGCCGACTGCCAGCACGATGAGCAGACGTACCACCCAGCCGATGACGACGGTGACGATCACCTGTACGCTATCCAGGTCCAGCGCCTCCTTGGCAGCGACGAACCAGGCCACCAGCCCGAGGATCCAGGCGGCGAGCTGCGCTGGGCCGACGATGCAGCCTAGCGCGGTCGACACCGCGCCCAGCACGCCAAGCACTCCGACTGCATTCCACACCGAGGCCAACCCCAACGTGCGCACCAGCTCGTCGAAGGTGACCTCGGCATTGAATACCGAGCGGCCGACGAAGTTTACGATCGCCGCGCCGATCGCGAACGAGATCAACGCTCCCACAGTGCCGAGCAGCGATCCGATCAGCCAACGGCCCGGCTCGTCGATTCCAATAGACGCCCGGCTGCCCAGCTGGCTGAGGAAGCCGGCCGCCGCGACCAGGATCCAGGCGGTGGTACTGAACGAGGGGTCGTTCTCCACCTCTGCGTAGACGCCCTGCCGAAATGTGAAGGCGCCGATGATACGGTCCATATCGTTCTCCTTATCGATTGCCAATCGGCCGCGGGGCAACGGCCCGGACGGTACCCCCGGCACTGAAAACACCGCGCGCAGGGTTCGGTTTCGCAGTGGGGTCGAGCGGAAGGCGGGGTGCGGATTGAGCGGCAGTCAGCCGCAAGTGCCGCGGTGGCCAGCGCGAGTGGCTTGCGGTTGCCGCGGGTCGCCTGTCGAAGAGTATGCTAGGGCCGCTGATCGAGCTCCTGTAGATGCAACCGCAGTTCGGCCTTGCTCGGCAGCCCGAACTTGCCCAGCAGATTGCGTAGGTGAGTCTTGACCGTCTCGGGAGAGATCACCAGCGCCTGGGCGATCTGGCGATTGGTGTAGCCACGGACGGTCAGCCTGGCGACTTCGCGCTCCCGCGGGGTCAGCACCTCCAGCGCGGCTTCGGCACGGGCGCGCAAGTGCTCGCGTTCCAGCCCGCGGTCCAGCAGCTCAGCCGCCAGCGCGGTCGGCGTACGCTTGCGGGCGTAAGCCGCCAGGCGCAGCCGGTCAGAAAGCTGCGGACCTAGCCGGAACACCAACTGCGGGAAGTAGCCGGCCGCCGCCTCGCGCAGCTCGCCCTGCGAAACGATGCTGACCGGCGGTTGCGGCTCGGGATGCCTGCGGGGACGACGCACGGCCTCATTATATAGAACATATGTTCTAATGTCAATGTGTGCCGCCCGGCAATCTGGCTGCAAGCGCCGGGCAATATGCCGAATTGCGCGCCTTGGGCCGGCGGATGCCGGACATCGAGCGCATAGCTATGGGAGTCGATGTATCGCCGGGTCTGGTCCTCAGTCTTTGACCAAGTGCATACGCGTCTATTGCCTAGTGGTT
>CAZJUE010000010.1:11562-24065 GCA_964549025.1 uncultured Anaerolineaceae bacterium | reverse complement strand
TGTTCTACGACGGCCGGCACATTTCGACCGAGCTGTTGACCGCGCTGCTGGAAGATTACGCTCAGCCGCAGCCGATGGTTGGTGAGGAGCGGGAGGCCTTTCTGGGGCAACTCTTTGCGGCCAGCGGCTGGTGAGAGGGGTGCCCCTGGGCCCATTACCGGCGCCCGATGGGCGTAAGGCGTGCGTTCCGCTGCTAGATGCTACTGCCCGATTCCCGCCCGTTCGGACAGCGTTGCGCCAATGACAGACAGCTGATCTTTGGCGGCGGTTTCGAGTTCTTTGACCTCGTTCAGCCAGCGTTCGACCAGGTCGGAGTCATCCAGGCCGCTGGCGTTGATCTTGACGTTGAGTCCGGCGGAGTGCAGCGCGGCATGCCCCAGGCTGGCGGCTGTGCCGGCGTCGGTGATTGCGTTGGCGTTTCCGATGGCCGCCATCTCAGAAGCCAGGATAATGACCTTAGCCGAGTCGCGGGCCACTGCCAGCGGAACCTCCCCGGCTTGCACCGTCGCATCCTGCAGCGCTTGTTTGCGGGCGCGCTGCTCGGCCTTGGTACCTTTTGGCATCCGAAGCGCGGCCATTACCGCCTCAAAGGCTTGGGCGTCCTGCTCGACCGCGGCGGTCAGCCGCGCCCGCAGCGTTTCGGCCTCATCGACCATGCGCTGGGCATCGGCTTCGACCTCGGCGTATTTGGCCTTGCCGACCGTCAACCGTCCGACCATTGCCACCAGCGCCGCGCCCATGGCGCCGGCGTGGGCAGCGGCGGAGCCTCCTCCCGGGGTGGCGGTGCCGGCCGCCAAGCGATCCAAGAACGGTTCCCCGCCGTCCGACCCTGCGCCGGCAAACAGCCGGTTCTCTAGAATCTGATCTGATTCGAGTTCGTCCAGCTGCAAATACCACTGGGCAGAGTCGATCAAGGCTTGTTGCGGCGTTAAGCCGACCAGTTCCGAGTGGTGCACTGAGACCCCGTACCGCTCAGCCTCGCGACGAATGAGCTCGACCACCCGATAGATGGGCGTCTTGCGGAAGTCGGTCAGGTTCATCGAGACTTGTGCCCGGCCTTCGACCAGCAGCCCCAGCGCCTTGACGAAGCGCAGCCCGCCACCGGAGTGGCGCACCGCTTTGGCGATGCGTTTGGCGATCGAGACGTCGTCGGTGGTCAGGTAAACGTTGTAAGCGATTAACGGCGCTCGAGCGCCGATCACCGTCGCCCCGGCGCCGGTCAGCTTGCTCGGCCCGTAATCCGGCTCCCGGTCGGGATCGTCAGCGATGGAGACCTTCAAGCCCTCGTACTCCCCGCGTCGGATGTTCTCCAGGTTGGTGCGCTCGGGCCGGGTCGCCGCCTCCTCGTACAGGTATACCGGGATCTTCAGCTGCTCGCCGACCTGCTTGCCCAACGACCTGGCCAGTTCCACGCACTCGTCCATGCTGACCCCGCGCAGCGGGACAAATGGGACCACATCGGTTGCGCCGAGGCGCGGGTGCTCCCCGGAGTGCGTGTTCAAGTCAATCAGGCGGGCGGCAGTTTCGATTCCCGCGAAGGCAGCCCTCAGCGCCGCTTCGGGCTCTCCCACCAAGGTAACCACCGAGCGATTGTGGTCCTCATCGCTGTGGCGGTCCAGGATCTGGACGCCGTCGATGGACTGCATTGCCGCCACGATTTGGTCGACCAACTCGGGCCGCCGCCCTTCAGAGAAGTTGGGAATAACCTCAACTAGCTTCATGGATACATTGCACCTCTACGCGCCATCGAATCATACTATTCACGGAAGCGGATAACCCTTCGTTAATCTATGCTGTCTACTATGCGGGCGATGAAAACCCGACCCCTGCATGCCGTGGTGCGCTCGCCGGCGCTGATAGGCGCTGCGATGTTGCTCGCCGCCTGTGGCTCCGGCGCGCCGGTTGAGCAGTCGGTGGAGGCGCAATCACCGGGAGGTGAGCAGCCGCCTCCATTACTGGCCAGCCCGGTCACCTCAGAGCAGGAGCCTCCCGCAACAGAAGCGTCGCAGGATGTGGCTGAGCCGGCGACCGAGCCTACAGCCACGGTCGATGTCAGCCCCAACCTGCGGGCCAGCGATCCATCCACCGTCAACTTGGCCAGCGGTGAGCCGTTGCTGGTCGAGTTCTTCGCATTTTGGTGACCGACCTGCCGGCGAATGGCGCCCGTCGTGCACGGGCTTGAGGCAAAGTACAACGGCACGGTGGACTTCGTCTATTTGGACATTGACGACCCAGCCACCACTGCCTATAAGCAGCAGCTTGGCTACCGCTACCAGCCGCATATCTTCCTGCTGGACGGCGATGGCAACATCGTCGAGCAGTGGATTGGGTACACCACCGAAGACCAGCTGGATCCGGCGCTCAACGCCATCAGCAGCTAGCTTCCGCAAACCCTTCTCCTTGGGAACAAAGTACGTTAGGCCGCCAAGTTGCTCGCTCGTCTCACTTGGCTATAATGCGCGTCGGGGCAAAGATTGATTGTGTCGAAACGGCCCCATGCAGTGCTGCAGGGAGGGAAAGCATGAGCGAGGAAAAGACCAAGCTGCTGAATCTGATGAAATTCTGGCTGTTTGGCACTTTCGTGATCGTGTGGGCGGCCATCACGGCCTACATCGGAATGTTCACCAATCGCGATTGGTGGGCGGCGATCCAGGCTGGCTTCCCGATCTGGGGCCTCACGGGGCTGCTGACCATCATCTGGTACGTGTTTTATCGTTGGTGGCTGGGCCGTAGAGACAGCCCCGCGACGGATACCGGAATGGGGACGCAGATGGATACCGGCATGGGAGCGCAAATGGACTCGCCCGGAATGGGAACCCAAATGGAAACGCCCGGAATGCGCGAGCCTGCCGACCTGGATGAATACGGTTCGGAGTCGTAGCAGGGGTCGATTGCGCCCGTCCTGACCGAACCGGGCCAATCGTCCAAATTAACCATCAAGCTGGCCGCCCGTGCGGCCAGCTTTTTCGTTAATCGACCTAGCAACCGCGGCTCTGCCGTTAGATGTCAGATCCGGGCAGGTACTATTCGATGCCGAGCGTGCGGCGGGCGATGACCAGGCGCTGCACCTCGCTGGTGCCCTCGCCGATGGTCATCAAGCGTGCGTCGCGGTACAGCCGCTCGACCGGGTACTCGCTGCTGTAGCCATAGCCGCCGAGTATTTGGATCGCGTTGCGGCAGACCCGCTCAGCCATCTCAGTGGCGTACAGCTTGGCCATCGAGGCCTCACGGGTAAACGGCAGTCCCTGCCCCCTCAGAAATGCCGCCTTGTACACCATCAGCCGAGCGGCCTCGATCTCGGTCACCGCGTCGGCGATCATCCACTGAATCGCCTGCTGGTGGGCAATCGGCTCTCCGAAGGCCTGGCGCTGCTTGGCATAGCGTACCGACTCCTCCATCGCGGCTTGCGCCAACCCGACTGCCAGCGCACCAATGGCGACCCGTCCGCCGTCCAGCACCTCCAGCGTCTGGTAGATTCCCTGCCCCACCTCGCCGAGCAGATGGTCGTCAGGTACTCGTACCCCTTCATAAGTCAGAGCATGGGTTGGAGAAGCGCGCACGCCCATCTTCTTCTCAGCTGGATGGATGTGCAGCCCTTCGCTATCGCTCGGCACGACGATCAGGCTGAGCGATTCCGACCCGCCGGCCGGATCGGTGCGGCACAGTGTGACGATCAGCTGCGACACGCTGGCGTTGGTAATCCAGGCCTTGCTGCCGTTAATCACCCACTCCGCGCCCTTCCGCTCGGCCCGTGTAGTTACTGCGCCAACCAGATCCGATCCGCCCCCTGGCTCGGTCAGCGCCAGGGCCCCCAGTCCGCCTTCGCCAGCGGCCAGCGCCGGCAACCAGCGGGCCTGCTGTTCGTCGGTGCCGAATAGCGCGATCGGCGCGCAGGCCAGTCCGTTGTGAGCCGACACCGAAAGGGCGGTGCCGCCGTCGGCCCAGCCGAGCTCTTCGATCGCGATGGCCGCGCTGACCGGGTCTACTCCGGCCCCGCCATGCTGCTCGGGGATGTTCAACCCCAGCAACCCCAGCGGGCCCATCTTGCCCACCGCAGCCGCGTTGAATTCTGCGCGGGCATCCTGCTCAGCTGCTTGCGGCTTGAGCTCGTTGGCGCAGAACTCATGCACCGCCTGGCGCCACATGCGTTGCTCCTCGCTGAGTTCGAAATTCATGCTTGCCTCAACTTGCCGAATTTCGGCCTAGGCTCACCTGCCGGCCTGGCCAGGGCGGCGCATCACTGGTCAAGCTCGGGCGCAAACTCGGCGAGCGCCTCAGGATTGACCAGCGCCGACGAATCGCCCAGCTCCTCGCCCAGATAGGCCGCCCGGATCATGCGGCGCATGACCTTGGCATTGCGGGTCTTGGGCAGATCGCTGACGAAGCGCACCTCGCTAGGCGCCAACGGCTTTCCCAGCTCGCTGGCTACCCTTCCGATCAGCGACTCAGAAAGCGCCGCATCGCCGGCAACTTTCGGCGAGAGCACACAGAATGCCACTAATTGACTGCCCTTCACCGGGTGCGGCACCCCGATCGCGGCGGCTTCCACCACCGACGGATGCTCGACCAGGATCGACTCAACTTCCGCCGGTCCCAATCGTTTGCCGGCGATTTTGATCGTGTCGTCCGAGCGGCCCAGCAGGTACCACAGCCCGTCCGGATCGACCGCCGCGTAGTCGCCGTGCACCCAGACCTGGTCCCAGCGCGACCAGTAGGTCTCCAGGTAGCGATCGGGGTCCTTCCAGAAACCGCGGGTCATGCCGATCCAGGGCGCTTTGATCACCAGCTCGCCGACCTCGCCGACCACCGGGTGGCCTTCAGGATCGAACACGTCGGCGGCGATCCCGGGGCACGGTGCGGAGAAGGCGGTGGCTTTCAGCGGCAGGATCGGATTGCCCATCAGGATCCCGCCCGAGATCTCGGTGCCGCCCGAATAATTCACGATCGGCAGCTTTCCGCCGCCGACCTTTTCAAACAACCACATCCAGGGATCCGGGTTCCACGGCTCCCCGGTCGAGCCAAACAGACGCAGCGCTGAGAGGTCGTGCGGCTTGATCGGTTCGGTCCCGTGCGGAATCAGGGCGCGCACCAGGGTAGGGGAAAGCCCAAGGCTGCTGATCCGATGTCGGGCCAGCATCGCCCACAACCGATCCGGTCCCGGGTAGTCCGGCGCGCCGTCGTAAATGAAGAAGGTGGCGCCCAACAGCAGCGCCCCAAAAACCAGCCATGGGCCCATCATCCAGCCCATATCGGTCATCCAATAGATGTGGTCGTCGGCGTGCACGTCCATCCCGAAAGCCATGTCCTGGGCGGCTTTGATCGGGAAGCCGCAGTGGGTGTGGAGCGCGCCTTTGGGGCGGCCGGTGGTGCCAGAGGTGTAGATCACCATCAAGGGAGACTCGGCCTCGGTAGGTTCAGTTTCCGCCTGCGCGGGCTGGCCCTCCCGCAAGTCCTCCCAGCTGAGGTCGCGGTCGCTCTGCATTGGGACTTCCAGGCCCAGATGTGAGTACACGATCATGTGACGGAGAGTCGGCGTGTTGGCTGCCGCCCGGTCGGCCACCGCCTTCATTTCCACCGGTGCACCGCGCCGGGTGAATCCATCGGCGGTGAACAGCGCGCGGGCCTCGCCGTCGACCAATCGAGTGGTGACCGCCCCGGCACCGTAGCCGGAGAACAGCGGCAGGATCACGCCGCCCAGCTTGGCGATCGCCAGCAGCGCAACCACGATCTCGGGAACCATCGGCATGTAAAGCCCGATGGCGTCACCGCGTCCCAGTCCAAGCGAGCGCAGCCCGTTGGTGACCCGATTGACTTCGGCGGCCAGCTCGCCATAGGTCAGGCTGCGGGTGCTTGCATCCTCGCCCTCCCAAACCAGCGCCGCCTGCGACTCTTTCGGCGATCCCAGGTATTTATCCAGGCAGTTGTGCACGATGTTCAGCTGGCCGTCGACGCACCAGCGCGGCCAGGCGATGCCGCGGCTGAGATCGACCACCTGACTGTAGTGCGCGCCGAATTCGATTTGCAGATAGCGAAGCACCGCCTCGGTGAACCAATCCACTTCCGAGGTCGAGCGCTGCATGAGCTCGGAGTAATCGGCCAGTCCATGCTGGCGCATGAAGGCGGTGAGGTGGGCACGCTCCAGATGTTCGGGAGTGGGCCGCCACACCACCGGCCCGCCGAAGTCAGCCAATGCGCGCTCCAACTGCCCCAAATCGGCCCCGCGCCAGGGTGCCGCAGATGATCGTGTTGGCCTGATCAGCCACCGCGCGCTCCGCGAGCGTAGTGTTGCACCAACTCCAGGCAGATCTCGGCGTTGGGCACTTTACGAGCGTCGACTCGCAGCGCACCGCCGCGACCGTCCGCCGGCGTGATGGTGATCCGCCCGTCGTGCAGCTCGGCGGCCGTCACCTGCGACCAGTCGAGCTTGCGCGGGCCGCGCGCCACTCCTTCCAGGCTGAGGGTCAGCGGGCCGAAGGCCACCGGTTGCCCGTCCCGCAGATAGCGGGTGTACTCTGCCACCAGGCGGGGATAGACGTTGCGCTTGACGGTGGCGGCCAACTGGCTGAGGCCCGCCAATCGGTCGGAGAGTCGAATCTGCTGATCATCGGACGTGCGCAGTTTCAGCGTCGAGTGTGAGCCCCAGATCGAGCGGTAGTTCACCCCGGTCACCTGGACGGTTTCGATCTCGCTCCAAGGAAGCGTGCGGACCTGGTTTCCGCGTTTGAGCTGTAGGCCGCCATCGTGCACGACAACCGACAACCTGCCCCAGCGCAGCAACCACACCGCGCCCACGAGCCCGACCGCCAGCAGCGCGCCGCCGATGATCAACCAGATGCCGCTCCAGCGCCACACCACCGCAGGTCCGTAGTTGGCCAGGGCGAAACTCCAACGAGCGATGCCAATGATCAGCATAATTGCACCGGCGCTCAGCCCGACCAGCGCGAGCAGCAAGTAGAGCCGGCGCTGCCGCCGGCGAGGGCGGTGCTCAACGACCGGTTTCCCCAAATCAGTCATGTCTTGGCGCAGACCTAGGTGCTCAGCAAAGCCACGTTCAACACGAAGAGCATACCCCCCAGCACGACGCTGGCAAGTGCTACCGCGCGCCGCGAGGTGGGGGAGAAAGCTACCCCGACCCCCAAACCGACCGCCAGGCTAGCCAGGCCCATACTGGTGGAGAGCATTTGCGGGGTGGTGGCTGTCAGCAGCCCGACCAGCAACACCAGCAGACCGGTCCATCCGGCGGCCTGCGACCAGCCGGCCAGTCGATCGGTATGATTATCGACCACTGCGGGTATTTCCGGCGTCTCCGGCCCCAGGCTCGGCGCGCCGTACAGCAGGCGGTAGAACAGCAGCTGGCCCCAGGCCATGATCAGCAGTACCAGGCGGACGAAGCTGAGCGCCAGGCTTTCAATCAGCTCCACGCCGAACAGCGCACCGATCGGGTCGAGCGCCAGCGCTTGATTGACCTCCGGAATCAACCCCAGCAGCGACAGCCCCCATAGCACCGCCACCATTCCGAGCAAGGCCGGCTGCGGGCCGAGCACCAGCAGCAGCGCGCCGGTCAGCCAATGGATCGGGACCACCGCCGGCCTGCTTAGCACGGTGAGCAGCGCCATACCGACCAGCAGCGCCGCCCAGGTGTATTGGATGCGGCGCAGACGGCCGACCGCCAACTGCAGGTTGGGATGATCGGGGGTTATGGAGCGCGGCACTGGCGGCCCTGGTCTCTTGGCTGGCTACCCCGCGGGCACAAAGTAAACGTCGGTGGGCTTCAGCTTGCTGTTGCGCAGGAAGCGTGGCTCCAGCGGCATGCCGATCCAATCCAGCGAAGCTGCCATCGGATCGACGCCCAGCAGTCGGGCCAGGAACAGTGTGTCCACGCCTTCGTAGGCGACCAGGATCAGCACGAAAGGGGTTTCGGGCAGGAACTCCTCCGAGCCGAAATGGCAGACGGTGAAGGCGTGTACCGTCGCCTTGCGGTCGCTGATGTCGATCCATTCGGTTTCATTGCCGGAATACATGTCGTGGCCGCGCGGCGTGGCATAGCTGTAGCCGGAATCCGGATCGCGGGAGGCCATAAGCCGTTTGTTGGAAGCGCCGGCGAACCAGGGGCTGTCCTGGCCATAGGAATGCAGGTAGCTGATCGAGTACTGCTGCTCGATCTGCAGCGGTGCCATGCGTTTCAGGAAGGCCAGCGCATCCGGATCGGTTTCCTTGGGGAACGGCACACCGTGGACAATGTAGCCGCCCAGTGTCTCGGGACGCTTCTTGGGAAGCTTGGACATCGCTACTCCTCTCGCTCCAGGATGCTGACCGTCACATAGGTGCCGGTGCCGGCGTGCGAGTGTATGGCGCCGCGCTTGGCGTCCTGGACCTGCAGCGTGGCGTCGCCGAAGTGGTGGTCGATGGACCCCTGCAGCTGCCAGATGGCGAATACCGCTTGCATCAGGCCGGTAGCGCCAACCGGGTGTCCGCAGGCGATCAAGCCACCGGAGGGGTTAACCGGGCAGATCGGATCGTCGGCCAGCTCGAGGTCGTATTCGATGCCCGGCATGAAGGCCTTGCCGGAAGCGGCGAATTCGCCCCCTTCGCCATAGCGGCACAGTCCGAGGTCTTCGTAGGTCTGGATCTCACTGGAGGTGTAGGCGTCGTGCAGTTCAATGAAATCCAGGTCGTTCAGCGGATCGTCGAAGCCCGCATGCTGGTAAGCCATATTGCCGGCGGTGCGTCCAGCGCGGAAGGAGTGGATCCCTGGGTAGCGGGTCCCGTGTTCCCACAGCTCGCGGTAGTAGGCCTGGGTATCGTCAGAGCCACGCTCCCGCTCGGTGGCATAGTCGCGCATAAAGGTCTCGTAGTCCACGTGCGGGCGATCGGCCATGCGCATCGCGTCGGTACCGCGCCCGATGCCGGTCACCGCCACCAGCGGCCGCCGCACCTGGGCGCCCGCGGCTTCCAGACGCTGCAATCCTTGCTCGGAAGCCAGGATGGTGGCTGCCGCGCCATCGGACATGACGCAGATGTCCAGCCGGGTGAGCGGCCAGGCCACCATCGGTGAGTTGCGCACGTCTTCGATGGTGTAGCGGTTGCGCTTTTGCGCGTAGGGATTGTGATAGGCGTTGATGTGGTTCTTGACCGAAACCGCCGCCATTTGCTCGACGGTGGTGCCGAACTCTTTCATGTGCCGAGTCACCATCATGGCGTAGTAGCCGGAGTAGAACCCACCCACCGGGTAATCCCAGGAAACGTCGGAAGCCAGCGCGATGAATTCGTTGCCCTTCCAGGTCTCGACGTGGCTCATGGTTTCGAAGCCGTAGGCCACGCAGAGGTCCATATGGCCAGAGGCCACTGACTTCCAGGCTTCCTGGAAGCACAGCCCGCCGGTGGCGCCGCCGCCTTCCACCCGATGGCTGGGTTTGGGGCACAGGCCCAGGTAGTCCTGGGCCATGATGCCGGCCATCAGCTGGCGGCTGAAGTGATCCGAGAAGTACGAGGCCACCGAGCCGTCCACCAGCGAGGTGAAGGTCGGGAAGTCCAGGCCCAAGTCTCGGACGGCATAGTCGTAGGCCTCTTTCACCACTGCCTGGAATGTCTTGTCCGGCCGGGCTTTGGTGAATTTCGAAACCCCTCCCGACAACGCGTACACGGTTCGCATGCAGAACTACCTCCTAGCTGCTGGTCTCCGGCGCGGTGCGAGCCGCCCGACGGCGTCGGCCGGCCTGGGCGATGGCCGCCAGCACAATGCTCAAGAAATACAACACGGTCATCGGCGCCATGACCAGCGCCATGTTCACCGGATCGACGGTCGGAGTTGCGGCCGCCGCCAATATTGCGATGCCGACCAGCGCGTAGCGCCAGCCACGTGCCAGCGCACCAGCGCGCACCAGGCCAAGGCCGGCCAGCACGTAGATTACCAGCGGGAACTCGAACGCCAATCCGATCCAGAACATCAAATTGGTGACAAAGCGGATGTAATTGGAGGGCCGCGGCACGGTCGAGATTCCCATGAAGTTGAGCAGAAATCCCAGCGCAGGCTCCAGCAGTACAAAATAGGTGAAGGCAATCCCGGCCAAAAACAACAGGAAGGCCACCGGCAGCGCAAAGATGACCAACACCCGTTCGCTGCGTTTGAGGCCTGGATTGATGAAGGCGAAGAGCTCGAAGCAAATGTAGGGAAGCGCCAGCGCGAAGCCGGTCAGCAGCGAGATGCGCATGAAGGCGCCGATCGACTCGGTGACCTCAATAGCCTGCAGCGCTTCCATCCCACCGATCGGCTGAGCCAGCAGATCCAGGATGCGCGGGGCAATAATGAAGCTTGCCCCGGTGGTGATGAACATAGCCAGGATGGCGCGAAAGAGGTGCCGCCGCAGCGCCTCCAGGTGGTCGACCAGCACCCCGGGTTCCTGAAAGGCGCGCGAGAACACTTCGGCGGTGTCGGTGTCTTCCGGCTCGAAGTTGATGAAATCGCGCAGCCTGCGGAACGGCCAGGTGATCAGCCGAAAGGGGGCGCTGATCACCCGCCACACCGCGCTCAGCACTCGGCGCATGGGCTAATCGTCGGCGGGCTCCGGGTCGGCAGACGTTTTGGAAGCCATCGGCTCGGAGGACGGCGGCGCCGGCTGGCCGGGTCCGCCTGTGGCCGGGGTCGAGGCCTGCTCGGAGTCGGGTGTTGATTCCGCTTTGGCATCGCCCGGCCGGCCCGCAGACGGCTCAGTTCCCGCTTCAGCGTCGCTCTGCCGGTCACCACGAGGCTCAGTTTGGGACTCAGACTGCTGGCCCGGTGCAGCCTCGAGGCCCAGGTCGCTGCGCAGCTCGCGGGTGACCTCCTCACGTAGGTCCTTGCGCACCTGGTCGAGCTCCTCCAGCGCGGCCTCACGGGCCAGGCGGTTGGGCAAACTGCGCAGGTTGCGGGAGGCCTCGGAAATCTGGCGCCAGGCGTCGGAGCGATACAGGCGATTGAGCATTCGCCCGGCCGAGCGGGCGGCTTTGCCTAGATCGCGCGGACCGACCACCACCAGGGCGATCAGCAGCACGAAGAGCGCTTCCAGCGGTCCGACCCCGAGGATCTCCATCAGGGGCTTTTCGTTAGTTGACGGGGGAGGGGTTCATCGAGTCACGGCGGTTGGCCAGCGATCCAAGTACCCCATTCACAAAGCGTGGCGCGCTGTCCGAACCGTAGCGCTTAGCGAGCTCAACTGCTTCGTTGATGGCTACCTTGATCGGCGTCTCGCCCCAGATCAGGAATTCCCACAGTGCCAGCCGCAGGATGTTGCGATCGATCACTGCCAGCTCGCCTACCGGCCATTCCGGGGCGCTCTCGGCCACCAGCTGATCGATCTCGTCCGCCGCCTTCAGCGTGCCGCGCACCAGTTGGTCCAGAAACTCGGCGGATTGCGGGCCGAGCTCCTCACGGTAGCGCTTCAGCACCTCGTCGGCCGGATGGCCGACGCTGTCGATTTCGTACAGCGCCTGCAATGCAAGAGCGCGGGCTCGGCGTCGTTCGCGCTTCATCTAGTCGAGATCAATCTCCTCGATATGCACGTCCACCCGCTGCACCTGCATGCCGACCATGTCCTCCATGGCGCGGGCCACCTCCTGCTGTACTTCGCGACTGACGGCACGGACGTCGACCCCGTGTTCCATCACCAGATATAAATCGGCCGACACGGTGTTGTCCTCAACCGCGATCCGCACTCCGTCACCGGATCCCTTGCGAAACAGCCGGTTGACTCCGCCCGGAATGGCCGCCAGGCCGCTGACGCCCTCAACCGTAAGCGCGGTGAGCTGGGCGATGCGCACCAGCACGCCCGGCGCGATGGTGGTGATGCCGGGGGCGCGTTCAGCCTGACGATCAGCCTGGGGATCCTTTGTTTTACTTTTCGACTTCGCCATGCTCAAGCCATTCCCATTCCACCGTCAACCGTGAGTACGTGGCCGGTGATGTAGGCTGCATCGTCAGAGGCCAGGAAAGCGACCGCCTTGGCAACTTCCTCAGGGCGTGCAGGGCGACCCAGCGGGATCATGCCCAGCAGCGCCTCCTTGGCAGCTTCGGCGGTGTTCTCCCAGATGGCGGTTTCGATGTAGCCGGCTGCGACCGCGTTGACGGTGATATTGCGCGAGGCGACCTCCCGAGCCAAAGACTTGGTGAATCCAATTTGGCCGGCCTTGGAGGCCGAGTAGTTGGTCTGTCCCGGATTGCCGATCTGCCCCGCCACCGAGGTGATGTTGATAATACGCCCATAGCGCTTGCGAATCATGTGACGAATGGCTGCTTTGGAGCAGTTGAAGGCGGATTTGAGGTTGGTGCGCAGCACCGAATCCCAGTCTTCTTCCTTCATGCTCATCAAGAGCCCGTCGCGGATGATGCCGGCGTTGTTCACCAGGATGTGCAACCCCTCAAATTCATCCAGCGTGAACTGAACCATGGCCTGCGCCTGCTCCAGATCGCCGACATCGGCCTGGTGCGCAATCGCCTTGCCGCCCACAGCTTCGATGGCGGCCACCGC
>CAZJUE010000010.1:0-11462 GCA_964549025.1 uncultured Anaerolineaceae bacterium | reverse complement strand
CGCGCGGTAAAAGCAAGCCGCTGGTCGACGTTGCGGCCTGCGGCGCGGTGCGGATTATACCTCTGGGGTGGATTCCAGCGCGGAACGCACGATTTCGAACTCGGCTTCGACCTAGTCGATCAACGATTTGGCGCCGGGCAGATTGTGGCTCTTGCCGAAATCTTCAAGCTGCAGCGACAGCGGGGCTATGGCGCTGGGTACTAGTGCTCGCCCAGGATGCGGTCGGCGAGGGCGTTGAGCTCTTCGTCGGAGTAGTAGTGAATGACTAATCGGCCACCCCGCCGGCCGCCGCGCAGGCTGACTTTGGTACCCAGCGACTCTTCCAGACGGGTTTGCAGATCAGCCTCCTCCGGGGTCTGCTTGCGCCCGCCAGTCTTCCTGGCCGCCGGAAGGGTCAGCTGTCTGACCAGCTGCTCGGTCTGGCGGACGTTTAACTGCCGGGAGATCACGGTGCGCAGTGCGGCCGATTGATCGCCCGCCGAAGACAGGCCGAGCAGCGCTCGGGCGTGCCCTTCGCTGACCTTGCCGTCTGCCAGTGCCTTTCGCACGGCGGCCGAGAGCTTGAGCAAGCGCAGCGCGTTCGACACCCGGCTGCGGCTCAGGCCGACCCGGGCGCCGACCTCTTCGTGCGACAGGCCGAAGTCTTCGACTAGCTGGCGATAGCCGTCGGCAGCTTCCAGCGGCCCCAGGTCACTGCGCTGCAGGTTCTCGACCAGCGCCAGCTCCAGGCTGGCGCGCTCGCCCGCTTCACGCACCACCGCCGGAATGGCCTCCAGGCCGGCCAGCCGGGCGGCTTGCAGTCGGCGTTCGCCGGCGACCAGCTGATATCGATCGCCGGTCTGGGTGACCAGCACCGGCTGGAGCACGCCGTGTTCGGCGATCGAGTCGGCTAATTCCTGTAGCGAAGATTTGGGGAATTCGCGGCGCGGCTGCCGAGGGTTGGGCTGGATATGCTCGATCGGCAGCTCGAGCACCCCGGGGCGCAGCTCCGGTCCGCCCGGGATCAGCGCTTCCAGGCCCTTTCCCAGGGCTCGCTTACGTGCCACCAGCGGCCTCTTTGCGGAGCGGTCCGGCTTCGGCGTCGGCCGGCCGGCGATGCGTAGATCGGTCGGCCGACACGTCCGCACCGTCACCGCGCAGCAGTTCCTCGGCCAACTGCCGGTAGGCTTGCGCGCCGGCCGAACTCGGCGCGTAGGCCGAAATCGGCAGCCCGTGTGAGGGCGCTTCGGCCAGCCGCACGCTGCGTGGGATCACGGTATGAAAGACGCTGGTACCGAAGTGGGTGCGCAGCTCATCGACCACCTCTTTGGACAATCGAGTGCGCACATCGTACATGGTCGGCAAGAGCCCGCGAACGCGCAGTCCTGGGAAAAGATTAGTTCGTACTCGCTGTAAGGTCTGCATCAGCTGGGTCAATCCCTCCAGCGCCAGGTACTCACACTGTACAGGGATGATCACCCCACTCAGGGCCGCCAGCAGGCCATTCACGGTCAGCAACCCCAGCGACGGCGGGCAATCGATCAGCACATAGTCGAAGCGCCCATCCAGCGGTTGCAGTGCCCGGTGCAGGGTGTGCTCGCGCTCGGGCAGCGCTACCAGCTCGATCTGAGCGCCGGCCAACGCCGGCGAGGAGGGTACGATCCACAATCCGAGCTTGGGACTGCGCAGCACGCAATCCGCCATCGGAGCGCCGGCAATCAGGCCGTCGTAGACGCTCAGCTCAACCTGCTCCGGCTCGATGCCCAGGCTGGAGGTGGCGTTGGCCTGCGGGTCGTGATCGACGATCAACACCCGCTCGCCGCGCAGCGCCAAGTTGGCGCCCAGGTTGATGGCGGTGGTGGTTTTACCCACGCCGCCTTTCTGGTTGACCAGCGCGTAGGTCGGCATCAAACCCTCATCGGTTTGAGCGCAGCCCGAATTTCAGCTGCCGACGGCGCTGAGGCCAGGCCGGCGCGGCTGACCGAAGCCGCCGCGGCCCGGTTGGCCGCCTGCGCCGCCCGCTCGGGGTCAGCTTCACTCGCCAGCAGGAAGAAGAACAGCGCGGCGAATATGTCACCTGCGCCGGTTGGATCGACCTGTTTGGTGGCGATGCCCTCCACTGTTTGCCAGCTGCCGCCTGCATGATAGCGGGCTCCCTGCCCACCCTGGGTCACCACCAGCAGATTGCAGAGCGGCGCCAATCGCTCGGCCGACTCCCAATCCTGCAGGTCTTCGATGCTCAACACCACCGCGTCGGCCGCCCGCAGGCAATCCAGGCAGTCGTCCCACGGCGCGACGGAAATCCGGCCCTCCGCATCCCAATCGCGCAGCAGCCCCTGTGCCGACAACCCGACGAACGAATCAGGGAAGGCGGTGCACATTTCCAGGTCGATTTCTCGGGCGATGGGCGCCAGGTGGGCGATCTTGGGGCTGCGCCACTCGGCTGGAACGTCGCTCACGCGCAGATCATCTGCTCGGCTGAGCAGCGTCTGGGTGCGGCCGTGCTGGTCATAATGGTTGTGGAAGGCGGTGGTGCTGGTGGAGCTCCGCCGCGCGAGTTCGAGATTGCCGAGCGCGGAGAGGTCGAGGGAGTCGGCAGTGGCGGTGACCAATCTGACCGAGGCACCGATCTCGGCGGCGGTCAGGCCGGCGTAGGCGACCGCTCCGCCCAACGACGGACCGTCCGCAGTTTGGTCTTCGGAGAGATGACCGACCAGCAGGTACTCGAGGGAGCCGATCGGCGCTCCTACTCCGCGGGGATGATGGTGACCTTCCGCCGCGCCCCCTCGCCGATGCTTTCGGTGGTCACCGCCGGATCATCCCGCAGGGTGATGTGGATGATGCGTCGCTCGTTGGCCGGCATCGGCTCAAGCTCCATAGTGCGGTTCAGTTCGGTGGCTTGTTCCGCCATCTGGCGTGCCAGTCGGCTGAGCTGTTCTTCGCGGCGCGCCCGATAGCCTTCGACGTCTACCACAATCGCCACGTGCCGGTGCAGCTCTTTGGCCACGATCAACCGGGCGATGTACTGCAGCGCCGAGAGCGTTTCGCCGCTCTTGCCGATGAGGATCCCCAGATCATGGCCACGCACGTCCACCTTCAACGGACGCACGCGCGAGCCCGGATCTTTGGGGATCCAGCGCGAGTCGACGTCCACATCCAATCCCATGCGCTGGATCAACTCCAACACAATTTCGCGCGAAACCCGCAGCGACTCTTGGTCTTCCTCGGTGAGCGACTCATCCTGCTCACCGGCTGGGGGTCGCGGCTCCACGCGCTCTGGCGCCTCAACCTGGGCCGACTCAGTTGCCTGCCCGGTGCCGCCAACGCCGACGCTCAGCCGCACGCGAGCCTGGCGGCCAGAGAGGCCCAGGAAGCCCTTGCCGCCCTCATCCAGCACCTCGACCTCGAGTGAGTCTTTGGGCAAGCCAAGCTCGGCCGCCCCTCGCTCAATCGCCTCATCAACGGTCGGTGCGATCACTTCCAGGCTGGTTTTTCCTTCGGACATCTATCCAGTTATCCTTTTGCTTTGGCGGGCGCGGCTTGGACTTGCGAGCCGGTCGCCATGCGCTTCACCACCAACCCCTGCACGATACCCAGCAGGTTGCTCACCACGAAATACAACGCCAACCCGGCCGCGAAGCTGTAGGCCAGCCAGCCGATGATCAGTGGCATGTAGAGGCTCATCACCTGGGTCATGCCGGCACCCTGGCCGCCGGGCTGCGGTGCGGTGGTGAGCTTGGTCTGCAGATAGGTGGTGATCACCACCACGATCGCCAGCACCGGCAGGCCATCGCTCAGCGGGCCAAGCCCCTCGAGGAACTCCAACGGCAGCCGCTCCGGTTGACCGAGATCCATCCAAAGGAACTTGCTTTGCAGAGGAATGATGGCCGCTGAGACGCTGTCGTACATGTGGCGTGAGAACTCGAGCAGCTGCACCGGAGAGTTTGCCAGCGCTCGAATGATGGCCCCGTACAGACCGAACAAGATCGGGAACTGGATCAATAACGGCAGGCAGCCGGCGAGCGGATTGATCCCCATCTCCTGATAGAGCTTCATCTGCTCTTCCTGCAGCTTTTGGCGGTTGTCCTTGTATTTCTGCTCGAGCTTCTTGAAGCGCTTGTCTTGCTGAAGCTCCTGCATGCGCTGGGTGCTCTGCTGCTGCCTGACGGTCAGTGGCAGCGTCACCAGCCGGATCAAGATGGTGAAGATAATGATGGCGAACCCGAAGGCGAATGGTACCCCGAGCTGGGGTCCAAGCAGGTTGTAGATGAACAACAGGATGTTGATCATCGGGTCTAGGATGAATGTGTCCCAAATCATCGATACATGCCCCTACGGGGTGAAGCTCCAATGCTGCGCACCGGACTCGGCGTCGTAAGCGACGATCAACGGCTCGCCCTCGTTGGATGCTACCAGTACGGTGCCGTCCACCAGCAACGGGTCGGTCAGCAGCTGTCCGTCAATGGTCGCCTGCCAGGAAGGATTGTTGGTTCTGGCCTCGCGCACGGTAAGCATCCCACCCTCACTTACCACATAGATTGTGTCACCGTTGATCGCTGGGCTGGCCGCGATCCGGTCACCAACGGAAAACGTCCATAGCTCGGCGCCGCTGTCGAGCGACACTGCATAGAGCTCGCCCGACAGATCGCCGAAGTAGGCGGCCTCCGTATCTACCGCCGGCGCACCCCAGACCCAGTCTTGCGCATCGTATTCCCAGATCACCCGGCCACTGTCCGGATCGAGCGCCACCAGCTGGCTGGCAAACGACCCGACCAGCAAGCGGCTGTCGGCAAGTACCGGCGTATCGGCCAATGCGCCGCCCAGATCGGGAGCGCTGGCCCATAACTCGCGGCCGGTGGCCAGCTCGAGCGCGTACACACGATGGTCCATGGCCGCCAGGTACACTCGTTCACCGGCCACCAGCGGTGCCGACCAGATGGCCTCATCCAGCGGTTCGCTGGAGGCCGGCGGGAAGCTCCACTCGGCTGCTCCATCCGAGATCCGGCGGGCATACAGGCGGCCGTCGGTGGACGGCACCAGCACCAGATCGCCCGCCAGAGTAGGCGCTCCGATCACCCGATCGTTGCGATCATCCGACAACGAAACTGGCCCCCAGACCTCGACGCCGTTTTCGGGACGCAGGGCGGTCAGCTGATTGTTGAAGTCGGCGACGATTACCGTCCCGTCTTCGGTGATAGCCGGTGGAGCGTAGAAGGTGCGGTTGCGCTCCGGCTCGGCAGGATACTGCCAGCGCCCGACGCCGGATCCGAGATCCACCGCGTAGACAAACTGATTCATCGCAACGAATACAGTCGTGCCGTCGCTGGCGACCCCCGGCCAACTGGAAGCCTGGCGGAACGCGGCGCCGGCACAGGCGCTCACCAATAAGCCGCCCACCAGTACGCTTAATGCGATCGTGCGTTTGGTCTTGCTCATGGGACCGGGTCGTAGCCCCCTGGATTGAACGGCTGGCAGCGCACGATGCGGCGCACGGAAAGCGCGCCGCCCCGCAGCAGGCCGTATTTGGCAATGGCTTGATAGCTGTAGTGCGAGCAGGTCGGATAGAACCGGCAGGTCCCTTCCGGCAGCGCCCGCGACACCGTGTTCTGGTAGAGGCGAATCGCCGCCAATGCCGGTAGTCGCGGCAGGTTGGCTAGGCGGAGCGGGATCTCACGCAGGGCAGGCTCGTGGTGCAGTTCGGCGTCCGAGTCATGCTGGGCGTGCGACGGTTCCATTTCAAAGGCGGCCTCCCACTCGGAGGCAGGTTTGGTTTTCATTTATTGTCTTTGATCAGCCGAGCCCGCCGCAGCAGTTGCTTCAGCGCCGCAAGCAGCTCAGGCCATTCAGCCTCGTCCAGGCCAGGGCGGGCCACCAGCACCAAATCCCAACCGGCTGCGATCTCCGGGTTCAGCGTGCGGAGCGCTTCGCGCAAACGGCGTTTGGCGCGATTCCGGCGCACCGCGCCGCCCATAGCTCGTCCGGCGGACACGCCGTAGCGGGAGCGGGTCAGTCCATTTTGGCTGGCCACCAAAACAGTAAGCGGGTGGGCATAGGACCTACCAGTCCGCCGCACCCGCTTGAAATCCGCCGCGCTGGTCAGCCTGAATTGGCGATTCACCCGACACGCGCCATGCGCGAGCCGGGCGGCGATTCAAACCTCAGGCCTTCCAGTTGACGTTTTTAACGTGATGGTTCTTGCGCACGGCCAAGCGGTGACGCCCTTTGCGCCGGCGTCGGCGAAGCACCTTGCGGCCACCCTTGCTGGCCATTCGCGCTCGAAATCCATGGACCCGTGCTCTGCGCCGGATCTTGGGTTGGTAGGTTCGTTTTGGCATATCACTTCCGCGATCCGGGTGTCTCCCCGATCGCCGACGGATTATACCGCAAGCGTTCTGACAGGGTCAATTTGCCGGTCCACACTGCGACTGGCGCCCTGTTGCTTGCGCTCCCATCGCTACGACGATGTCGGACAGCACACCGTCCAATTTTCCGCGGCGGAAGCATTGCCTGCGGAACCTCAATCCGCGACCCGCTCGATCTTGGCTCCCAGCCGGCGCAGCTTGTCGTCGATGCGCTCATAGCCGCGCTCAATCTGGCCGATGTTCATGATGGTTGAGCTGCCGTGGGCGGCCAGGGCGGCCAGCACCAGCGCCATCCCGGCTCGTATGTCGGGGCTCTCAAGGTATTCGCCGATGAGCTGGGTCGGCCCCTCCACGATGCAGCGATGCGGATCACACAGGATGATGCGGGCGCCCATGGAGACCAGTTTGTCCACGAAGAACATGCGGCTGGGGTACATCCAATCGTGGAAGAGCACACTGCCCTCCGCCTGGGAGGCGACAACGATAGCGATGCTCACCAGGTCGGTGGGGAAGGCCGGCCACGGCTGAGCAGTGATCTCGGGCACGAAGCCGCCGACGTCCGACTCAATCCGCAGTGGCTCGCCAATCCGGATCTGGATGTCATCGTCTCGCTGCTCCCACCCCACTCCCAGGCGCCGGAACACCAGCCGAATCATATCCAGGTGTTGCGTGCCGGCTTGCGGGATCTCGATCTCCCCACCGGTAACCGCCGCGGCGGCGAGATAGCTGACCACCTCCAGATAGTCCGGCCCGATGGTGAATTCGCCCCCGTGCAGCTCCGGGACGCCCTCGATGTGCAGCGTATTCGATCCGATGTTCTCGATCTTGGCCCCTAGCAGGTTGAGGAAGCTGCACAGTTCCTGCACGTGGGGTTCGGAGGCGGCGTTGCGGATGCGTGTGCGTCCGTCGGCCTTGACCGCGGCCATCACTGCGTTTTCGGTGGCGGTGACGCTGGCCTCGTCCAGCAGAATGTCGGCGCCGCGCAACCCTCCGTTGACGTCCATATGAAACTGCCGTTCGTCGTAGGTGACGCTAGCGCCCAAGCTCTGCAGCGCCAGCAGGTGCGTATCCACTCTGCGCCGACCAATGACATCGCCGCCCGGCGGCGGTAGATCAATGCCGCCGTAGCGGCCGAGCATTGGGCCGGCCAGCAGGATTGAGGCCCGAATCCGGCGGCAGAGCTCGGGATCCAGGTTTGCCCGTTTGGCGCCGGAAGCGTCCAATCGCAGTGAGCTGTCGCCCGCTGATTCGGTCGCCACCCCCAGGCTCTCCAACAGCTGGCGCATGGTGTGCACGTCACGAATGTCCGGCAAGTTGTGCAGCGTCACCGGCTCATCCGCCAGCAGGCAGGCGGTCATCAGCGGCAGGGCGGAGTTCTTGTTGCCCGAGGGCCGTACCGTGCCCTGCAGCGGTTGACCTCCTTCGATTTGAAATGCCGGCATGCTTATCCCTTCATAATCAATTCGACGGTCTGCCCGGATTTCAAGCTCAGGCGCTGGGCTGCCGAGCCGCGGTTCACCCCGATCTCGAGCAACCCGCTGCTGCCGACGTAGGCCAGCGCCGAACCCGCCGTGACGTCGCTGAATGTTCGCTGTAGCGCCAGCTCGGTTCCGTCCGGCAGCAACACCCAAGGCTCCGAGCTGCTGAGCTCGACCGCCTCGCCACCCAGCCATGGGCGCAGCCAGAGAGCCCCCGGTTCCCGGGCGAGAACCCCGATGCTGGTAACCCAATTGCCGAAGGCGTCGCAGTGCAGCAGCTCACCCTGCACTCGACCAGGCCCGTCCGGCGCCAACCGCGGGTTGGCAAGTCGGACCAGATCACCTGCGGGAGGGCCAAGCTCGCTGACGGGCGTACCCGTGATCAACTGCGCGGCAGCCGGCGCAAACATATCACGGCCATGGAAGGTGTGGCTGGCGGGTTCGATCGGCAGGCTCAACTGGTGGGCGCTGCTGGGCGGCTGGTTGGCAAGCCAATAGCTGATCAGGCCGTTGTCCGGGCCGACGAACAGCTTGTCAGGCCACTCTGCCGCGATTCCACGCCGTTCCGAGCCGACCCCCGGGTCGACCACCGCCAGGTACACGGTCCCGGCCGGGAAGTAGGGCGCGGCCTGCCACAGCATGAATGCGCCGATGGCCACCTCGCCCGGAGGGACGTGGTGAGAAAGGTCGATCGGCCTGGCTTGCGGGGATTGGGCAGCCAGAACCCCTTTCAGCACGCCGACGTACGCGTCCTGGCTGCCGAAATCGGTCAGTAGTGCAATCCAGGGTCCGGCCACTGGGTCGGATTCTAATGGAGCGGCATAAGCCGGTCAATCTGAGCGGCCAAACCGCCAGCGGCTGGATGCGAGCCCGTGTCGGGGCTGCTGCGGGCAGCCACACCGCGCGGTCCGGCAAGGCGGCCCACGGTGCACCAAAGGGGCGGAATTTGGCCGAAAAGCGCCCACATGGTAGAATCATATTTCGTGGATTCGACAGAGCCCATAGGTGTTTTCAAGGCGATTTCACAGGGCTTCGATCGGGTCGCCGCTCGCCCACTTCTGATCGTTCCGCCGCTGCTGTTGGATCTGCTCCTCTGGCTAGGCCCCCAAATCCGAATCACCAGCCTGCTAGAAGAATTGGCGGATTCGCTGCGGCAGCTAGAGGGCATGTTGGTCGGCCAGGCCGAGTTGGTGCCGGGTACTTTCCAGGCAATGGTGGAACGCTTCAACTTGGTGTCGGCGTTGAGCACTATCCCGGTCGGTGTGCCCAGCGTAATGGCCGGGCGGATGCCGCTGACCAACCCGCTTGGAGGCGGCACGAGCTTTGAATTCGTCGAACCGGGACAGGTGGTGCTGGTTTGGCTGTTGCTTTCGGCCGCAGGTCTGGCAATCGGCGCTTACTATCAGCTCTGGATCGCGGCCGCGGTGGCTCCCGAGTCCCGCCTGGCACGCGGCTGGGTGGCCGGGCTGCGTATGATCGGCTTCGGGGCGCTTTTGTTTGTGGGCGGCCTGATCGCTGGTAGTGCGGTTGCAGCCGCAGTCACCGTGGCCTGGTTTATTCTGCCTCTGCTCGGAACCGGGGTTTTTTTCCTGGGGTTCGCCCTGTTGTTCTGGATGGCGGTGTACCTGGTGTTCACCCCGCACGGGATCATCCGCTACGATATGGGGGTGTTCCGGGCAGTGATTGAGAGCTTCACGTTGGTGCGCTGGAATCTGCTGGCCACGGTGGGTTTCCTGATTGTGGCTTTCGGCACCTACTGGCTGACCAATTTGATTTGGGGTTTGCCGGCCGAAGGGACATGGTTTGCGCTGCTGGCGGTAGTGGGACATGCATTTGTCAGCACCACTCTGCTGGCGGCCAGCTACAGTTTCTATCAAGGACGGCGCGAATGGCTGTTGGCGTTACGTCAGGCTGCTGCCGCCCGATATCATCAGCAGTAGGGTCAATCGACTCAAAGGAGCATCAGATTGGCAAAGAAGTCATCCAAACCGAAGTCGACGACGAAGGGCAAGTCCAGGTCGACCTCCAAGGGCAAGTCGAAGTCGACCACCAAGCCCAAATCGACCTCGAAGGCCAAGTCATCCACTAAGCCGAAGAGCAAGGCCGACGGCAAGTCGACGACGGCAAAGCGTAGCACCAAGGGCAAGCGCTCGACCGGAACGGGCAACGCACGGAGCACCACCACCGGGCGTTCTTCCAGCCTGAAACGAACCGCCAGCAGCTACGCTGCCAAAGACATCCAGGTGCTGGAAGGGCTGGAGGCAGTTCGCCGCCGGCCGGGAATGTACGTCGGCGGCACCGACGTCAAGGCGCTGCATCACCTGATCTATGAGGTGGTCGACAACTCAATCGACGAGGCGTTGGCCGGCGCCTGTGACGAGATCGTAGTGACCATCCACGAAGACAGCAGCGTGACGGTCGAAGACAACGGTCGCGGCATACCAGTGGAAGACCATCCGGAAATCAAGAAACCTGCGCTCGAAGTGGTGATGACCATGCTGCACTCGGGAGCCAAGTTCGGCGGCGAGGGGTATAAGGTCTCCGGTGGATTGCACGGTGTGGGTGTGTCGGCAGTGAACGCACTGTCCGAATGGTGCCAGGTGGAAGTGCGGCGGGATGGCAGGGTCCACGCCCAGCGCTACGAGCGCGGCGCGCCGACCGGTCCGGTCAAGGCGGTGGGTAAAGGCAAGAAATCCGACACTGGAACCACAACCACCTTCATGTACGACACCGAGATCTTCAAAGGCGATGTGTCGTACCGATTCGAAACGTTGGCGCAGCGCTTTCGGGAGATGGCCTTCGTCACCCGCGGGGTGATGATCCGTCTGCTAGACGAACGCAGCGAGCGCCAGATGAGCTTTTACTTCGAGGGCGGGATCGAATCCTTCGTCAAGTACCTAAACCGCAACCGCAACGTACTCCACCCGGTGGTCTTCGTTGAAGACCAGGTGAACGGCACCGGAATCGAGGTGGCATTGCAGTACACCGATTCGTACACCGAATCACTGTACTCCTTTGCCAATACGATCAACACCGTCGATGGCGGCACCCACCTGACCGGGCTAAGGGCAGCGATCACCCGCACCATCAACGATCACGCCCGCAAGGCCGGATTGCTCAAAGACTCGGACGCTAATTTCACCGGCGATGACACGCGCGAAGGTTTGACCGCTATCGTGTCAGTCAAGCACCAGGACCCGCAATTCGAGAGCCAGACCAAGGTCAAGCTGATGAACGCCGAGGTACAGACCCAGGTCCAGCAGGTGCTCGGAGAACGGTTCGGCGAATTCCTGGCCGAGAATCCGCGGGCCGCCAAGGCGATCGCCGACAAATGCCTGACCTCGGCCCGCATCCGCGACGCGGCCCGCAAGGCCCGCGACCTGGTGATCCGCAAGAGCGCGCTGGAGAGCATGACCCTGCCCGGCAAACTGGCGGATTGCTCAGAGACCGATCCTGGACGCAGCGAGCTGTACATCGTGGAGGGCGACTCGGCTGGCGGCACCGCCAAGCAGGGCCGCGACCGCACCTTCCAAGCCATTCTGCCGCTGCGGGGGAAGATCCTCAACACAGAACGCGCCCGGCTGGATAAGGTGCTGGACAACAACGAGGTCAAGGCAATGATCTCGGCGCTCGGCACCGGCAT
>CAZJUE010000009.1:10061-24276 GCA_964549025.1 uncultured Anaerolineaceae bacterium | reverse complement strand
CAGCACGGTGTCCGAGCCGGTGCCCAGGTCGGTGGCCCCGACCACCAGGTTGAAGGAGCCGTCGTCGTTGATCTTGATGCTGGCTCCGCCCATGTCCAGGTACGGGATGGCGGTGCCCTGCATCACCAGCGCCACGCCGATGCCCTTGCGTAAATGCCGCGCGCCGGGGACGCTGCGCCACTCCGGATTGCCGAACTTGGCGGCCCAATCGATGGCTGCTGCGCCCTGCTCCGCGCACTCCTCCAGGCCACAGGTTTCGATGGTCTCCGGTCGTGGTTCACGCCCCTCCGACCAGGCGGTGCTGAAGGGCTGCAGCTCGCCGGCCCGCAGCGCGTTCTTCAGCCGAAACTCCAGCGGGTCGAGCTCCAGCTGGCGGGCGATGGTCTCCATGTGCCGCTCGACCGCCCAGAATCCCTGCGGCACGCCGTAGCCGCGGTAGGCGCCAGAAGGCGGCGTGTTGGTGTACACCACGTCGGCGTGGAAGCGGATGTTGGGCGCCTGGCGATACTCGCCGTCGCCGACATACAAAGCCATCGCCTTGTGGCCGGTGTTGCCGGTTACGGTCAGCGCGTGGCAGCCGTAGGCGCCGGTGTCGCTCAGGCAGTACATCTCGTTGGCGGTGATGGTGCCGTCACGTTTCAGGCCGGTCTTCATATGCATGCGCATCGGGTGGCGTGAGCGCCCGGCATGAAACTCCTCCGCCCGGGTGTACTCGAAGCGCACCGGCCGGCCGGTGGCGATGGTCAGGTGGGCCGCCACGTCCTCGATCATCACTTCCTGCTTGCCGCCGAAGCCGCCGCCGATGCGCGGCTTAACCACCCGGATGCGCTTGGGTGGTAGGTTCAGTACCGGCGCCAGCTGGCGCCGCACGTGGAACGGCACCTGGGTGCTGGTGCGGATCACCAAGCGGTCGTCCTCGTCCCAATAGGTGAGCACCACATGCGGCTCGATCGAGGCCTGCTGCACCTTGGGAACCTCGTAGTCCCCCTCGATGATCAGCTCAGCCTCGGTGAAACCCTGCTCGACGTCGCCGATGTCGATGCGGATCTCGGCCGCCAAATTGCGGCTGGCATCGGATTCGTCGAAGTCCACGTACTCCGGCTCATCGTGCAGCACCGGCGCGCCGTCCGCCATCGCCCGTCCCATGTCCAGGATCGCCGGCAGCGGCTGGTACTCGACCTCGATCAGCTCGAGCGCCTCTTCGGCAATCTCCTCGCTCTCGGCCGCCACCAGCGCCACTCGATCTCCGACGAAGCGCACCTTGTTGTCGAGTGAGAAGGTATCCAGCGGACCGGGAATTGGATCAGACTGGCCGGCAGTGGAATACACCACCCGCGGCAGGTCTTCCCAGGTCAGCACCGCCGCCACCCCGGGCAGCGCCCGCGCCTTGGAGGCATCGATGCGGGTGATGCGGGCGTGCGCGTGTGGGCTCTTGAGAATCTTGGCGGTGAGCAAGCCGCGCATCTCCGTGTCGGCGGCGAAGGCCGGCTTGCCCTGGGCCAGTTTGACCGCATCCACTTTGGCGGCCGGCTGGCCGACCGAGCGCAGCGTCTTAGCCTCCGGCGCCACCTTCATCCGCGGCATCACCTGGATACGCGTGAGCAGCTCAGAGAGCGGCCGATCCTGCCCATAGGCAGGCGATGGTTGAAGCCGTTCAGCAGCCGGCTCTGCCGCGCCGGGAGCCGGGCCGGCCGCATCTGGAGCCTCGCCACCGGCTTCGCCGTCGTCGCCCCCTGGTTCGCCGCTCAGCGGCCCAAACGGCGGACGCTCTCCGAGCAGTCCGGAGGGCAGCGGGATCGCGCCGCCGATCGGCTCGACCTCTTCGCCGCGCATCGTCGCCGCCGCCCGCAGCACCGCCTGCACCGGCTTGAGGTAGCCCGTGCAGCGACACAGCACGCCCGAGAACGCCTGGCGTACCTGCGCTTCGGTCGGATCCGGTTCGCGCTCGATCAGCGCTTCCGCCGTCAGCACCATCGCCGGGGTGCAATAGCCGCACTGAATCGCCCCAGTCTCGACGAAAGCGGCCTGGATCGGGCTGAGGCCGCCGGTCTGCCGCCAACCGAGCTCGGGATGCTCGCCGACGGCTTCAATGGTGCGCAGCCTGCGGCCGTTGGCCTGTGGGGCCAACATCACGCAGGCATTCATCGGCTCGCCGTCCATCAGCACCGTGCAGGCGCCGCACTCTCCGGTTTCGCAGCCGTGCTTGACGCCGAAGACCCCGCGTTGATCGCGCAGCGCGGCAAGCAGGGTGGTCGAAGGCGAGACCTCGATCTCTACTTCGCGGCCGTTCAGTTCGAAGCCGACGATCATCGATCAGCCCTCATTCACCCACCACCTGCGCCACCGCCCGCCGCGCCAGCGCGGCGGCGGCCGCCGCCCGGTATTCGCCGCTGGCCCACGCATCGTCGGCATCGGCGTAGGCCTCTGCCGCAGCTTCGGCTGATCGCTCGACTGCCGACTCCTCAACCGACCACTCCGCGGCGATGAGCAGCGGCCGTTGTCCGAAGCCTCCCAACGCCACCCGCAGTTTGCCATCCAGCTCCGCAGCCGCGACGCACACTTGCGGGCGATCCGCGGGAGCGCGGGCGACTTGGTCGTAGATCAACTGATCCGGGACCGCCAGCCGTAGGACGGTGATCAACCGGTCGGGCGGCCGGTCCTCTAAATAAGCATCCAAAGCTGCCGTCTCGCTGCCCGGTTCCAAATGCAGCTGTGCCTGCAAGGCCAGCAACATGGTCGCCAGCGGCGAACGGCCATCGGCTGATACGATCGAGCCGGCGACGGTGGCCTGATTGCGCAGGTTCCATCCGGCCTCCAGCCGGCACACCCGCTGCAGCTCGGCCGGCAACTCGGCCTCCAGCAAGCGCTGCAGCCGGGTCGCGGCGCCCAACTCAATCTGTCCTTCACGGCGCTCGATCCGATCCAGGCCCAACAACGCCAGGTCGATGACCCCTTGCAGCCCACGGCGGTTGGGAGTCAGCACCGTGCCGCCCCCCAGCGGCGCGGCCCGCTGCAGCAGCTCCAGCGCCTGCTCGAGCGAGGCCGGTCGGTGGTATTCAAGCATCAGCCGGATTGCTCCACTTCATCCGGATACACTTTCCAGCCCAGCCGCTCCAAGTTGGCCTGGTCGTCAATCGCCTCCGGGTAGCGCACCATCAGCGCCTCCACTTCGGCGCCGATACTCCCATCTGGCAGGCGGAGCTCACCTCGGGCGGTCCTGCGCGATCCAGCGCCCCGCTCCAGTCGGCCCACCATGGTCAGCGGCTGCTCGACCGGAATCTGTCGCCGGTAACGCAGCGTCATACGGGCAGTCACCATGAAGCGATTGTGGTCTTCGACCATCGCCGCTCGCATGGCCACCTCGTCTAGCATCGAGGCCACGATGCCACCGTGCACCACGCCCGGATAGCCCTGGAAGCGTTTCGGCACGACGGTTTCGGCGATCACCTGGCCGTCCGAATCCTGATAGAAGCTGAGCTGCAGCCCGTGCACGTTCTCCAGCCCACACACGAAGCAGTCTTTGGAATTGGGTTGCTTTGTCAGGTTGGGATGCATGCGGTTCTATCGCCGCCGCGCTCAGCCGAGCGGGCTGAAGGTGTCGATCAGCAATTCGACGTCGCCGCCCACCGGGTACAGGATCGGGGCGGTGGCCCCGTGATCCAGGTATTCCTGCACCTTGCCGCGGGCCTCCTCTGGCGTCCCGGAAGCGGTAATCCGTCCGATGAGCTCGTCGGGCACCAGGTGCTTGGCCTGTTGGATCTGCTCGTGGGTGGCCGGCCAGCCGAGGATCGACTGGATCTCGGAAACGATCTCATCGGACACCCCGCTGGCCTTGGCAATGTGCGGCTGCTGCGCCAGGTATTGAGTGAGCAGCTCGCGGCTGGTGTCGAACGCCCGCGCGTGGTCCGAGTCTACCGAGCACACCACCAGCTGCGGTCGGTCGATGTCGTCCAGCGACTTCCCGGCCCGCTTGGCGCCGATCTCCAGGTGTTCCAGGGCGCGGTCGTTGTAGCTCGGCGGGACACAGTAATTCAAGACCACCCCGTCGCCGATTTCGCCGGCCAACTCCATCATCTCCATCCCGGTGGCGCCGATCATGATCGGCACCTCCCGCGGTTCGCGCCGGCCGTGGACCACATCCAACTCGATGCCCTGCACCGAGTGAAACTCGCCCTCGAAGGTGACCTGCTCCATGTTGAGCAGCCGCCGCAGCAGCTCGACGGTTTCACGCATAGCGGTCAGCGGCTTGCGGCGTTCGATGCCCACGTTGCGCGCCAGCGGGTCCCACCAGGCGCCGATGCCGCAGATGATTCTCCCGGGCGCCAGGTCGTCCAGGGTAAGGAAGGTGGATGCCAGCAATCCAATGTTGCGGGTCCAGTTGTTGATCACGCCCGAGCCGATTTTCAACTGCTCGGTGACGGCAGCGTATGCCGCCATCGGCACGATCGCGTCCCGCACCAGGCGTGATTCCGCCTGCCAAACCGCCTCGAAACCGTGCTCTTCGGCGTACTGAACGTACTTCAACCCCTGGCGCAGATCGTGCGCGTCTTGCAGGTACAGTGCCACTCGGTTCAGGCTCATTGCTCTAGCCGGATCTCCCGGTTGTTGTCATTGCGGTAAAGTTCCAGGTCTTCGGGGACGTCGAGATCGAGGCCCAACGCCAAGGACCTGAAGATCTCCACCCTGGCGCCAGCCAACTCCCCCCGGGTGTGATGGTGGGCGTAGCTGTCGGGCCCGAATTCGTATTCTATCAAACCGGGTGGCGCCACCAGCAGCGCATTGGTTCCCCGCTCATGCCGGTCGGGCGCCACCACCAGCACCGGTGGCTCTCCCGCCCGCTCGATGAGCTCGCGCAGATGCTGTGCGTCGATCAGCGGGAGATCGGCTGGCAGCACCAGCACCGCCGTAGCACCCTGGCTCTTGGCCAGCGCGGTGGCGCGGGCCAATGCCACGTTCAGGTCCGGAGACCCGTATTCGGTCACCGTGCGGGCGTTGTGCTCGCGGGCCAGCGCCAGCGCCCGTTGATCGCGGCTGATCACCAAGGTATGCGAAATCTCGGGGAGCTCGTCGAGCACGTCGAGCGTTTGCAGCAGCAGCTGCTGGCTGAGTTTGGCCCGCTGCTCCGAACTGAGCACCGGGCTGAGGCGTGACTTGGAGCGCAGCAGCGGCTTGACCGGCACGATCGCCCAGAGGGTCACTGGACCGGCTCCAATTCAGCCGCATAGGCCAGCAGCTCGCTGGCCAGCCGGATGCGGCCCTCCCGATCGGTCATCACCGTGTTGGTGACCAAGGACTGCACTCCCAGCGCGCCGATTGCATCGACCTGGCCGGTATCGACGGTGTCGATCAACAGCGCGTCGAGCAGCTTGGCGTAGTGTTCAGCAACCGCGGTCGCCGACGGTTCGACCCCCAGCTCGCGGAACATCTTGGCCGCCGGACCCTTAATGGCCTTTCCGCCGACGATCGGCGAAACCCCGATAGCCGGCCGGCCCCCCAAGGCCGGCAGCATCCCGGGCACGCCCAGAATCGGGTCGAGGCTGACCCACGGGTTGGACGGGCAGAGCACCACCAGATCGCAATCATGCAGCGCGGATTCGATGCCCGGAGCGAGGGCTGCGTTCTCAGCTCCCTCGAAAGTAAAGCCGCGCACCTCCGGCTCACAGCGACGGGCTACGAAATACTCCTGGAAAGCCAGCCGACCCTGGTCGGTCTGCACCGCGGTCCGCACCGGGTCGTCGCTCATTGGGATTACCACAACAGAAATCCCCAACTGATCGCAAACCCGGCGCGTGATTTGCGAGAGCGGCTCCCCCGCCCGTAGCCGGGCGGTGCGGTCCACATGCAGCGCCAGATCACGGTCGCCCAGCTTGAACCAGGTCGGGCCACCCAGAGCCTGCAGGCTGTCCATGAAGCTCCAGGTCTCATCGCCACGCCCCCAGCCGGTTTCCGGGTTGGCGATGCCGGCCAGAGTGTAGGTGACGGTGTCCAGATCCGGGCAGATGGTCAAGCCCAGATGCTCGAAATCGTCGCCGGTGTTGACCACCACGGTCAGATCGTCCGGCGGCAGCACCGCCGCCAGCCCATCGACCAATTTGGCTCCACCGACTCCGCCCGCCAGTGCAACAACCTTCATATGAAGCGCGAAACCTCCTCGATCGGCCGCCGGCCGCGGTCCTTTGGGATCCCCTCCGGCCAGCCGATCAAGATCAATCCTTGTGGATGCCAGTCTTGCGGCAACCCCAGAGCCTCGCGGGCCACCGCCGGCGCAAACACTGGCGCGCACATCCAACAGCCGCCGAGCCCATGGGCGTGCGCCGCCAGCAGCAGGTTCTGGCCGGCCATCGCCACGCCCTGTATGCCCATCAGGCGCTCAGCCGCCTGCCGTCGCGCATCGGGGTACTGGTCCATGTCTTCCATCGTGAGACACACCAGGATGGCCACCGGCGCGCCGGTAATGCGGGCGTAGGAACGCTCCACGTCCTTGCGTATCGCATGCGGATCATCGCCGTCGGCCAAGCGGTCGGTGCGCAATTTATCCCCCATCGCCCGCGCCAGCTTCTCTTTGGCATCTGCACCGCTGAGCACCACAAAGCGCCATGGTTGGCGGTTGTGCGCCGAGGGAGCCCGCGTGGCAACCGAGAGCAGTCGGTCCACCAGCTCGAGTTCGAGCGGTTCGTCGCTGAAGCTGCGGATCGAGCGTCGACTGGTGGCCAGCGCCTCGAACCCCCCAGGGCCGTAGTCGCTCACGGTTGACTCCCTGTCACTAGCGAAACAAATCCTGTTCCTCGGGACGCAGTAGTTCCCCGACGCTCGCCTCGCGCAGCGGATACGGCAAGCCTCGCAAGTGCACCACCGGTCGCCCCTCGCCCGCCTGACCCATCAGCGCCGAAGCCGCGGCTGCCAGTTCATCGGCCAATCCGACCTCAGTGACCAGCAGCGGGTCCCCGAAAAGATCGGGCTCGCCACGCAGATCCAGCAATGCAGGTAAGCCGCTTACGCCGATCGCTACGCCGGAGGTCCCCATTCGCCAGGCACGCCCGTGCGAGTCGATCACCAGTACGCCGATCTCGGCCCCGCTCGTCGATTGTATTCGCTGACGCAGCTCGCTGGCAGAACGATCAGGATCGGCCGGCAGTAGCAGCACCGTCTGCTCGCCTTCGACATTGGAGTGATCGATGCCGGCGTTGGCGCACACGAACCCCAGCCGGTGCTCGACGATGACCAGTCCCGGTCGGGTGCGCAGCACCGATCGACTCTCGGAGAGGATCAACTCAACCAGCCGTGGATCCTTCCCGGTCTGGTCGGCCAGCTGCCGGGCCCGCGGCGAGGGTTCCACGGTGCTCAGGTCCACATGACGCCCTTCGGCCTTGGAGACCACCTTCTGTGCGACCACCAGCACGTCGCCGCTTTGCAGGTCGATCTGGGCCCGCTGCAAGCCGGCAAGAATCAGCGCCGCAAGATCATCGCCGGGCTGCACCAGCGGCAAGCCCGGCAGGGCGGTAAGGGTCATTTGCATGGGGGAACGATCAGGCCGGGGATTGCTGTCCAGTGATCCGAATCCCGGCGTTTCTCATCTCGTAGTGCTTATTAATCCACATCAAGATCGAAGACAATCCTTCGGCAACCACCGCGTTGGCCAGTTTGCCGGCGTCCCAGCCGACCAGCCCGGCGGCCGACACCATGTGCAGCACCTGTTCTTTGGCTGCCTCCGAGTCGCCGCAAACCAGCACATCGCATGGTACGGGGCCGTCTTCATTTAAATGGACGTGGGAGACGTTCTGGAAAGCGGCCACCACCATCACCTGATCGCCAAGCTGCAGCTGCGATTCTTGGGCGGCACTCCCTGCCTCCGGCACGGCCGCCGTGAAACGATCGCCGGCATCGATCGGGACCACCACGTTTACCAAAACCTTGCCGGCCAGGTGCTGTTTGACCGATTCCAGGATGTCGTGCTGGGCGGCATACGGCACCGACAGCACCGCGATGTCACAGGCTTCGGCGGCTTTCTCATTGGGCAAACCCTCAATCAGCTCTTTGCCCAGACGATCGTTCAGCTTCTCGGCGGCTGCGGTTGCACGCTGCTCACTTCGCGAGCCGACAATGACGTGGTAACCAGCCTTGGCCCAGCGATAGGCAAGTCCCTGCCCTTCCTTGCCGGTGCCGCCCAGGATGCCCAGGGTCAGTATCATTCGATCAGTCATGCTCGCTCCCGCTCAGGATACGAAGCTCCGATAACGCTCCCACAGCCCGGGCACCAGCTCTCTGGAACGTGCGGTGATCTGGGCTTCATCCAGCGTCAGCAGTTCGCGCTCTTTCATCAACAGCCGTCCGTCCACGATGGTGGAGCTCACCATCGATTCATGGAAGCCGAACAAGATGTGCCAGGGCAGATTGTCGGCGGTCATCGGTGTGGTCGGATGATAATCCACCACAATCAAGTCGGCCCGCGCACCTGGTTCGATCACCCCCAGCTTCGCGCCAGCGAAGAAGCTTTCCACCAGCGCGGCGTTGTTGGTCACCGCCAGTTCAACAATTTCGCCCCCGGGCATCCGGCGCGGGTCTCGATGCCAGACCTTATGCACCAGGTAGGCCGTCTTCCACTCCTCCCACATGGCGTTGGAGAAGCCATCGTTGCCCAGGCAAACTCTGACGCCGGCGCGCCGCATCTGCTCTACCTCGGCCACGCCTACGGCGTTATTCATGTTAGACCGTGGTTGGTGGCTCACCCAGGCACCGCTGTCCGCCAGCAGCTCGATCTCGCGCTCGTTAACGTGCACTGCATGGGCGATAATGGTGCGCGGCGTCAGGATACCATGCTTCTGCAGGCGCTCGACAACCGGCAATCCGGAGCGTTTCAGGCTGTCTTCCTGATCGGCCTCATGCTCGGCGACGTGGATGTGGAATCCGTCCGCCTGGTCGGCGCAGGCGTCCAGCGTAGCATCCGAAAGCGTCATGCTGGCATGCAGGCCGAAGGTGCCGGCCAATCGGCCGCCTGCCAACTGACCGCCGGCGGCCCGCTCCATGAAGCGCAGGTTCTCATCGATGCCGGCCTGCGCCACCTCGGGCCCGTCGCGATCGGTGACTTCGTAGCACAACACCGCCCGCAGGCCACTCTGCTCGACCGCCTCCGCGATCACATCCAATGAGCCATCGATGGCGTTCGGCGAAGCGTGATGGTCGATCAACGTGGTGGTGCCGTGTTTGACAGCGTCCACCAGCGAGACCAGCGCCGAGTAGCGCACTGTCTCATCGTCCAGCGCCTTGTCCAGCGGCCACCACAATTTGCGCAGGATCTCCGGAAAATCGACCGGCACCGGCCCGGGGATCGCCATGCCGCGGGCGAAGGCCCCGTAGAAGTGGGTGTGGGCGCACAGGTTGCCCGGCATCACGTACTGGCCGGCGGCATCCAGCCGCTCCGCATCCGGATGCGCCTGCTCGACCTGCTGGCTCGAGCCAAGCTCCACAATCAGCCCGTCTTCAAGGTACAGCGCCTGGTCCTCGAGGATCTGGTTGGGCTCGCCCCAGGTGATCAGCTTGGCGTTGCTGACAACCAATTTATCGGCTTTGGTCAATGCGGTACCGATCTCCTTCCCGGCAGGTCACAGAGCCACAGCGCAAGCGTGGCGCTTTGGACAGCGAACCACGTTCCCCACACCACCAGCTAAAGCACCTCCGCTGACGGCTGGCGCTCAAGGAATCGCCCCATCCCCGGCCGGCCCAGCCAGCGCTCGCCGTCCACGATCAGCTGACCGCGCAGGAACACCTTCTCGGGAAAACCCTTAAGCTCCCGACCCTCGTACAGGTTGTAGTCGGTGCGGTGGTGCGCATACGCCATTCCGTAGGTCAGCTGGCGATCGGGATCCCAGACTGCCAGGTCGGCATCCGAGCCGGGAAGCAGATCGCCCTTCTGCGGATATAGGCCGAAAATCTTCGCCGGATTGGTGCTGGTCAGCGCCACAAACTGCTTCATGCTGATCCGCCCGCGGCCCACTCCTTCGGTCCACAGCACAGGCAGCCGGTCGCCGACGCCGGGCAGCCCGTTGGGGATTTTGGTGAAGTCACCGGCGCCGAGCTCTTTGCCGGGAATGGCGATTTCGGCTCCCTCGTACTCGATCGGTCGGGTTCCGTCGCTGAAGAATGGCCAGTGGTCGGTGCCGACGGTCTGGATACTGCCGTCCGACAGCCCCTGCCACAGCGCTGCGTTGTCGTCTGCGGTGCGCATCGGCGGCGAGCACACCCAGCGCGCCCCCTCCGGACGGCGCAGATCATCGATGGTGAAGAACAGGTATTGGGGGCAGGTCTCGCCCATCACTCGCACCCCCTGCTGGCGCCCGTAGCGCACCTGGTCCAGCCCGCCGGCGGTGTTGAGGTGCACCACGTACAGGGTTGCGCCGGCCTGCTCGGCCAGCGCAACGCCGCGCAGAACTGCCTCCACCGAGCCCCAAGCCGGCCGGGTGAGCGCGTGCCATTCCGGCGAGCGGTGGCCGGCGGCCAGTGCCTCGGCGGTGAGGATTTCGATCACGTCCCCGTTCTCGGCGTGCAGCATGGTCAGCAAGCCGTGCTCGGCAGCGAGACGCATGACCTGGAAGATCTCACCGTCCTGCAGCCGCAGACGGCCGTTGTAGGCGGTGAATACCTTCAGGGTAGTGACGCCGTGGTCGGCCAACCAGGGTATGGCGGCCCGCACCCCTTCGTCCAGCCGGGTGATGTTCATGTGCAACCCATAGTCGATGGCCGCTTTGCGCGCCGCCTTTTGCTGCCAGGCTTCCAGGCTGGCCTCCACCGTCGGATGGTCGAGCGGGACGAAGTCCAACACGGTGGTGGTACCGCCGAAGGCGGCGGCTTTCAAGCCAGTGTAGTGATCGTCAGAGGATACGGTATCGAACATCGGCAAGTCGAAGTGGGTATGTGGGTCGATGCCACCAGGCATGACCAGCTTGCCCTCCGCCGAGATCACTTCCACATCTTCAGCCGGAAGTGACTCCTCGACGGCCGCGATGCGCTCGCCCTCGATCAGCAAGTCGGCACGCTGCTCGCCGCGCACCGTCAGCAGCGTTCCGCCACGGATCAACGTGCGTGCCATACGCGGATTATAGAACTTTCGAGTCGATGGAGCTCTGGGGCAGACGCGGACCGCCCGCTTCTTGGGTGAAGGGGATTAATTCAGGAAATACTCGGTGCCGCAGTACGGGCAAACCACAACGCCCTTGCCGGCGAACTCGACCTCTCCACCACACACCTTGCAGCGCTTGAGGTCGCGGATCTTGGACGCTTCTTCGGAGAACAGCGTCCCTTCTTCCCAGTTGATGTAGCCGCTGAATAAGCCCATTCCGACCAGTGAGTGAATCTGGTCCTGTACCTCCTTGGTGCTGGTGCCCAGCTCGATCACCACCTCACTGACCTGGATCTGGCCGCGGCTCTTCACCAGGTCGAGAATCTTGCGCAGCTCAGCGCGTTCCTCGTCTGAGGCCTCTTCCTGTCTTCCACGCAGCATCAGCATCACGCCGACACCGACCAGCGGCAGCACCAGGATTGCCAGCACAAAAGCCCCAACCAAGGCGCCGCCCGATTGCATCCGGCCGTCGGCGACCTGTGAAATCAGCCAGGCGGAGCCGATCACACCCAAGGCCGCTCCGCCAAGAATAAACACCAGTCCTGAGACTCTGCCGCTCAAATGGGACTCTCCTTATCGTGTACGGTAATGACCCGGACTATCCGAATCCGCCGCCGCCTCCGCCGCCTCCACCACCGCCGCTGAAGCCGCCGCCGGAAAATCCGCCGCCTCCGCTTCGGCCGCTGGACGAAGGGGCAGATTGCAGCACCCGGCCAGTGCTGTTGAGCATCTTGGTCAGCCCGTCGCTCATGCTCTGCAGGCCGCCGGCCAGGTTGTCGGACATACCTTGCAGGCCGCCCGGCCCTGTGCCGCCGCCCATCGGCGACGCCAATCCACCGCCCTTGCGACCTGCCCCACTGCCGGCTGGGACACCGGCGGTGCGGTAGTAGGGGAAGTACCAGCCGGGAACCGGCGTACTGGGATAGGCCTTGAACTTGTTGATCCAGGATTCCTTGATGCCGAAAGCGATCGCGTAGGGAAGGTAGCGTTCGAACAACTCGCCGACCTTCTCCATTTCGGCCATTTTCTCGATGTTGATCAGGTAGCGCCTAAAGGCGTTCCAGCGTTCGGCCGCCTCGGCGCCTTGCACCGTCTTGGCTGGCATGGCGCCGCCGGCAACCACCATCGCGATTCCCACCACCACCAGCGCCCCGATCACGCACGGGAGCAGGCTGGTGAAGCTCGATAGCGCCGCGGCGGCGAACCCGCCGAGGAACACCGCTCCAAATATCACGGCCACCCCGATACCGCGCCAAACCTTGCGGGTGCTGTCCGGGTTGCTCCGAAAGAACTTGCGCGAAACCATTTCCTTGTAGAGCTTGCTCTGGATCTTGGGCAGCCGGGTGTAGAACTTGTTGCGCAGGTCGCTGAGCTCGATTTCATCGCGGCTGCGGCGGAAAATGCCGCGCATCACCTCTTGCTCAACCGGATTCAGCTCCGGTGGATTGGGGCTTTTCTTGAACACGAAGTCGGGGCCGCTCAGCCCAAGAAACCCGGTGTTTCCGGTCTCTTCGATGCTCATCGCGCCCTTGCGCGCCAGGTCGATGATGGTGGCCACCACATCGCGCATGTCGGCCTTTTCATCCAGCAGCGTACCCAAAACGCCGGGCGGCAAATCGTCCGGCGGCTCATCGACGTATTCGGGAACCGGACCAACCTTCGGATCCCGGCCCCGCGTGTACCACATGAAATAGACCAGCGCCGGTCCACCCAATCCGATCACGCCGGCAATCAGCCCGAGCCCCAAATCGATAAAGGGCTTGACGTTGAGTTCGTAGTTCTCCGCCTCATCCTGAGCGGCCTGCCAGCTCGGCGAACTGGCTGGCACCACGCCGTGGGTGAACTCGATCCCGATCTCCATGTAGTCGGAAGTCGACATCGGTCGGGTGGCCAGGTAGGTCACGCCGGTGCCGTCGGCATTCTGGCCCCAGGTGGCTTCCACGCCGGCCGAGTCGATGATCTGGAAGCTCGCTCCCGGCGGAAGCATCACGGTAGCGCTGGCCTCCTGGATTCCGAAAGCCCGTTCGGTGGGGAATACGAACCACTGCAGCTTATCGCCCGAATCGTGGATCCGCAGCGCGCCGTGCACCGTGTAGGCCAAATCGAAGGTGCGCACGGCATTCTCGGTCGGCGGGAAGTACCAGTTGATCACCAGCGAACCGCCTTCCCGTCTGGTTCTGAAAGTGTACGGCGATTGGCTGCCGGATTCGGCGTAGGCTCCCGCTCCCGGTTCGCTCACGCTGACGCCGGTGATCCCTTCGGTCTTGTCCAGCGGGATGTCACGGAAGCCGAAGGTGAACGACCCGGAGGTGAAACGGATTCGCTGGCGCTCAATGACCCGCAAGTCGCCATTGGTTTGGATCGCCAGGGTGACGTCATAGGTCTCCCAGACGAAGGTCTTGGATTGCGCCTCGGCCGGGCTGGTCGCCGAAAGCACCACGATGGCAAGCAGCACGGCGAGCGTGATTCGCACAGCTTTCATGCAAGCTCCTCATGGATGTGATCAGGGGGATGCGGCGCGTGGCAGGACGGGTGGAGTACTGGGCGTTCCACGATTATGGGCTCCGCAGGCAAAGCGGACCCATGATACATCGGGCCCGCGCTCAAGTCGAGACGCCGGCGCTCCTATTCGGCTGACGTTTAGCTACCGCAGCAATCGCTGCTTGACCTCGCTGGAGGGAAGCGTCAGCTGGGTGAGATCCTCGGCGCGCAGCAGCCGTTCGCCGGTGGTGTAGAGGAAGGTGAAGCGCCGCCAGCTGCGCGAGCGGATCGGCGGGCGCAGCTCGCGCAGCGGTCCGAGCTGCAGCTTGAAGTAGGGCTCATCGGCGCGCGGGTGATCGGGTTCATCGAACAGTAGCTCGCGGCGGGTGCGCAGCTCGTGGCCGCGCACTTCGGCCAAGTACCGCACAGACCAGCGCAAGCGGCCGAAAACGCCGGGCAGGTACAACGCCAGCCAATCGACGCGGACCGTCCTGGGCGCGCTGACCAATGGGATTCGATACCAGCCCAGCGAGCGGGCGATCTCCAGATCGCGCGGCGCATTGATGATCGCTACCAAGATCAGGTCGTTAGCTGACGGATGGGCCGCGGCGGGGTCGGCCA